>NZ_JAMQXI010000010.1:0-3117 GCF_024743775.1 Vibrio sp. RM-69-4
AATTAAGGTGTGAAGCACGCGACCACGACAATTAACGAAACCACCGTAAACACTAAATTCAACCCAAACCAAAAATGCCAAGCGTGCTGAATCACTCTTAAATTGTTTGTTAGTTGTTGTTTTCCAGGGAGCTCCTGTTGTCCCAATGCTCCCCTAAACCTAAAGACTTTAGGTGCTGTTTTCTGCGGAGATCACTACTTGTTTGTTCCGCCAATTCAGCTTGTATTTCTTGGAATTTTGTTTGCTTTTCTAATTCTGCGGCTTGGCGCTGAAGTTCAAGACCTTGTACCTCTAAAGCTTTTGTATTAAGTGACAACTCATGCCTTTGCAAGTTGTAGCCAACAATTAGCCAAAGAAACGCCACTGGGGCAAAAATCCCAGCCAAAAAATCGCCCCACTCATTTAATTCTAAGGCCTTTGCATCAGGCCAAGTTACAGAAATTAGCGCAACAATAACTGTAAACCACAGCACAGTAAGTGATATACCAATTTTCTCAAGTTTCAAATTTTGTCTCCAACAACTAACGCCCGGCTAAGGGGTTGACAACGCACCGCCGAACTCAAAAAACACACTTAAACACTGAACTTTAATTTTGCACCAAAGTCGCCATGCGTTGGCAATCCCTCTTGAGCCGTTTGTTAGCTGAATTTTTCCATAACAAAGTTACGCAGCTTTTGGCCTCGGACTTCTACCATTTGTTCTTGCGCAACTTTGAAGCCAAACTTCTCATAAAACGGGCGAGCTGTAATACTGACTTCAGAGTAAAACCTAATAATTCCTTGTAACTCGCCAACTTTTAACACGTGCTCCATCAAGTTTCGTCCGATACCTTTACCTTGATGCTCATGGTGACAAAAGAAATGATCAATTAATCCGCTTTCTTGAAGGTCGGCATAACCAACTATTTCACCACCGATTTCTGCAACAAAAGGAGAAATCGAATTCATTTTGCGCTGCCATATATCAGAAGAAAATCCGTTGGGAGCCCATGCTTCGGCTTGCGCTTGAGTATAATCACGTATATTCACATTACGAATCGTGTGATAGAAAATAGCCCATAAATCACGAGCATCTGATTCTTTATATTTTCTAATTTTGATCATACTGATATTTACCACCATTCAGCTAACGCCCGGCTAAGGGGTTGACAACGCACCGCCGAACTTAAAAAACACACTGTAAACACTGAATTTCAATTTTGCACTAAAGTCGCCACGCGTTGGCAATCCCTCTTGAGCCGTTTGTTATGCAAATTCAATGAGATAAACCGAATTTACACGATCAAAAGCCACAATTGCAATGGTTGAGTGATTCAAGAATCAACCCAAGCAAGAACTGTGATAAATGAGCCGCCAAAACAAAGTCCACCTTTCAGCAACAAGCCAAGCTTTTATGTCAGGAAAACTCAACGAGCGAAAACTTCAGCAAGTACAAAATGCTCGATAAACTTGCCCTTTCCACACTTTGCGCCCACAAATTTCACAGCAAACCAGCGCTAAAATTGATTGAGGCAAACAAAGAACCTTGCCTGTTTTACGGTTTGAGTAAACAACGAATCTGAGGGTGAAAGTGCTCATTTGCCGACAACACAAAACGAATAGCCAGAGAAATCCCAAAAGATTGAGCCCCTAAATTTACCTGAGTTGCATAACGCCGCATTAAGGGGCGAACAACGCACAAAAGCACTTAATGCATAGCACATTCATCACAAAAACAAACGCATGGCAAAAATGCCACGCGTTGTGAGTCCCTCTTAAATGCTTTGTTAGGTTCTAATTGGCCACGCGAAAGTATCTGGAATATATTGTACTTTTGCTCGCTTCTTGTTGTTACATTTTGGACATGACAGAACTAGGTTCGTGGGATCATTTGTACCGCCACGTGCGATAGGGACCATATGGTCTATGTCATACGTCTGGTTTGGTATGGAAGGAATAGCAACAGGGGTACCACAGTAATGGCACAGTCCTCCCTCACGATTAAGAATTAAATCTCTAATCCACTTATTAAAATGCTGGACTCTAGGTAACTGTCCATCCTTTTCTAGGATAGGATACTGTTGTTTCATTAATGGCGATATTTTTTCTGCTAACCTCGTATTAAAATCAAATAGAAATGCTTTGCGATACCACAAATGTGCAAATGCGGAATCAACAAAAACCTGTAGACCAGACAAGAAAAGGTTTCGATGTAGATCCCTAGCCTCAATAATCCCATCAGGGGATTTTCGATAAAACTCTCTAGGCACTGCGATATTCATATGCTTAAACATGCTGATTGCATACTCAGAGAAATCTGTATATTCACCAACCCAGTCTAGGTCATCGTATAAATATAGGTAAAACTCTATATAAGCTAGATCGCTTAATACTTTATGTAATGCTGTTGACTCCGAAATTTCTTTTGAAGCTAATGCATATTGCAGCAAGTCTTGATCTAGCTCTTCAAAATGTATAGCTTCATTTCCATCTAACGGAGTTCTATATACGAATCGTTCTACAGCAGAAACTAGATCAAGAGCTGGGCCACCATTTATGATGTTACTAATATTTCGATTTCTTCTCATATGTTACCTAATTGAACCTAACGCCCGGTTAAGGGGCTGACAACGCAAAACACTGAGCTCAAAATAACAGCCGTAATCACAAATGCCGATTTGAGCAAAAACCGCCACGCGTTGGCAGTCCCTCTTTAACCGTTTGTTATGGCTAACAACACTCTGATTTATCGAACATAATTTTTAAGATAAATCTGACCTTTCATCTCGACATTCATAAGAGCCCATTTCAAACTCTCGACAAATCCAAGGTCGATTCTCATAAATCGTGCACATGAATGTTTCTCGATCTAAAGCTGAGCACCAACCATCCGCCAAACGTAGCATGGTTTCCCCACCCCATTGGTCGAAAGCAATGTGTTGCTCTGGCACACCTGTATCTGTAATGATCATGACCTCTAAACGACAGCAACAAGCCTGACAGTTTGAGCAAGAAATTTCCGTACTAGATACATTTTTAATTGGAATTGTCATCGTGTTCTTCAAATCAGTGCAATCGCAGCATAGTACTCCAATTTGAACCAATTTATCGACATTCGTAACCAACTCAATTTGGGAG
>NZ_JAMQXI010000011.1:0-5812 GCF_024743775.1 Vibrio sp. RM-69-4
AATTTAAGAGGGATTCCCAACGCTTGGTATTTTTGCTTCTACTTCAATTTTAGTGGTTACGATACAATGCTTTAGGTTGGGTGGTGGCGTTGCTCACCCCTTAATTGGGCGTTAGCCGACAAGCGAAAATTTCAAATTCAGAGGTAAATATGATTCCATTAAATTCATCTGTTGTTTCAGGGGTGGCAGTCTCGGAAATTGATGGTGAAATGAAGCTTCTGCTTATGAAGCGAGTAAAAGGTGGCTTCTGGTGTCATGTTGCAGGTTCAATTGAACAAGGCGAAACAGGCATTGACGCCATCACTCGAGAGTTCAGAGAAGAAACACAAATTGAGGCTTCAGCCCTATATAATGCTCAGTTTCTAGAACAATTCTACGAAGCCAGTGTTAATGTTATTCAGCTCATACCTGTTTTCGTAGTGATGTGCCCACCAGAGCAAGGGGTGGTTTTAAATGAAGAACATACAGAGTATAAGTGGTGCAGTTTAGAGGAAGCTCTTGGATTGGCTCCATTTCCAAACCAACACGAAGTGTATAAGCATGTTTGGTCGTATTTCGTAGAAAAGCCAGCTAATGCACTCTATTGTGTAGATGTCGGCTAACAAACGGCTCAAGAGGGATTGCCAACGCGTGGCGGCTTTAGTACAAAATTGAAGTTCGATGTTTACAGTGGTTTTTGAGTTCGGTAGTGCGTTGTCAACCCCTTAGCCGGGCGTTATGAGCAGCATTAAAATTTAGAACTGAGTTATATATGACAGAAAGAGAAAAAATGCTCTCTGGTGAGTATTACGATCCGAGTGACGCTGAGCTCGTCAAGTTGCGTCTTGAGGCTCGTTTACTCACAGAGAAGCTAAATCAAACTAGTGTAAGTTGCCCAGATAAAAGAGCAAAGATAGTCAAATCCTTGTTGGGTTCTACAGGAAATAGCATTCACATTGAATCGACTTTCAACTGCGATTACGGGCTGAATATACACGTTGGTGAGAATTTCTATGCCAATTTTGGCTGTGTCATTTTGGACGTAGCGGAAGTTCGTATTGGTGAAAACTGTTTTATAGCACCACAGGTCGGAATCTATACGGCAACTCATCCAATCGATCCGATTCAGAGAAATAGTGGGTTAGAGTTTGCAAAGCCAATCAGAATAGGTAACAACTGTTGGATTGGTGGTCATGCAACGATCAACCCTGGAGTGACGTTAGGTGACAATGTTGTTGTTGCCTCGGGAGCCGTTGTGACAAAAAGCTTTGGTAGCAATGTTGTCATTGGTGGCAACCCAGCACGAGTGTTAAAAGCAATCGAGTAACCTTTAGCTAGCTGCTCATAACAAACGCTTCAAGAGGGACAGCCAACGCGTGGCATTTTTACTATGCGTTGGTTTTTGTGGTTACGGTGTTATGCGGAAAGTTGGTAGTAGCGTTGGCTGCCCCTTAAGCGGGCGTTATAACAACAAGGAGAGTTCAGTGAAAATAACAGTGTTAGATGACTATCAGGATGTGGTCAGAACTTTAGATTGTTTCGACCTATTATCTCACCATGAAGTGTCAGTTTTGAATGAAACACTCCCTGAACCGGAGTTGGTTGCTCAACTTCAGGAAACAGATGTTCTTGTTCTAATTCGAGAGCGGACAGTAATAACAGAGTCCTTGCTATCTCGATTACCTAATCTCAAAGTCATTAGCCAAACTGGCAAGGTCAGCAACCACATTGATGTTAATTTATGTGAAAAATTTGGGGTTCAAATACTAGAGGGGCGCGGCTCTCCGATAGCACCTTCTGAATTAGGCTGGGCGGTAATTATGGCTGCTAGTCGTTACATTCCTACTTATTCTGCGAACCTTAAAAATGATAAATGGCAAGACTCAGGTGTTCTGGGTTTAGGTCGAACTTTAAAAGGTTTAAAACTTGGTATTTGGGGTTACGGGAAAATAGGGCAACGAATCGCTCAATATGCTAAAGCATTTGAAATGTCGGTTGTTGTTTGGGGTAGTGAGCCGTCAAGAAAGCTAGCACTCGAACATGGCTTTGAAGCTGCTACTTCAAAAGAAACGTTTTTTACTAGCTCTGATATCGTTTCACTCCACCTACTTTTAAATGATGTGACCCGAGCGTGTGTAAAAGCCACTGACTTAAGCTTAATGAAATCTGACTCTTTATTTGTAAACATTAGCCGTTCAGAACTTGTTGAGTCATCAGCCCTCTACAATGAGCTTGTTTCTGTGCCAACTAAGCGTGCTGCTCTAGATGTCTTTGATGTTGAGCCAGCATCACTCGATAGCGAGCCTTTACTTTCGTTGCCCAACGTTATGGCAACGCCTCATTTGGGGTATGTAGAGCAAAATAGCTATGAACTGTATTTCAAAATAGCATTTGAGAACATTTTAGCTTTCGAGCAGGGTTCGGTGTAAGTTTCAACATCGAGGAAATCGTTGTTATAACAAACAATTTAAGAGGGATTCACAACGCTTGGCATTTTTGCTTCTACTTCAAATTTAGTGTTACGGTACAATGCGTTAGCTTGGGTAGTAGCGTTGTTCACCCCTTAATTGGGCGTTATGCAACTCAGGGAAATTTAGGGGTTCAATCTTTTTAGATTTCTCCGGCCATTCGTTTTGCGTTGTCGGCAAATGAGCATTTTTACCCTAAAATTCGTGGTTTACTCAAGCCGTAAAACAGGCAAGGTTCTTTGTTTGCCTCAATCCGTTTTAGCGTTGGCGTGTTGTGAATCTTGTGGGCGCAAAGTGTGGAAAGGGCAAGTTTATCGAGCATTTTGTACTTGCTGAAAGTCTTGCTTGTTGAGTTTGTCTCATTCAAAAGCTTGGTTTGTTGTTGAACGGTGGACTTTGTTTTGGCGGCTTATTTATCATGGCTCTTGCTT
Source organism: Vibrio sp. RM-69-4 (assembly GCF_024743775.1). Lineage (NCBI taxonomy): Bacteria > Pseudomonadati > Pseudomonadota > Gammaproteobacteria > Vibrionales > Vibrionaceae > Vibrio > Vibrio sp. RM-69-4. Next base: position 2,879 of record NZ_JAMQXI010000011.1, read on the forward strand.
GGGTTGGTTCTTGAATCACTCAACCATTGCAATTGTGGTTTTTGGTCGTGTAAAGTCAGTTTATCTTATTGAATTTGCATAACAAGCGGTTAAAGAGGGACTGCCAACGCGTGGCGGCTTTAGTGCAACATTGAAGTTCAGTGTTTACAGTGTGTTTTTTGAGTTCGGCGGTGCGTTGTCAACCCCTTAGCCGGGCGTTAGCTGAGGTTAAGAAAAACCATAAAATTAAGCGCTTATTTTTCTTAGTCTGAGGCCTTAGCTTTACACCTGAAAGTCAGCATTTTTCCATGTATCTCGCCAGTGGCACTGTTCGTGAAGTGCTTGAACTAACCGAAGTCTGTTTACGGGAAGTGGTGTGTTTGTTTATTTCTTTGGTGTGGCTTCTTTGGTTTTGAAGCTCTTTCGCGCCTAAATGGGTTTTGCGCACTTGGTTGTTGGCTTCTTCGAAATAATTCTTTGTAAATTTAAGTCCTAGAAGCTCGTCAAGTTTTCCTGTTATTTCTTCTTTGCCAAGTGCGTTTCGTGGATTAGGTTTTAGTTTCTAAATTGTCCGTTTTACTTTGTCGTTTGAAAGCAATAATGTGTTTTAAATTAGGCCGTTGGGTAGTCAATCTCCGGCTAAAGTGCAGCAGCTAACAAACGGCTCAAGAGGGATTGCCAACGCGTGGCGACTTTAGTTCAAAATTGAAGTTCAGAGTTTACAGTGTATTTTTTAAGTTCGGTGGTGCGTTGTCAACCCCTTAGCCGGGCGTTATATTTTTTAAGTTCAGCAATCAAAAGGATTCATGATGAACGTGGATAAAGCGAAAAAACGCATATTGAAACGAGTACAAAGAGGTTTCAAAGGTTATCCGCAAATATCATTAGAGTATTTCGGTAAAACGACGGATTTAGCGACTGAAGTCGTTATCACCTTTTTACCTGAGGAGAATGCCGAGCCTCAAATACAACGCTTTACAAGTGACAAAGATGCCCGCGAAGACGAAGCGATTCAATCTGTATTGTTAAAAATCATTGAGCGTGCGGAAGCTGCTACAGTTTTGGAAAAGCAAGAAATATCAGTTTGTTAATGGTTTGTCGGCAACCCTAAACAGTCGGTCACGTTAGTGTAGAGAATGAAAATATAACAAACGGCTCAAGAGGGATTGCCAACGCTTGGCAACTTTAGTGCAAAATTGAAGTTCAGTGTTTACGGTGTGTTTTTTGAGTTTGGCTATGCGTTGTCAACCCCTTAGCCGGGCGTTATGATTTGTATCCAAATAGGCAGATTCTATGACAATTTCGTTTGAAACTCAGAGGTTGAGAGTAACTGAAGTCTCATGTGATCTTTCGTTAACTGAGCGTTCAGCTCTGGTCGAACAGCTCCCTAATATACTAACGCCATTGGTTGTTGAAAACTTGCCTCCATATTTTCATGGCATTACTTCCGTGGAATTGGCTAGAGTTTGGCTTGACCGAATGTCGTCGGAGAGTCGGCTGCTTCAAGTAAAATCGGAAGCGCAAGAGCTAATCGGTTTTCTTTTCGCCTATGTAGAGAGCGAAAGTGAAGCGCATATTGGTTACTTACTGAGTGAAGAATATTGGGGTAAAGGGTTGGCGAGTGAGCTACTGAAAAGTTTTATCGAAAAAATAGTTAAAACTGAGTCGTGGTCAAAGCTGGTCGGTGGCGTTGAAAGATCTAATGTTGCTTCAGCTAACTTGCTTAAAAAGTTAGGCTTTATAGAGCAACCAGCTAATGATAGTGGCGTTTCTTTTTACGAATATACGATTCCCCGACCACAATCATAACAAACGGCTCAAGAGGGATTGCCAACGCGTGGTGGCTTTAGTACAAAATTGAAATTCAGTGTTTATAGTGTGTTTTTTGAGTTCGGTGGTGCGTTGTCAACCCCTTAGCCGGGCGTTATATGTCATCTAGTTCTGCGCTCTATACCGCATATGAAATAGCATCTTTACTTTGTTGAGCGGTCGGCTTCTATTGTCTACAATAGCGCACTTTTTTACATATTTTAGGTTATGAATATGAACGACACTACAGCTAAACCCGCTTTGCCGGATCACCTTGCTGGTAATCCTCGCAGCCCACACTATGTAGCGGAGTGCTTTGAACACCACATTGGCATTCGTCTAAATGGCAAAGAACGTACTGATGTTGAAGAATACTGCATTAGTGAAGGGTGGGTGAAAATTCCTTCACCGAAAGCTAAAGATCGTTTTGGCCAGCCGATGCTGATTAAGTTAAAAGGTGAAGTTGAAGCTTTTTATAAATAAGCTGCATTTTATACCGTCCGCATGCAATGTGTTGATAACTATGTAATTCAATGCATTGCATTCAAGATCTAGCTAGGTTCCTCATCCAAACATATAACAAACGGCTCAAGAGGGATTGCCAACACTTGGCGACTTTAGTGCAAAATTGAAGTTCAGGGTTTACGGTGTGTTTTTTAAGTTCGGTGGTGCGTTGTCAACCCCTTAGCCGGGCGTTATGCTACCAATCGAAATCTTCAATAAGGAATACTATGAAACAGAACATTGTCCATATTGCTTTAGTTGTAAAAGATTATGATGAAGCCATTGATTTTTATGTAAACAAACTCAAATTTGAACTTATTGAAGATACTCATCAACCCGAACAAGACAAACGTTGGGTGGTTGTGGCTCCACCAAATTCTCATGGTGTTACGTTATTACTTGCCAGAGCCTCGAAGCCAGAGCAGCATGATTTCATTGGGAATCAAGCAGGCGGTCGAGTATTTCTGTTCCTAAATACTGATGATTTCTGGCGTGACTTTAAGCGTATGAAATCGATTGGTATTAATTTCGTCCGCGAGCCAACAGAAGAAGACTATGGAACGGTAGCAGTGTTTGAAGACTTGTATGGAAACTTGTGGGATCTTCTTCAATTGAATCCAAGCCATCCAATGGCAAAAAGGT
>NZ_JAMQXI010000012.1:0-4973 GCF_024743775.1 Vibrio sp. RM-69-4
ACACCGTAAACTCTGAACTTCAATTTTGCACTAAAGTCGCCAAGCGTTGACAATCCCTCTTGAGCCGTTTGTTAGGCCAACCAATTGACACCGAGACTTTCACAACCAAAGAACGAGCTTTTTTGTAAATTTGAAACAAACTAACCGATTCATTTATAAACCAAAATGCTGAATCAGCAAAGAAACAAAAAACTCAAATTAAGCGGTTTGGAAGAAAAATGACGAGCGTAGCATGCTCGGCGGACGTTTGGATGCTGAAGGTTATTTTGCCGCTAAATTCACAACGATAAACAACCCAACGCGATCAAGAAACAACAAATATGTGATGACGATTTATTGCTTAAGTTCAGTCGGAGAACATGGAATTTACCGTTCAATTCAAACTCGTTTTAGCTGATAAAAACTCACTTTGCCTAACGCTCGGCTAAGGGGTTGACAACGCACCGCCAGACTCAAAAAAACACCGTAAACACTGGATTTCAATTTTGCACTAAAGCCGCCACGCGTTGGCAATCCCTCTTGAGCCGTTTGTTATGTGATTGTTGCACAAGATTTACATTAAGGGCTCAGCTATAATCCATACGCACCAAGTTAACTATAATAAAATGGACATGATATGAAAGCTCTTATTTATGAAACTCTTATTAGCCTTGCAAACCAAGACCCTGAACAACATGCAAAAATTCGCGAAAATCTGTATGAACAGTTGGGCTTGCCTTTGGACAAACAATTAGCTCTATACTCTAGAGCCCTTGGGCCAGCAAGTTCAGGAAAACTTGAAAATGACCAAGCGATCAATAATGCAGTTGAAAGTGCCATTAAGCTGCTAGAAACACCTGAGCACTAGCCTTGCATTACTAAATATCAGCGGCCCACAACGTCAAGGGCCGTTTTTATATGCTCATTTTCTAACAAATTCTCAACGAATTTAGACAAAATTATCACTAGTAATACTTTTAGAGAAAACTAAAACCTCGATTTTTGAGACAACTCCCTTCTTTGACGGCATGCAATAAGAATCTTGTTCTTTTCAATTATCGTTGAAGAATGCCAATCAATGATTTCATTCAACGATCTGAAACATCCCAAACAAATATCCATTTCATCTAAACAGCACTGTTTAATACACGGTGACTTGGGCTCTTCGACCTCACTCATTTTCCTATCTTCCATAACAAAAATCCTATCACATTTCCGCAGTAGTCTTTATTAATGAAATCATAGTAAAGAATTCGGCGTACACTAGCACATAACGCCCGGCTAAGGGGTTGACAACGCACCACCGAACTTAAAAAACACACCGTAAACACTGAACTTCAATTTTGCACTAAAGTCGCCACGCGTTGGCAATCCCTCTTGAGCCGTTTGTTATATTTTCATTCTCTACGCTAACGTGACCGACTGTTTAGGATTGCCGAAAAACCATTAACAAACTGATATTTCTTGCTTTTCCAAAACTGTAGCAGCTTCCGCACGCTCAATGATTTTTAGCAATACAGATTGAATCGCTTCGTCTTCGCGGGCATCTTTGTCACTTGTAAAACGTTGTATTTGGGGATCAGCATTTTCTTCAGGTAAAAAGGTGATAACGACTTCGGTCGCCAAGTCCGTCGTTTTACCGAAATACTCTAATGATATTTGCGGATAACCTTTGAAACCTCTTTGTACTCGTTTCAATATGCGTTTTTTCGCTTTATCCACGTTCATCATGAATCCTTTTGGTTGCTGAACTTAAAAAAATATAACGCCCAATTAAGGGGTGAACAACGCCTCCACACAACTTAACGCATTGTGCCATAAACACTAAATTTGAAGTAGAAGCAAAAGTGCCAAGCGTTGAGAATCCCTCTTAAATTGCTTGTTATATACCCGTTTGCTTTTTTAAAAAGTAGCTTGTAAAAGTTGGAGGCATATCCGGTAACTGACCAAATAAAACATAACCTTGTTTTTTATAAAAGTCTAAGGCTTGGAATGACGTTGTTTCCAAACGGTAGTTTGTGACACCTTTTGATTGAACATAGTTTTCAAGCTGTTGTAGTAGCTTTGAACCCAAGCCGTTTGACCGAACAGAATCAGAAACCCAAAGCCCCTGAATGTATAACCAACCCCACTTAATTTCACCTAGGATTCCGCCAACGGTTTGGTTGGCGCTATCTTTAACGAAAGAAGATATGGTTTCTCGGTGCAACGTACCGGTATGAATTTCATTGAATCCATTGAGTCCGTTTTTTAGCGCTTCAAAGTCGCTATCATTTGGTTGAGATACTTCTGTGATTCTCATGGCGCTGATTTCTCCGTGGGTATATAACGCCCGCTTAAGGGGCAGACAACGCTACTACTAACTTTCCGCATAACACCGTAATCACAAAAACCAACGCATGATAAAAATGCCACGCGTTGGCTGTCCCTCTTGAAGCGTTTGTTATAGCGGTGCTTTAGTTGCCCATAGAAATATGATGCGTTGCACACAGCTTATTTCCTGCTGGATCGCGTAAGTAAGCTAGATACATTTTTCTTTCTCCGCTTACCCTGAGACCTGGAGGATCTTCGCAAGCTACACCGCCATTAGCTAAGCCTGCTGCATGCCATGAATCCACTAACTCTGGGCTACTGACTTTTAAGCCAATTGTCATTCCATTACCATGAGTCGCCAGCTCTCCATTTATTGGCTTCGTAATTCCAAGCACACCATCTTTGTTTATGTAAAGACAGCGACCTTTAGCATCGATAACACCCGATGGATAACCTAAAACAGACAATATGGCGTCATAAAAAACCTTAGATTTTTCAATATCATTGGAGCCAATCATAATATGACTAAACATACTTGTTCCTTTTGTTGAGCAAAAATCGGGATTTACTTTGAGGCATCAATTGAGCAATGTCTAGGTTGAAATGTGAGATAAGCTATAACGCCCGCCTAAGGGGCTGGCAACGCATTACCACAAAACTCAATCACAACAACGTAACCACTTCGGCTCATTGGGACTGGAAACGCCACGCGTTGACAGTCCCTCTTGAGGCGTTTGTTAAATTGCAATTGCTCGCCGCTTTGATTGGGCAAATACTGTAATTGAATTTTCTGTTGTTCTCTCTACTTCAAAATAACCACCTGACATTGAAAGTTGACGCGCATTCAATGCGTCGGAGCCAAGTTTTTTAAACCAATACGGTGCAAGAGAGCATTGTGCTGAGCCTGTTGCTAAATCCTCAGATATGCCAATTTTGGGAGCAAAGTATCTTAGAACATAACCACTATTACCATTTGCAGCCGTTACAATCAGAGCATGGTATTCGTTGATTTCTCTCAAGCGATCATCATCTGGCTGGAAATTCATGACAGCCTCCACCGAAGGCAAAACCAAGACTAAGTCTCGGGTAGAAAAAACATCAATCGCATCCGTCGCTAAATCAGAGATTTCTACTGGAACGGCACAAGGCTTTGCTTCCCAACTTGGTAATACCAATGAATATTGGTCATCTCTTTTAGAAATCACCACTTCACCGTATTTACTGTTAAAAACTACATTTTCCAGTTGGTACTTAGAAAGGATCGCTGCACCAGCGCCTAAACTCCCGTGACCACAAAGATTAATTTCACCATCCAATGCAAACCAACGAATGTGAAACCGTCCGTCGACGTGAGTAATGAAAGAAGTCACAGGCTGTCCAACTTCACGGGTTATTTGATGTAACTCGCTATCGGAAAGCCAGCCATTTAGCTCTAGTACCCCGCAAGGATTGCCAAAGGCCGATTTGCCAATAAACACATCATAAATATCAATTTTGATAATCCACCATCCTTGACTGCAATTTAACGCCCGGCTAAGGGGTTGACAACGCACCGCCAGACTCAAAAAACACACTGTAAACACTGAACTTCAATTTCGCACTAAAACCGCCACGCGTTGGCAATCCCTCTTGAGCCGTTTGTTATGCAAATTCAATGAGATAAGCTGAATTTACACGACCAAAAGCCACAATTGCAATGGTTGAGTGATTCAAGAACCAACCCAAGCCAGAGCCATGATAAATAAGCCGCCAAAACAAAGTCCACCGTTCAACAACAAACCAAGCTTTTGAATGAGACAAACTCAACAAGCAAGACTTTCAGCAAATGCGAAATACTCGATAAGCTTGCCCTTTCCACACTTTGCGCCCACTGAATTTACAACGCGCCAGCGCTAAAACTGATTGAGGCAAACAAAGAACCTTGCCTGTTTTACGATTTAAGTTAACCACGAATTTGAGGGTGAAAATGCTCATTTGCCGACAACACCAAACGAATGGCCGGAGAAATCCTAAAAGATTGAACCCCTAAATTTACCTGAGTTGCATAACGCCCGGCTAAGGGGTTGACAACGCATAGCCGAACTCAAAAAACACACTGTAAACACTGAACTGCAATTTTGCACTAAAGTCGCCACGCGTTGGCAATCCCTCTTGAGCCGTTTGTTAGCTGCTGCACTTTAGCCGGAGATTGACTACCCAACGGCCTAATTTAAAACACATTATTGTTTCAAACGACAAAGTAAAACGGACAATTTAGAAACTAAAACCTAATCCACGAAACGCACTTGGCAAAGAAGAAATAACAGGAAAACTTGGCGAGCTTCTAGGACTTGAATTTACAAAGAATTCTTTCGAAGAAGCCAACAACCAAGTGCTCAAAACCCATTTAGGCGCGAAAGAGCTTCAAAACCAAAGAAGCCACACCAAAGAAATAAACAAACACACCACTTCCCGTAAACAGACTTCGGTTAGTTCGAGCGCTTCACGAACAGTGCCACTGGCGAGATACATGGAAAAGTGCTGACTTTCAGGTGTAAAGCTAGAGCCTCTGACTAAGAAAAATAAGCGCTTAATTTTATGATTTTTCTTAACCCCAGCTAACGCCCGGCTAAGGGGTTGACAACGCACCGCCGGACTCAAAAAACACACTGTAAACACTAAACTTCAATTTTGTACTAAAG
>NZ_JAMQXI010000013.1:0-1868 GCF_024743775.1 Vibrio sp. RM-69-4
ACATAACAAAGCATTTAAGAGGGACAGTCAACGCGTGGCATTTGTGGTTTACTTGAAAATTTGTGTTTACAGTTGTCTATTTTAATTCTGTGGCGGCGTTGTCTGCCCCTTAATGCGGCGTTAGCACTCAAATTTCTTGAGCATTTCAATACATTTAAATGTGATTTCTTTTCCATCTCTAGACAAGTGGGCTGTTACAATGGCTCCTTCTTTCATTATGCAAATAGCATCAAGCAACGAATCATCTCTACTTTTGAGATGAGAGCTAATAATTTGTCTAACATGCTCTTTGTGGAGGTTACAGAAACGGAAAATTTCGCTGTTGATATCGCTAAATTCAGCAGATGTATTAATGAAAAAACAACCTCGAAAATCACCTAACATACTTTCTTTGTTTTGAAACCAATTGGCTAGTGCTGAAAATAGTCGATGAATAACCTCTTGGTTTGACTGGGAGCCAGATAGTTTTTGCTCTAACCAAAAAGTGAATATTTCGTGCCGTTTTTGTAAAGCAGCAAGAATTAAGGCTTCTTTACTTTCAAAATGAGAATAGAGAGTTCGTTTTGCAATACCAGAAACACTAATGACCTCATTTATTCCAATAGAATTGATTCCATTTTTATAAAAAAGGTTTAGTGCTGTATCTATCAACAATTGACGTTTTGGGTTCATTTCATATCTCCTTTAAAGTCATATTGACAATGGTAGACCATTTTGTCTACTCTAATTTTGTAGACAGAGTGGTCTACTTTATGGAGATATTTATATGCACAGTTTGTTCATGTCGATTTTGGCGGGCATTGGGGCCTGTTTAGCAATAGGGATGCTTTCCTTTCTTGATTCAACAATGGGTAATGTTGTTTTACTTATGGCTCCCTTTGGTGCTACTGCAGTTCTTGTGTTTGGTGTTCCGAATAGTCCTCTTGCTCAGCCTAAAAATGTGATATTCGGACATTTGATAACCGCTTTCATAGGGGTGATTTTTACTCAATATATTGGTGTGTCAGCGATATCATTAGCTGTAGCAACCGGGCTTGCTGTTAGTGCAATGCTGATTACGAAAACGACACATCCACCTGCGGGAGCTAACCCACTATTGATTATGCTTTCTGGGCAAGGTTGGAGTTTTCTTTTCACACCTGTTTTATTAGGTGCAGTTGTTATTGTGTTAGTCGGGAAAAGTATGCAGATGTTAACTCGACAATGGGTTAAAAATTAGAGTGCTAACAAACGCCTCAAGAGGGACTGTCAACGCGTGGCGTTTCCAGTCCCATTGAGCCGTGGTGGTTTCGGCTGTTGTGATTGAGTTTAGTGGTAATGCGTTGCCAGCCCCTTAGGCGGGCGTTAGCTGAGGTTAAGAAAAACCATAAAATTAAGCGCTTATTTTTCTTAGTCTGAGGCTCTAGCTTTACACCTGAAAGTCAGCACTTTTCCACGTATCTCGCCAGTGGCACTGTTCGTGAAGCGGTTGAACTAACCGAAGTCTGTTTACGGGAAGTGGTGTGTTTGTTTATTTCTTTGGTGTGGCTTCTTTGGTTTTGAGGCTCTTTCGCGCTTAAATGGATTTCGCGCACTTGGTCGTTGGCTTCTTCGAAAGAATTCTTTGTAAATTTAAGTTCTAGAAGCTCGTCAGTTTTGCTGTTATTTCTTCTTTGCCAAGTGCGTTTCGTGGATTAGGTTTTAGTTTCTCAGTTGTCCGTTTCACTTTGTCGCTTGAAAGCAATAATGTGTTTTAAATTAGGCTGTTGGGTAGCAAATCTCCGGCTAAAGTGCAGCAGCTAACAAACGGCTCAAGAGGGATTGCCAACGCGTGGCGGCTTTAGTTCAAAATTGAAGTTCAGTGTTTACAGTGTGTTTTTTGAGTCCGG
>NZ_JAMQXI010000014.1:0-1313 GCF_024743775.1 Vibrio sp. RM-69-4
ACGGAATTTTATGATTTTTCTTAACCTCAGCTAACGCCCGGCTAAGGGGTTGACAACGCACCGCCAGACTCAAAAAACACACCGTAAACACTGAACTGCAATTTTGCACTAAAGTCGCCAAGCGTTGGCAATCCCTCTTGAGCCGTTTGTTATGCAAATTCAATGAGATAAACTGACTTTACACGACCAAAAGCCACAATTGCAATGGTTGAGTGATTCAAGAACCAACCCAAGCCAGAGCCATGATAAATAAGCCGCCAAAACAAAGTCCACCTTTCAGCAACAAACCAAGCTTTTGAATCAGGAAAACTCAACGAGCTAAAACTTCAACAAGTGCAAAATGCTCGATAAACTTGCCCTTTCCACACTTTGCGCCCACAAGATTCACAACACGCCAACGCTAAAACTGATTGAGGCAAACAAAGAACTTTGCCTGTTTTACGGTTTGAGTTAACCACAAATTTGAGGGTAAAAATGCTCATTTGCCGACGACACAAAACGAATGGCCGGAGAAATCCCAAAAGATTGAACCCCTAAATTTACCTGAGTTGCATAACGCCCGGCTAAGGGGTTGACAACGCACCGCCGAACTCAAAAAAACACACTGTAAACACTGAACTGCAATTTTGCACTAAAGTCGCCACGCGTTGGCAATCCCTCTTGAGCCGTTTGTTATACCGTGATCCGATGCACATTATAGGAACTTCTTTATCAATTGCCATAGTACCGTATAATCGCGGCCAAATTACACCACAACAATCCATCAGTGAGTTGCAAATGTCCAAACTATTTTTCAAAGGCCGAATCGATGCTAGACAAAACCACGTCATTTCAGGCTACAACGTAAACCGTGATGTAAAAGCAGGCACTGACGAGGCTCCAATCAATGTTGTCGTCCCAACCGAGGCTCGTAAAGCAGAGATAGAAATATTACTTTCTGAGCACTCAATAGTGGCTGATATTGTCATTGACTCAAAGCAACCAGAGAACACTGTTGAGCTTGATACGCTATTAAACAAACCTAAAACTATTACCTATGACAAAACACCAAACCGTAATGAACCGTGCATTTGCGGAAGCGGGAAAAAGTACAAAAAGTGCTGTGCTTAAACCCTCGATAATTACGTCCAAAGCCGTCTTCTGACGGTTTTTTTATAAACAAGAACCTATACGATGCTCTGCGCGTAAGTTAAAACGGTATAACGCCGCGTTAAGTGGTGAGCAACGCTACCACCCAACCTAAACTATTGTGCCGTAAACACCAAAGCTGAATCAAACCGAAAATGCCAAGCGTTGGGAATCCGTCTTAAACG
>NZ_JAMQXI010000015.1:0-2001 GCF_024743775.1 Vibrio sp. RM-69-4
ACTTCCCCTCGATGTAAACCATTTGCTTTAGAGCATAGAGAAAGTTGAACTGCACCGATGATGGCATTTTCATCTTGAGCAATAAATAAACGACGCTTTCCTGACTTTAAATCCGATTCTACCTCACTCCAGTATGACTTGATTTCTTCTCTGTCGATCGGAGTTAAAAAACCGACTGAAGCACCACTCTCAACACAATCTATAAGCAATGAATTTAACTGAACTGAGACGCTAGAGGTTGAATTAATTTCCTTTATTTCCACTGAACTATCCTTGTAATTTAACGCCCGCCTAAGGGGCTGACAACGCATAACAACAAAACTCAATCACAACAACCGTAACCACCGCGGCTCAATGGGACTGGAAACGCCACGCGTTGACAGTCCCTCTTGAGGCGTTTGTTACATGCGTATCCTAATAATGCAGAGACCAATATGTTTTTGATTCTCCATTTAATAGTTTTTTTAATCTTCTCATCTCTGCTGGTAATCCATTAATGAGAAAATGGTATAAGTCATCAAGAGCCCTGTTACTCTCAGAAATATAAGAGTGACCTAGACTAAATAAATTATCGTCAAGCTCTGACATGTCTATAGACTCGATACCATCTACAACAACAATTCCATTTCTTGTATCACCGACACGCTCAGATTCGTTAATCATATTTGAAGCAATTAAGGCTTTATCTGAAGATGATGCATATAATGAAACCATATTAAAACTAGCTTTAATTTTCTCACAATAGCGTTCAAAAAATGCCTGTTTTTGTATATCTGCCGCAGCCAAAACTAAGCGTTGAAAAGGATTATCCTTAATATCGAGCTCTCGTAACGCTTCAGCCAAACAGAAGGTACCCATACTATGACCAATAACAAACACTTCATCTATATCCATTTCAGATATTTTTTTAAGCAACGAAGCTAATGCAACAGATGAGTTAAGTGCGCTTTCTTTATCAGACACATAAGATTTCACACTTGATTTTGATGGCCAACTAAACAGAACTAATGGCCATTCATAGTTTAAATCATATTTTATCTGCGCAGATTTAAAAATTGCATTTTGAAAACTAACATTATAACCATGAACAAATACCATTAAGCTTTTTTTATTTGATTCAGACTTAAGAGCATCAAAAAAATCTGCTTCTTTTAAATTCTCTCCTGAATCTATTACAAAATGTTTATTTTTATCTTCTCGAATTATAATTTTAAAAAAACCAGATGGCCTCTCAACGCTACCCGATCTATGCTCATTTTTAGGAACTGATACTTTTGCAACACCATAATTTGTTTTATTATCGACTAAATTACCAAAAATGCCCTTATCTTTTGAAGGCTGTCTATTTGTAGCATAATAAACATCAACTACTACATTTTTTTCTAATGCTTCTTTCTTTTGTAAGGACTCCGGCATTCCATTAAAATAACTATCAGAATACTCCTTATGATATATCTCTATCATTTCAAAGCATTCAAGTCTTTTTTCTCTTTCTTCTATAATCAATTCTTGTGTTAACTCAATCTTCCAACCTCCTTTTGGTTCAGCATATTCATTAATATTAACATCGCATAAAACAATAAGATACTTTATTACAGGAAGTAAATAAGCGGAATGCTTGTGCTTGTATTTAAAGTTTTTTATTTCAAAGCTCTTCAAAGACAAAACATCAAACAATAGCTTATAAATACATTCAACCTCTATCTTAAAAGATCTTCTATCTGTTCTAATCAAAATACTATCTTCATCTAGTTCGACATAATAGGAACTACAAGTTGTAAGAGTTAGAAAGCACCTAGGTAAGTTTTCAAAAAGTATCTTATCTACTTGCTGTATATTCATTCATTCTCCGTTTAAATAAAATCCCAGAAAAGCATGTAACGCCCGGTTAAGGGGCAGCCAACGCCATTACCAAGCTTCCGCATAACACCGTAACCACAAAAACCAACGCATAATAAAAATGCCGCGCGTTGGCTGTCCCTCTTGAACCGTTTGTTATGT
>NZ_JAMQXI010000016.1:0-2346 GCF_024743775.1 Vibrio sp. RM-69-4
AGCCGAACTCAAAAAACACACCGTAAGCACTGAACTTCAATTTTGTACTAAAGCCGCCACGCGTTGACAATCCCTCTTGAGCCGTTTGTTAGGCCAACCAATTGACACCGACACTTTCACAACCAAAGAACGAGCTTTTTTGTAAACGTGAAACAAACTAACCGATTCATTTATAAACCAAAATGCCAACTCAGCAAAGAAACAAAAAACTCAAATTGAGCGATTTGGAAGAAAAGTGACGAGCGTAGCATGCTCGGCGGACGTTTGGATGCCGAAGGTTATTTTGCCGCTGAATTTACAGCGCTAAGCAACCCAACACGATCAAGAAACAACAAATATGTGATGACGATTTATTGCTTAAGTTAAGCCACAAAGCATGGAATTTACCGTTCAATTTCAACTCGTTTTAGCTGATAAAAACTCACTTTGCCTAACGCCGCATTAAGGGGCAGGCAACGCAAAACACTGCGCTCAAATTAACCAGCCGTAACCTCAAATGCTCAACCAAACCAAAACTGCCAAGCGTTGACTGTCCCTCTTGAATGCTTTGTTATGTAACTTTGCTAACTATTTCAAAGCATTACAAAGAACAACATTACCAAATACCGTTTAACTTACATGAAAAGTTAGCAGTAACCCAGTAGAATTTGCGTGACAACAACGAAACTGCGAGCCCTAGTTCAAAGAAAAAAATGACTACCACCAAACTTATCGCAAACCCACTAAACCATTTAGAACCAGCTAAAAATTCGAAGAATAAAGAAGCCGAAAGCTAAATCAACATGCACGAAACCCACTCAGAAAAAGTCGACATTGAAATTAGATCAATCATAAAAAACATCTACTTTTCAATGCATTGTGGGCTTTTTCTTTACGGTTACATAACGCCCGCTTAAGGGGCAGACAACGCTACTACCAACTTTCCGCATAACACCGTAACCACAAAAACCAACGCATAGTAAAAATGCCGCGCGTTGGCTGTCCCTCTTGAAGCGTTTGTTATGGCGCAATTCTCAAGTTAGGCCATATAACTAGCCAACCCTTTGACTTTACTCGATTTTCGAAGGTTCCATATGCTCGTTTAGGATTATGTGTGATTAAACCTTGAAATAAACTCTCGAAACCAAAGGCTGATATACATTCATAATGATCGTGCTCGACTTTTCTCACTGCTACCGCCGTTTCTTTTTCAGGCCAATAGCTCATGGCATCCAATGTGCTTTGGTAAGGATCGTCGCCATTTTGTAAGTGCATCTTGGCTTGATTTTTCACTTGCCAATTGATCTGGGGCATTTGCTCCGATAACTTGAGTTCAAGTGATTTTTCATAATCTGAATCGACACAATCAGCATCGAAGAAAATGACATCAATATCGTTTAATGGCGTCGGCTTTACGTTGCGATGTAAAAAGTCCCAGACAAGGTTTCGCACAAAACCTGCGGCTATGTAGCACTGAGGCAATTCAAGCTGGTAAACACATTCCAGTGCTTCAAATCGAACGGGATCTTTTCTAACTAAATCAACGATAGTATCCATTTTTCACCTTGCGCCATAACGCCCTGCTAAGTGGCTGACAACATAACACAAAACGCAAGCAGACCACCGTAAACACAGAGCAAGCGTTGAAGTAAATTCGCCGAGCGTTGGCAGTCCGTCTTAAGCAGTTTGTTAGGCCAATAGATTGACAACGATACTTTAAAAACTCAAGAACAAGGCTTGTTTGAAAACTGAAAACCAACTAACCGATTCATTTATAAACCAAAATTTCAAATCAGCAAAGAAACCAAAAAACTCAAATTTAACGGTTTGGAAGAAAAGTGACGAGCGTAGCATGCTCGGCGGACGTTTGGATGCTGAAGGTTATTTTGCCGCTAAATTCACAACGAAAAGCAACCGAACACGATCAAGAAACAACAAATATGTGATGACGATTTATTGCTTAAGTCCAGCCATGAGAACATGGAATTCGCCGTTCAATTCAAACCCGATTTAGCTGATAAAAACTCACTTTGCCTAACGCTCGGCTAAGGGGTTGACAACGCACCGCCGAACTTAAAAAACACACCCTAAACCCTGAACTTCAATTTTGTACTAAAGCCGCCAAGCGTTGGCAATCCCTCTTGAGCCGTTTGTTAGGCCAACAGATTGACAACGATACTTTAAAAACCCAAGGACAAAGCTTGTTTGAAAACTGAAAACCAACTAATCGATTCATTTATAAACCAAAATCTCAAATCAGAAAAGAAACAAAAAAACTCAAATTGAGCGATTTGGAAGAAAAGTGACGAGCGTAGCATGCTCGGCGGACGTTTGGATGCTGAAGGTTATTTTGCCGCTGAATTCACA
>NZ_JAMQXI010000017.1:0-288786 GCF_024743775.1 Vibrio sp. RM-69-4
AGCCTGCCTAGCCTTTTTAAGGAAAAACTATGAATGAGCTTATCCACGAACTAAGCCTGTTAGATACTGATGCGTTGTATTTGTTTACGGTCGATAATGTGAGGATACAAGGGAATATTGCAGAGTTTGACTTAACTATCCAAACGTCATCCCAGATTTTGAGCCGATGGCTCGTAACATGTAAGCACTGCCTAAAAGCTAAGATAGATCACACAAATCTAGCCAGAGAGGTAACAATCAAATACGACATATTCATCGTTGGCAGTAGCTACTTTTCAGGGTCATACTTTGAGGCCACGAGGTTAACTTCATGACTTCGGAAGACATACTGCACATAATACAAGACGAGATGGGGGAGAAGGTAATCGCATCGGTCACATTAAGTGATACCGGAAACCTTATAGTCCAGTACGGCGATAAGGTTGTGGTCTACAAAACTGCCACCTCTGCAAAGCCTGCATCTGAGCTATTAAAAATAGTGGCTGATTTCATTAACTGATTTCCCAATCCAATCATGATGAAGGGGCGTTAGGGTGTTTAGCTCAAATTCCCCCCAAAATAGTTGGCAAACAAACCCCATACCGTGTTCTAGTTTATAACTCATAATTGAGTTTAATCATCGAAGCTAAAATGGACATGAATTAGCAGAAAAATAATATAAACCAGTAAGCTGTTTAGCAACTGATGCTTAAAATCTCTGTGTATAGCATCAGAAATTTCGATATGATGAAAAATAAAATGGAGTTCTATATGAGTTACCAATCTGTACTCAGTGAGTTCAAAGGCGCATCCGACTCACTTGTTTTCACTAATGACCACATTAATCTAACTTTTGGTGGTAAACAAAATCGATTTACCGTAGACCTGATGGAAGGTGAGCACCAGTTTTTTGTTCGATATCATGATGCCGACACACCTCTAATTGCAGCGTACTTGCTTGATAATGAGACACAAGTTGCGGTTGAGACTGGAGTAATTGCATGGCTAGAATATAATAATTTTGTTTATAAAATAGAGGCTTTAACTGAAGATGCAGAGCACTCTCCGCTAATGCCACTAGATTGCTGCCTTACTGTAAATATGGATAAAACCATCAGGCATTTGATTGAAGAAAGCCAATAAAGATGAAAGCAGCAGACTGAGTTATTTCTTATAAGGCTGCTCTTTGCGCAGCCTTACTTTAGATAAACAAAGTATTTGGCATCTTCCGGGCTTTGTTGCGTAATTCAGGGTGGAGACAGATTTATCCTGCTTTGTGTATTTCTTAGTCAACACGACAAGTTTCAGGCATACCTAACCCTGTAAGCTTGTTTAACGCTTTCATCATGGCGAGAAGTGGAAGCCTAACCAACCTGAGCGTTGTAGTTTCTCCGGCTTAATTTTCCGCCTAGCAGTTGCTTCACCAGATGCATAGCCGTTTCTGAAATAGAACGCTTGTGGTAATCACACCATTGTTTCCAGTGCTTATTAGAGCCATACAACTTCTGACAAGCCGAGCTTGTTCCCAGAATGTGGCTCCGTCTCGTGGAGGAATGAGTGCGTCTGTTCGCTTTCTACGGATAGCTTCGTACAGTCCTTGGTGCCATAAGCTCCATCGCCCGATATCTCAGTAATCTTTCTGAGTGTTTGCTTGAGTAGATTGGATAGCACTTCTGCATCAGTCACATTCGATAAACTCAACTCCGCAGCGATAATTTCGTGAGTATCTGCATCAACGGCTATATGGAGTTTTCGCCAAACTCTGCGTTTACCGTCCGTGCCATGTTTTTTAACTTTCCATTCACCTTCATCATAAACCTTGAGACCAGTGGCCTCGATGGCTAAGTGTCTTATCACTCCAGAAGTTTTAGGTTTGAACGAGATTTCCACCTGTTTAACTCGCGACTGATACAAGTGTAATGCGGGCGCTTCAATGGTACTTGGGCAAGCATAAATACAGAGTCAATAAAGCCTTGCAGAGTGCGTAACGGTATTGAGAAGATATGCTTCTTCATCAACGCAGTTGTGATCGCTAGGTCACTAACTCAGCGAGGTCTTCCACGCTTTTTTGTTTGCTTTGTTTCCACTCTCTTATCGCTTCTTCATCAATCCAGAAGGTGAGTGAGTCTGTGTTCTGCCCAGTTGTTCAAATAAGTGGGAGTGAAAATAGAGAGCTTTTTAAGCTGTGACCTCATGAGTCTATGATACAAACCGTTATACTACTCATTGCGATAAGATTGCTTGTGTACACTCCAATGGCACAACAGAAATTTGATGTAGTCTTATAATTTAGATACTTAACAATGATTTGCATATTTATGCATAAATGTTTTATACCAAAAGAGTGTTTTTATGAGACCATTGATTTATCAAAGTGGAAGCCTGATGCTATAATAATCGCACCATTGGTGCATTGGTGTGTTGTGCTTTGATATATTGTGTTATAGGGCTTGGAGGCCTTACTGTTCAAGGTTTGGTAAATTTAAAGTGCACACACACATGTGTGTTGCTTGAAAATAACCTTATATAAGAGTTCGAATCCTACAGGGCGCGCCATTTATTCAAG
Organism: Vibrio sp. RM-69-4; assembly: GCF_024743775.1. Taxonomy (NCBI): domain Bacteria; kingdom Pseudomonadati; phylum Pseudomonadota; class Gammaproteobacteria; order Vibrionales; family Vibrionaceae; genus Vibrio; species Vibrio sp. RM-69-4. The sequence continues at coordinate 2,546 of NZ_JAMQXI010000017.1, forward strand.
AAAGCCCCGATAACTCAAAAAGTTGTCGGGGCTTTTGTTTTTCATGTTCATCCGTTCGGTTTTTTACTCCGATGGTACTTTTGTGCAGAGTGTTGATAATTTCATCGCTTTCATCTTATTACATCTTGCTCCTACTGGCCTCGCAAAACGCACCTTCTTAGCTATCCCACGAATATTTTGTGCCACACTCCAAGTGAAACTTAATTCATATGAAGGATGCGTAATGAATCTAACCAAATCTTCTTTAGTGACATGGTTTATCTGTTTTAGCCCAATGGTGGTAAGCCATCAGTTGTATCCTGATGTCGATACACCACGACTTAACGAAGCGCAGCTTGCAGAGAGTCAACTGCCATTTTCTCTGATTAGCGATGATGAGTTTGTTTTTCGACCTCATCAACGTCCTTTCAATATTGAAGATTTTATTGGCACCCATCAGCCACATTGGCTTGAGCTTGTCGAGTCAGTTAGCCATTGGGCTGGGGCAACGGGGGTTGATCCTCGAGTGTTATTGACCACTTTAGCGTTATTAGAACAAGAGAGTGCTTCGGAGCAAAGCTTGGACGATAGACAGCGGCAGATCAAAGATATTGCGAATCAACTGTCTCAGCGTTTTTATCACTATCAAGAAAGTTCATCGGCTCTTCAATACAATGCTGCGACATTAGCGGTCATACAGCAATTGAATCGGGTGGATGATTGGGCATTATGGAAATCGCAATATGAGCTTTGGTTTGGTGCTTTCAGCGAACCACAAAACACACCAGCTCCTATGCGTATGGGAAACCTCATTGCTTCGCCTAGTGAGGGGTTTATGCAGTGGCCATGGCGCAAAGGGTACCAGTGGATACCTAACGGTACGCATGCGCACAGTGGCTCAGGTTTTCCGCTTTCTTCAATCGACGTTTCTTACGATTGGCCAGCTTGGGGCGCGCCAACTTACAGTGTAACGGCCGCGCATGATGGCTACGTGTCGGTGATGTCTCGGTGCCAACTGCGCGTGACGCATCCAAACGGTTGGGCGACGAACTATTACCATATGGACGGAATCCAAGTCGCGAATAATCAGTGGGTGACGAAAGACAGTAAGTTGGGTGTTTATGCTAATCAGCGTTCCATTGCTTTGTGTGAAGGTGGATCGTCCACCGGCCCTCACTTGCACTTCTCATTGCTTTATCAAGGGCGTTTTCAATCTTTACAAGGTGTGAGTTTTGGGCCATATAAGGTTCAGACTGGGCGATATAGTTACGATAATCATTGCCAATATACATGGCTGTATGACCAACGTAAGCAGCAGAAAGTCTGCTTATGGCAACCTATTTATAATTAAGGTTTACGCTGAAATGTTGTGATGGAAAATGTTGGTGCAAGGTTCTCTCTTACACCAACATTCATTTTGTGCTCAACCGATTTGTTGTGTCGTGAGCCGATCACTGACTTATCGTTCTTTAACGACGAAACGAACGGTTACGTGCGGAACGCTCTTTATGGGCAGAAGCCGCTTTAGCCTGTGAGTTTAAAATGGAATCAACCGTCAGCTCCATTGGCTCTTTAGGTTTGAGGCCATGTGGGAAAGTGCGCGCGCGCGGTGGCAGATCATATTCTTCAGCTGAAGCGCGTGGCATACGTTTAAAGCGATATAGGTAGAAGTTTTCTACTTTCTCTCTCGCCCAATCGGTTTTATTGAGATATTTCACGCTGCTGGCAACCGATGGGTTGGTATGGAAGCAGTTAAAACGCATTGCCGTATCGAGAATATCCCAACCGTAAAAATCCACTAGTTCTTGCAGTAATGTTTCTAACTTAAGACCGTGTAATGGGTTATTTCTTTGTAATTCAATTCTTTCTTCTTCAGTCATCATAACGAGTTCCTAAGTAGTTCACTAACCGAGGCCAGCAGGGGTGTATGGTTTTCGTTGGTTTTTTATTCAAACAACGTGGCATCACGAATGATCATCTCTTAACACGCTAGTTGAAGGGGCCGCATTCTAACAGAATTCAGTGACCCTCCCTAAGATTATCGTGCGGAAGATCAGCGTTGTTTGATTGGTCAGATTTTTCTGCGTTCAATAAAAGGACATAGCGCTTAAAGAGTTTGGATTGCCGTCTTTACACAGATTTACTTGTTACTTCATCTACTTTACGTTGTGATTGTTACTCTTAGATAACCTTTCAATTTAAGTGGTTATTGTGATGAGCAGAGTAAGCAAAACGGTATTGATTGTGATGGTGGTTGTCTCGGTATTATGGATGCAAGCCGAGCCAACGCTTTTGGTGTCTGAAAACCTCTTCAAGTGGCGATCGGCTTTTATCCAGTGGTCAGGCATTTTGGCCATTGTGGCGATGTCATTGGCTATGGTGCTGGCGCTTCGTTTGCCCCTTGTTGAACAGTGGACACAAGGAATCGATAAAGGCTATCGGATACACAAATGGCTGGGCATTTCGGCCACGTTGCTTGGTTTATTTCACTGGCTTTGTTACCAGATACCGAAATGGATGATCGCACTTGAGCTCCTGACTAAACCTAATCGGCTCAATGGCTCTGGTCCACAGGGGAGCTTGTCGGGTTTTGCGCTTTGGGTAAAAGAGATGCGCCCGATTGGGTTAGCCATTGGCGAATGGGGGTTCTACTCATTATTGCTGCTGGTGGGTGTATCACTGTGGCTAACCATTAAATACAAACCGTTTCGCTTATCGCACCGTTTGATGGCGGTGGTGTACCTTTTGCTGGCTGGGCATTCGGTATTATTGTTGAAAAAGGCGTATTGGGGCTGGCCGATTTATTGGTTAGTGTTGATGTTTATTGCGCTTGGCTCCGCGGCCGCAGTCTACAGTTTGCTTGGATTTGTGGGCCGAAATGCACGTTATTCAGCGAAGGTTAGCGCATGCCACTACTGCGCAGCGAGCCAAACGTTAGATTTAAGAATTAAGATGGAGAAACCTTGGCCCGGGCATAAAGCAGGGCAGTTTGCCTATTTGAGTTTTGTTGACGAAGAGCCACATCCGTTTACTATTGCTTCGTACAATGAGGCTAATGAGCTGCGATTTTTGATCAAAGAGCTCGGCGATTTTACCACAGGTCTTTATAAGAGAATTACCGTGGGTGAGCCGATTGAGGTCGAAGGTCCATATGGACGATTTGAGTTTTATAGTGATAGGCCACAAGTCTGGATTGGTGGCGGTGTCGGCATCGCTCCATTTATGGCTGGGTTAGATTATTTACACACGGTAAAAGCGCATCCGGCTACTTATCTGTTCTTCTGCTGCAATCATGCAGAGCAAGCCCTGTGTGATGAGCTTAAGCAGAAAGCATTGCGTGCAGGTGTCTCCCTCACAGTGATTGATTCAAGCATTGCGCCGCATTTGTCTGCCGAGACTATTGCTCGCCAGTGTGGTGATTTAAGCGGTTTTGAGTTTTTCTTTTGTGGCCCTGTTGCGTTTTCTCGGACTTTAAAACAGGCGTTGAAGCCTTACCATGTAGACGTTGAAACTCAGTTCCATGAAGAGTTGTTTATGATGCGTTGAGTATTTGTTGTGAAATGACCAAGCCCCATGTTTTCTAAGAATTACAGCACGAATGACAGCATGAACAACAGATAGTGACCTTGCGAAAAAGAATAGATAAATCAAGTCACTTACTTGAATAAAATTCATATTGCACTTCAATGTTATTCACTATGATCCTGCTCACAGTATGCTTCAATGGCACTGACCAATAAAGCATTATGGATACGATATTATGAGCAAATTAACCCTTCTTGATGGTGGCATGGGGCGTGAATTAAAAAGAATTGGCGCTCCTTTTTCTCAGCCACTTTGGAGCGCGCAAGCGCTGATTGAATCTCCACAACATGTTCGTTTCGCTCATCAAGGATTTATTGATAGCGGTGCCGACATTATCACGGTGAATAGCTATGCGTGTGTCCCTTTTCACTTGGGCGAGTCACTATATCAAACCGATGGTGCAAGGTTAGCGAACTTAGCCGCGCAGATTGCTGCGGAAGTAGCACAACAGTCAGAACGTCCGATTTTAGTGGCGGGTTCTATGCCACCGGCTATGGGAAGCTATCGGCCTGATCTCTTTCAAGCCGACGTCGCACGAGCGATTTCACTCACTTTGTATCAAGCACAAGATCCTTATGTGGACGTCTGGTTAGCGGAGACGATTGCCAGTTTAGAAGAGTTGAGCATGATCCAATCGGTGTTTGCCTGATCAACGAAGCCTTGCTATTACGCACTGACTCTGAAAGATGACTCTAATATCGCACAATTGCGTTCTGGGCAGTCAGTGTCTGAAGCCGCAGAACAAATCTATTCTGCGGGTGGGGCGGGTATTTTCTTTAACTGCTCAATACCCGAGGTGATGGCTGATGCCATTCAACAGGCGAAAACGGTGTTGGAAGGCCGAGCGCAAAAGATTGAAATCGGCGTTTATGCAAACAGTTTTACGCCGATTAAATCGGATCACGCCGCTAACGAAACCGTACAAGCCATGCGTGAGTTTAGTGCAGAAGATTATCTCGCATTTGCCAAGCAGTGGTATGCCCTCGGTGCAACCGTGATCGGCGGATGTTGTGGCATCACCCCTCGCCATATTCAAGCACTTTATGAATGGAGGCGCAGTTTTGAAAAATCTTAATTATGGGTTGGCTTTTCCTGCGATTGCGTTAGTGCTTGTTTTGTTAACGGTATCTGCGCTTTATCCAGCCACCTCTCAAGCGATGGCGGCGCAAGCTATGGGCTGGGTGAGCCATTGGTTTGGCTGGTTAGTACAGATGGCAAGTTTGGCGTTGGTGGTTTTTTTACTGTGGCTGGCGTGTTCGAAATACGGCCGCATTCGTTTAGGTGAAGAAAAAACCGAATACAGTAATTTTTCTTACGGCGGGATGATTTTTACCGCTGGCGTCGGGGCGTCACTCATTTACTGGGCGATAGGTGAACCGATGTATTATTTACAATCGCCGCCGTTATTTGCTGAGCCTAATAGTTATCCTGCTGCGGCATGGGCCGTTACCTACTCTATTTTTCATTGGGGCATTACAGGCTGGGCGATTTACTGCTTTCCAGCGATTCCGTTTGCTTATGCATTTTATGTACAAAAAAAACGCACGTTAAAAGTTTCCAGTTTGTGTTCTTCGGTAGTGGGTGACCATCCTTTGGTGGCAAAAAGTATCGATCTATTGTCGATTTTTGGTACGTTGGCCGCGTTTGCTAGCTCGCTAGCCTTAACTGTGACCTTGGTCAGCGCCGGTGTGGCAGAGCTGTTACAGATTGAGAATAGCCTTGGCTTACAAGGCACAATTATTGTGCTTTTTGTGGCTGCGTTAGTGGTTGTGATGGGGGTTGGTTTTAATCAGGGCATCAACATGATTTCTAACTGGACAGTCAGCATGGCGGTGTTGTTTGCCCTGTTTGTATTATTGGCGACTCAACCTTCTTTCATTCTTAATAGTTTCACTGACTCGCTGGGCGTGATGTTGGATAATTTCTTTAGAATGTCATTGTGGACAGACCCTGTTCAGCAAAGTGGTTTTGCACAAGGCTGGACTCAGTACTATTGGTTTTGGTATTACGCGTACTTGATTATGATGGGCCTATTCATCACGCGAATTTCTCGTGGACGAACGATTCGTGAAGTGGTTTTGTACACCATCTCGATGGGCGCTTTGGGTTGTGCATTTTTTATCTCCATTTTTGGTGGCTATGCGGTGTGGGCTCAAATGCTGGGCGGTTTACCCGTTCAGGGCTGGATGGCAGAAGGTGGCTTAACCTACGCAGTGGTTTCATTGATAAAAACCTTGCCTGGGGGAAATGGGGTGCTTGGGCTATTTCTACTCATTCAGTTTTTATTGATGCTGACCACTATGTCCAGTGCGAGTGTTGCGACGGCGATGCTCACCACCAATGAATTGGCTTTGAATGGTGATCCTGATAATCGAGTAAAATTGCTTTGGGCCTGTGCGATTGGGCTGATCAGTTTAAGTGTATTTTTGGCTGGGGGAGGGATTGAAACCATTAAGTCGCTTTGTGTGGTCGCAGGCCTTCCTATGATGTTCATTTACGCCATCATGCTCAAAACCTTTTTACATACTTTAGGCATTTTGCCCAATCAGCATGAGCGGGAATCTGATCAAGAACCCGTGTTAATGAAAGTCACTTAAAGCAAGCCTTAACCTTATAGCGTTTAGAGCGCTTAGCTCTATAGCGTTTAGCAAAACAAGCCAGCACGATGAAGATGCTGGCTTGTTGTATTGAAAGAAGACCAATGACTCTCTTTGAGGCTTAAATATTATTGAGAACCATGAAATGGGTCGAAAGTGGGGTGAAGTCGATCATCACATAGCTCTCTTGTTCGTTGACGAAGAGCGTCAGCGTTTGTTGATTTAGCGGGTCGAATAGAGTGTGCTCACCACAGGTTAACTGCCAATAAGTGGTCAATGCTTTAGGTAAATGCAGTTTTACGGTTTTGCCACTTGTGGCACTGAAGTTCGCGGCGATGATCAGCTTTTGTGACGGGTTAGAGCGAGCAAAGGCAAATAAGTAATCTTGCTGGTCGGAGAAGTGTTCAACATTGGCGGCGTACAGATCATGATATTCACCGGTCAGTGCGGGGCTCTGTTGGACTAAATTCAGTAATGTTGAGTAGAAATCGCGCAGCTGTTTCCCGCTCTCGCTTAATTGGCCACCATCAAATGCACCGTTATTCATCCATTTTTGGTGTTGTGGAACACCGATATAGTCAAAAATAGAGGTGCGCGAAGGCTGGCCAAAGCCGGCATATTCCGCTCCTGGTTCGCCCACTTCTTGCCCAAAATAAAGCAAGGTTGGTGAGCTGGATAAACAGGCTGAAATCAACATGGCTGGGCGTGCTTTATGTGCTTCCCCTGCAAATTCAGGCGAGGCAATTCTCTGCTCGTCATGGTTTTCCAAGAAATGCAGCATGTGATGCTCAATGTCGCGCAGTTGATATTCAATACGACCAATCTCTTTGGTAGAGCCGTGTCCTTGCATGATGGCTTTGAGACTATCGTAAAGGTCGACTTTGTCGTACAGATAGTCCATTTTCCCGAGCTGGATATAATCGCGGTATAAATCTGGCTGATACACCTCTGCCATTAAAAAAGAATCGGGGTTGTGTAGTTTAATCGCCGAATTGAGATAGCTCCAAAATTCAATCGGTACCATTTCGGCCATATCATAACGAAAGCCATCCACGCCTTTATCGATCCAATAAAGGGCGATATCCCGAAATTTACGCCATGAATCCGGGACACTTTTGTCTTGCCAGAAAACGGCGTGTTCAAAGTGAGATAGAAAACGGTATTGCTGCGGAAGTTCGGCAAAATCTTTGCTTCCATCAGGTTTGATGCCGTAGTTTATTTTGACGGTTTCATACCAATCATCGATGTTCGGCTTGGCTAAACGAGATCCATTGCCTGTCCATTTTGCGGGGTGTTCGTAAAACGGGGTGGCTAAATCTGGGTGGCATTCACCGCCCAACGGTAGCAATGAGGTGGGCATATCTGGCAGTTTAAAGGGGGTGTCGGGTAGGTAATAGAAGTTATTGTCCCTGGCGTATTGCACACTGGTATCATCATTTTCACCAAAATCATTGACTCCGACAGGGTTATTGAGCCCTTGATATTGGCGCGCCACGTGGTTAGGGACAATGTCGATGATGACTTTCATGCCCGCTTGGTGTGTACGCTTAATCAAGGCTTCAAATTCGTGATTACGCTGAGCTGGGTCGTCGGCTAAATCAGGGTTTATCGAATAGTAGTCTTTAATGGCGTAAGGCGAGCCCGCTCTACCTTTGACAACACTTGGGTGATCATTCTCTATTCCCCATGCACGGTAATCACCCACCAGTGCGTGATGTAAAACACCGGTATACCAAATATGAGTGATCCCAAGTTGATGAATTGCATTGAGTGCATCGTCAGTGAAGTCACTTAATTTACCGACGCCATTTTGTTCTTTCGTTGCCCAAGGTGTGTTGCAACGGTTTGTATTACCGAATAAGCGCGTGAAAACTTGATAGATAGTGTATTTGTTGTAAGCCATAACGTGTCAACCTAAGCGATGATGGGATGCGAGAAATAGGAGATGAGTTGCAGGCTAATAGAAGTTGATGAAGACAGAATCATCCTTGAGTAGTGATTTTGGGGCGTAGAGAGAAAGAAGGCGTAAAAGTGTGATGCGGGAATGGTTTAGTCAACAAAATCCCACCGGGCGGTGGGATTTGTAAAGAAACATTATGCTTATGAGCGTTTTTCTTGTTTAGGGCGAGGGCTACGACGCGGTGCACTTGAGTGCTCGTTATCACGCTTTTTCAAGTGGTAATTTAAAATGGAAATAGGCACGTCTTTTTTCGGTGTGAAACCTTCAATTTCTTTACGCACAAGCAAATGTCCTAAGCGGCTTTCAATCATGCACAAGTTTTTAAAATCATCGCGTGATACGAGAGAAATTGCTTCACCGGTTGCACCAGCACGACCGGTTCGTCCAATACGGTGAATGTAGTTCTCCGCAGGATAAGGCAAGTCGTAATTCACCACTCTTTCTAAGTTATCAATATCAATACCGCGCGCGGCAACGCCCGTTGCAATCAAAAATTGCAGTTTACCTGCTTTGAAATCGGCTAATAATTTTTCACGAACTTCTTGGCTACGGCCACTGTGAAACGCCTCTGCCGCAATGCCACGCTTTTCCAGTTGGCTCGCCAGCTTTGCCGCACCGTGTTTGGTTTCGATGAAAATCATCGCCTGTTGCCATTGGTTTTCAGTAATCAAATGGCTCAGTAGTGCAGATTTTTGATCTTTATCGACAGTGATAATCCACTGCTCGATTTGATTTGGCGTGCGGTTGTAACCAGCGACATCAATTTCAATCGGATCATTAATGGCTGATTTGGCCAACTCACGCACTGGACGAGAAAGGGTCGCCGAAAACAGTAAGTTCTGACGGTTTAGTGGCAGGCGATCAACAATTTTATTGATGTCTTCAATGAAACCCATGTCGAGCATGCGGTCAGCTTCATCCATCACCAACACTTCAAGCTCATCAAAATGAACGGCGCGTTGGCCATACATATCAAGCAAGCGCCCCGGCGTGGCGATCAAAATATCCACCCCTTCAATCAAGCGTTGTTTTTGTTTTTGCGAATCGACACCGCCGTACATCGCAAGGCAGGTTAAGGGCAGATACTTTGCGTATTGAGTGACGTTCTCTTCCACTTGCAGAGCCAATTCGCGAGTGGGCGCTAAAATTAATGCGCGAACACGTTTGGCGCGCTGAGTTGTTCCTTGACTAAGCATCTGCAAAATGGGCAGTACAAAGCTAGCGGTTTTACCCGTGCCGGTTTGCGCTGCCGCAATGACATTTTTACCCGTCAAAATGGCTGGGATTGCCTGTTCTTGAATTGGTGTTGGGGCAGAATAGCCGAGTTCGTGAACGGCTTTTAAGATTGGATCGCTCAATCCTAGGTTGGAAAATGGCATGCGGGCTCTCAGAGTTAAAAAGTCAAAACAGTTAGCAAGCGATGGCTTTCTCATAGTAAGGCGCTAGACCCCAATACTTTGAGTGCAACTCATCGCAAATTCGGCGCATTCTAGCATGAACTCTTCAAATGCGGTGAGATACCTCAGTGTCAGCGATCGTCTCTTTATTCAGAATAGCGCCTCGTTGCCGAGTCGCTATTCTGAGATACCAATAAGATTGTTATCAATGAGTGCAGGGAGTTGGATTGGCATCACAGAGCTTTTAGAACAAGTGGGATCTATTTTCGATATATTAACCTTACTTATTTGTCAGGGAATAGATTCATGGAATATCAGCAGCTACCGATTCAGTATACTGTGGTGAGTGCGTTAAAATTAGTCCAAAAAAATTGGCTGACTCTCATGCTGCAATCTTCACCTTTTTTGGTGGTGAATCTCTATTTCACGATTGGTGTTGTTGACTTTGATGATCCACAACAGTTGTTCACATTAACGAATGTCATTGTTTATGTGCTTTATACGGTAACGGCGGCGATGGCGACAGTGCGCTTGCATCGTTTGGTTCTGTTGGGTGAAAAATCTTGCCGTTTGAGCACGATTTTTTACTTAAGTTCGCGTGAATTGCGCTTTATTGGATGGTGGGCTGCGTTAGGCGCTATGCTGTTTGCCATTCTAATCATACCCATGTTTATCATTGGCTCGCTGGCAAATATAGTGACTATACCAATGTGGTTAATCCAGCTTTGTACCTATGCCGCAATGCTGCCTATTGGCTGGTTTATCTCCCGCTGGTCATTAGTTTTGCCAGCAACAGCACTAGATCATCAACCTAGAGGTTTGAGTGTCGCGTGGCAAATGTCAAAGCCCCACGCCAAAGCACTATTTGTGCTGATAGGTGTGATCCCCATGCTTATCAACGCACTACTACAGCCCTTGTTTAATCTGCATTTTCTGCCATTGACATTACTATTGTCACTCGTCTGGTTAGTGGTTTGTGCGGTTGAGATTTGTGTGTTGTCGCTCAGCTTTCAGTGGATTGTGCAGCGAGAAGCGATTACCCAGAACCAAGAGTTACGCATTCCTGAATTTACCGCTTAAACAAGCCCTGTATTCACACAGGGCTTGATGAGGATTGAACGGTATTACTATTCACAAGGTGGTGATAGGTGGATTAACGCTAAGCCACCTAACGAGGTTTCACGATATTTCCGATTCATATCTTTCCCCGTCTGGTACATGGTCTCAATCACTTTATCTAGAGAAATTAAGCATTTGCTGGTCCGTTTTAAGGCCATGCGTGAAGCGTTAATCGCTTTCACGGCTCCCATTGCATTGCGTTCGATGCAAGGGACTTGAACTAAGCCACCCATTGGGTCGCATGTCATACCCAATGAATGCTCCATGGCAATTTCAGCCGCCATGCAAATTTGTTCGTTGCTGCCACCTCTTAGTGCGGTCAACCCTGCCGCCGCCATTGAGGAAGAGACTCCAATCTCCCCTTGACAGCCTACTTCGGCCCCCGAAATAGAAGCATTGGTTTTGTACAAAATACCAATAGCGCCAGCCACGGCGAGAAAATCTTTCAACTGCTTAGTATCAAGCTCTCGGATAAAGCGGTGGTAATACATTAATACGGCGGGTATCACTCCTGCCGCGCCATTGGTTGGCGAGGTGACCACTTGCCCTCCCGCTGCATTTTCTTCACTGACCGCGAAAGCAAACAGGTTAATCCAGTCCATGATCTCCATTGGGTCACTTTCAATCGCCGCGTTAGCTTCCAGCTTTTTGAGCAGTGCTGGTGCGCGGCGCGTGACATGCAACCCACCTTCGAGAATGCCTTCCGTTTCAAAGCCGCGCTGCATACAGAGCGACATCACTTTCCAAATTTGATCGGCTTTGTGGTTAATCGTTTCAAGATCATGAAACGCTATTTCATTGCGCAAAACGAGACTGCCTAAACTTAAGCCATGTTTTTCGGCTTTAAAGAGTAATTCATCAGCAGAAGTAAAAGGAAATTCGACCTCCACGGGTGCATTTGCACTACCGTGTTCCAACTCTTTGGCGGTAGCAACAAAGCCGCCTCCCACCGAGTAGTAAGTTTCAAAGGCTAACGTTTCTCCTTGCGCTCCAAAAGCGGTAATCGTCATACCATTTTCATGTAAGGGAAGATTAGTATTTTGGAAGAGGAGGTCAGTTTTTAGCTGGAATGGAATGAGCTTTTTTCCCGCTAAATTAAGCTCACCGTGTTCAATAGCATGCGCTAGCGCTTGATTGGCGCTGGTGATTTTGATGGTGTCAGGCTTATTGCCCAGCAGGCCTAATATCACGGCGCGATCCGTGTGGTGGCCACGTCCTGTAAGTGATAATGAACCGTAAAGGTCAATCTGCACTCTTGCCACTTGCGTTAAATCAGCAATGATTTGGCTAAATTGATAGCCCGCAATCATTGGCCCATTGGTGTGTGAGCTAGAAGGGCCCACACCAATTTTAAAAATATCAAAAATGGATAACATCGACTTCACCTTGAATGTGACCTGTAATAGGTGACAACTTTGCCTAATAATACCCTAGTCTAGAGCTCAAGTATTTGCTAACGTGCAAAAGTCTAACCAAAAACCATATTATGAGGACTTCGCATGTCGATTTGGGATGAAGTAACACTGCACACTCGCTATGGTGAATTACCCTCGGCTTTTTATTCTCAAGTGAACCCAGCGCCTTTAGACAATGTGCGTTGGGTTGCTTGGAATGCCTCACTGGCTGGCGATTTGTCTTTACCAACACAACCTAATGATGAGCTACTGCACAGCCTGTCTGGCCAAGTTATTCCCGCGCAATTTAAGCCATTAGCGATGAAATACGCAGGCCATCAATTTGGTATTTATAACCCTGATTTAGGTGATGGCCGTGGCTTACTGTTGGCCGAAATCGAGAGTAAAACGGGTGAAGTGTATGATCTGCATTTGAAGGGTGCAGGGCTTACGCCTTATTCGCGTATGGGGGATGGCCGCGCCGTACTGCGCTCCACTATTCGTGAATACTTGTGTAGTGAGGCGATGGCGGGTCTTGGGATTGCGACCACAAGAGCATTAGCGATGATGAGCAGTGACACGCCTGTTTATCGAGAAAAACAAGAGCGAGGTGCGCTGCTGGTACGTGTAGCGCAGAGCCATATTCGCTTTGGTCATTTTGAACATTTTTTCTATACCAACCAATTAGCAGAGCAAAAGCAACTGGCTGATAAAGTGATTGAGTGGCATTACCCTGATTGCCTTACACAAGAAAAACCTTATGCGGCCATGTTTAGTCACATTGTTGAGCGTACTGCTAAGATGATTGCCGATTGGCAAGCGGTTGGATTTGCCCATGGTGTGATGAATACCGACAACATGTCTATCCTCGGTCAAACCTTTGACTACGGTCCTTTTGCTTTTCTCGACGATTATGAACCGACTTATATTGGCAATCACTCCGATTATCAGGGCCGCTACGCGTTTGATCAGCAGCCGCGTGTGGCGTTGTGGAACCTGTCCGCTTTAGCACATGCATTGTCACCGTTAGTGGAAAGAAGCGATCTGGAAGCGGCTCTCGCTCAGTTTGAAGCGCAGCTCGGCCGTTATTTTAGCCAGCAAATGCGTCGTAAACTGGGGTTGCTGACCTCTCTACCCGGTGATTCGGTGTTGTTTGAGCAAATGTTTGAGTTATTAACCAAAAATCACACCGACTACACTCGTTTTTTCCGGCAATTATCCAATTTGGATCACGAAGGGGAGCAACCTGTATTGGATCTCTTCATTGACCGCGGCACGGCACAAGTTTGGCTTGAACAGTATCTGGCTCGTTGTGAGCGAGAAATCGAAAGTTCGGGGAACGCGATTTCGATTGAGCAGCGCTGCGCAGAGATGAGAAAAGTGAATCCGAAATATATTTTGCGTAATTATTTGGCTCAACAAGCGATCGATAAGGCAGAACAAGGTGATTACCAACAAGTGCACCAATTAGCACAATTGTTAGCCAACCCTTATGCCGAGCAGCCGGAAAAGAGTCATTTTGCCCAGCTTCCTCCTGAATGGGGGAAAAAAATGGAAATCAGTTGTTCCTCATAAGTAACGCATTTTGTGATCTCTATCTAGACAGAATTCAAACTTTACATAAATATCAATAATCAAAAAAATGACCTATAGCTACACTAGGCCGATCAGTTGAAAATATGGATAGTGGACATGCAGGCAAGAACGCGCATTCTAGTCGTGGATGATGACGAAGAGATTCGGCAATTATTAGATGAGTACTTGACGAAGTCTGGTTTTGATATCGTCACCACCGCGGATGGCATCGAGCTATTAGCCTATTTGGAACGCAACAGTTATCCCGATCTTATTTTGTTGGATGTGATGATGCCCGGAGACGATGGTTTTACTTTATGCCAAAAAATCCGTCGTCATTCGAACGTTCCTATCATTATGTTGACCGCGGTTTCTGATGAAACTGACCAAATCATTGGTTTAGAAATTGGCGCGGATGATTATGTGGCGAAACCTTTTAACCCGCGTCAGTTAATGGCGCGCATCAAGGCTTTGCTGCGCCGGGTACAAGTCAATGATGAAAAAACAACCGATGCGCTGCCCAAACAGATTACGTTTGGTGATTGGCAACTCGATACCTTGTCACACCGAATTACACATCTAGAGCGTGCCGATGAGCATGACTTGTCGGGCAGTGATTTTGCACTACTGATGCTGTTTTTAACCCGGCCTAAGGAAGTGCTTGATCGCGATACCATCTCATTTGCTACTCGTGGACGTGAAGCGCTCCCTTTTGAGCGAGGTATCGACGTGCAACTTAGCCGTTTACGTCAGCGATTGGGTGATAGTGCAAAATACCCTCACTACATTAAAACTATGCGTGGCAACGGCTATATTCTGGCCGTTCCGGTCAGTTACGGCCATTAAAAATGACGCTAAGACGTCTCTTTTCACGATTAAAACCCAACTCTCTTGTCTCACGAACACTGCTGCTGACTTTGTTGGCGGTGGTGATAGCGCAGGGCATCGCAACGGCGATTTGGTACAGCCAATCTAAACAAAAAGAGTTGGAAGGGATCAGTTCCGTTTCTTCTAGCATGGCAGGTATGTTTGCTTCCACCGTGACCTTTTTTCAATCACTACCCGTCAAATATCGGCATATCGTGCTGGATCAAATTCGCAATATGGGGGGAACCCGTTTTTTTGTCTCATTCAATAAAGAGCCATTGACTGTGGAGCCGATTATCGATACGCCGCTCAAGCGAGCTTCAGTCGATGCGGTGAGGGAAGTGTTGCAACAAAAGCTCAATAACGTTGAGAGTATTCAAGTTGAATTTACCAAACCAGAACATTTGCGATTACTAAAAAACGATATTTTTCTCAGCGACTTACCCAAGTCGTGGGCCTACCATACACTCACACTTGAACCGCTAAACCCGCCAGTGCTGGTGGTGCAAATCGAACTCTCAAGCCATGAATGGGTTTACGTGGCGGCGCTACTTCCCGCTCCATACGTGAAATTGGATGACACTCTACTAAGAAAAGAGCAGATCTTATTTCTCTTTTTTTCCACCACCATTTTGTTAGCGTTGACCTACTTGCTTATGCGCCGCCAAGTTCGGCCACTGAGAAATTTAGCCAAAGCGGCGAATGAGATGAGTATGGATATTGCCCAGCGTCCCTTGCGTGAAGAGGGGGCGACAGAATTGATTACGGCGACCCGCGCATTCAATCGTATGCAGCAACGAATTCGACGTTACGTGGCCGATAGAGAGCATCTGTTTTCGGCCATCTCTCATGATTTAAAAACACCCATCACCCGCTTACGCCTAAGGGCTGAATTGCTCGAAAGCGATGTTAAGCGCGAAAAATTTAACCGCGATCTCGATGAGCTAGAGATGATGGTTAAAGGGGCATTGCAGTGCGTGCGAGATACCGATTTACACGAAAATAACAGCAGTATTGATCTCAATGAGATGATTCAGACGATTGCTGAAGGGTACAACTTAACTCGCCAAGTGGTCCATTTTACGCCTACACAGCTTGAACCGATAATCGCTAAGCCTCTAGCTATTCAACGAGTATTGACAAACTTGATTGGCAATGGCGTGAAGTATGGTCAGCAAGTGTGGGTGAAGTTGGAAGAAAATCCAGAGTGGGTGGTTATCACCATTCAAGACCAAGGCCCGGGGATCCCGATAGATAAATTAGAAGCGGTCTTTGAGCCCTATTTTCGCCTTGCCGATGATGATCAAGGCCACGGTCTTGGTCTTGGAATATGCCGAAGTATTTTACATGGACACGGCGGAGATCTCATTTTACGCAATCCAGCTCATGGTGGTCTGGAAGCACAAGTCTTTATCCCACCTACGTTAGCGGTGTAGTGTAACGCTTTCGTTACGTTAAAATTACGGTTTGTTTCAACGAAAAAAATTTTCTTTGATTAGACTAGTAGGTAAACGATCAGCACTTTAATGGTTAATAAAAGTTTGCGAATCAGGTTTGCCGAATCAAAACCAAGGAAGATGATGATGAAATTTCATAACACTCTGCTTGCTTTATCTTTCCTCTCTGTCTCTTTCATCCCTTCGACTCACGCTGGTGAAGTGGAAGTACTCCATTGGTGGACTTCCGGTGGTGAAGCCAAGTCGATAGCTGTGCTCACCGAAATGTTGGAGCAGCAAGGCCATAGTTGGAAAGATTTCGCTGTCGCAGGTGGTGGTGGTGAAAGTGCCATGACGGTATTGAAAACGCGCGCGGTGTCGGGTAACCCACCGTCGGCGGCTCAAATTAAAGGACACGATATTCAAGAATGGGCGGGGCTTGGTTTTCTCACGAATCTTAATGATGTAGCCAAACAGGGTGGTTGGGATGAAGTCGTACCACCGATGATCACCAATGTCATGAAGTGGAATGGCCAGTATGTGGCCGTGCCAGTTAACGTGCATCGCGTCAACTGGTTGTGGGTTAACCCTGCGGTACTGGCTAAAGTGGGTGCTAAAGTGCCAACTACGTTAGACGAGTTTTTTGTTGCGGGCGATAAGATCAAAGCCGCGGGTTATGTGCCACTGGCGCACGGTGGCCAACCTTGGCAAGACGCGACGGTTTTTGAAACGGTGGCGTTGAGCGTTCTTGGCTCACAAGATTACGTGAAAGCGTTTGTTGAGCTCGATATGGCTGTGCTCGCGGGCGACAAAATGGTTGACGTGTTCAGCCAGTTTAAAAAAGTTCATGACTACATTGATGTTAACTCTCCAGGCCGTGATTGGAACGTTGCGACTTCAATGGTGATAAATGGTGAAGCGGCGATGCAGATCATGGGCGACTGGGCAAAGGGTGAGTTTACCGCAGCGGGTAAAGTTGCGGGTAAAGATTACCTGTGCGTGGCCGCGCCAGGTACGGCCGATCAATTTATCCATAATGTCGATAGTTTTGTCTTTTTTGAGCTAACTGATGCGGACAATAAGCAGGCGCAAAAAGCGCTAGCCGCCACGATCCTAGATCCTAAATTCCAAGAGGTATTTAACCTCAACAAAGGCTCGATCCCGGTACGCACAGATATGAATATGTCAAAATTTGACCAGTGCGCGTTGGACTCAATGGCGGCCTTTAAAGCGACGGCTAAGTCCAACAACCTTGTGCCCAGTATTGCCCATGGTATGTCGACAACCAGCTATGCCCAAGGCGCGATTTTTGATGTCGTAACGAACTTCTTCAATGATCCGAAAGCGGATCCAAAACAAGCAGCACAAAAACTAGCGAAAGCGGTGAAAGCTGCGATGTAGCCCTAACCCCCAGAGTGGGTAGGTTTTTTAGCCTGCCTGCTCACCCTCTTCTTGTAGCACACCACTTTCTGTGTGCTACTAACATAATCTGTCGGTTCTAACCAATTAGCGCGCTCTCCGATAAAGAGCTCGGGGGGAGTGCCCAAACTAGGCTTGCTGTTTGGGCGGAGGGTGCGCTTCCTTCCTGTTTCACATTTTTTCGTCATTCTCATCGCCACCCTCTGATGGATTTAGCTGGGTGTCATTTCCCACCCAAAATTCATATTCCTTGGGTCATTTTCTACCCATTTTTGCTTTATATCATAAGATTCTATGGGTTGTTGTTAACTGAATAGCTGGTGACACCTTATGGTTACTGGCTTGTTAATGGAATGTGTCATGTTGGCTTGTTAATTGCCTTATAGAAAACAACCAGCACCCATTGATGGGGCTGATATGTTCAATCAAGGAGAATAATAATGTTAAAGCCACTGACTTTGCTGACCGCTTCCATTCTTGCTGTAACCAGTTTTAATGCGGCCGCAAATTGCGACCCCGGCGAAATCGTCATTAAGTTTAGCCACGTCACGAATACAGATAAGCACCCTAAAGGTATTGCGGCTTCGCTGCTTGAAGAGCGTGTTAATAAGGAGATGAATGGTAAGGCTTGCCTACAAGTTTTCCCTAATTCAACCTTATACGATGACGACAAAGTATTGGAAGCCATGCTAAACGGCGATGTGCAGCTAGCGGCGCCTTCATTATCAAAATTTGAAAAATTCACCAAAAAATTCCGTATTTTTGACCTGCCATTCCTATTTGAGGATGTGGACGCAGTTGACCGTTTCCAAAACTCGGCTGACGGTGAAAAACTGAAAAATTCAATGACACGTCGTGGTGTGAAAGGGTTGGAGTTTTGGCATAACGGTATGAAACAGATGTCAGCCAATAAACCTCTACTCGTTCCGGCGGATGCAAAAGGATTAAAGTTCCGCGTGCAAGCATCTGATGTACTGGTGGCTCAGTTTGAGCAGCTTGGTGCAAACCCGCAAAAAATGTCTTTTGCAGAAGTGTATGGCGGTTTGCAAACCAAAGTTATTGATGGTCAAGAAAATACATGGTCCAACATTTACGGTAAGAAATTCTTTGAAGTGCAAGATGGCATTACCGAAACCGATCACGGCATTTTGGACTACCTAGTGGTGACATCGAGCAAGTGGTGGGACAGCCTACCAGCCGACGTGCGTGACCAGTTCGCGACCATTTTAAAAGAAGTCACTGAAGCGCGTAATGCGGAATCAAATAAAGTCGAGCTCCAAAATAGACAATACGTGTTGGAAGCCGGAGGCGTGATCCGCACTCTCACACCTGAACAGCGCCAGCAATGGGTTACAACGCTGAAGCCTGTGTGGCAGAAATTTGAAAAAGACATCGGTTCAGATTTGATTGAGGCAGCGCTGGCTTCAAACAAATAATCAGCCTCCAACCCCACCTTGCGTGGTGGGGTTGGACTCAACGCGTTTATTGCTCGTCTCATTGATAACTAACCTGAAGCCGTGCGGTGACCTTGAGTCAATTCCGATAATTACTATGAGAGCGATGTATCACATGGAACACTCTTTTTTCTCTAAAGTCGGCCGATTTACCGATGCGATTGAAGAAATGCTGATTGCATTCTTCTTGGGCTCGATGACCTTATTAACGTTCGTTAACGTTGTTTATCGCTATGTTTTTAACGGCAACATTTTATGGGCATTGGAATTAACCGTGTTCATGTTTGCATGGATGGTACTGGTTGGTGCGTCCTATGGGGTAAAGAAACACTTTCACATCGGAGTTGATGTGGTCATTAACATGGTGCCTGCAACCATGCGAAAAGTGTCTGCACTGGTCGCGGTGGCTTGTTGTTTAACCTTTTCTATTTTACTGCTCATCGGTTCGTGGAATTACTGGTATCCGTTTGCGACTGAGCGTGCTTGGTATGAAACCGACGATATTCCTATGCCGGAAATGCTGCAATTTCTCTCCGATTGGCTCAATGAAGGGGAGCGCTATGAAAAAATGCCGCGCTTTATTCCATACATGGCATTGCCTATCGGGATGGGATTACTCACTTTTCGCTTTTTACAAATCGCCTATCAAATTCTCAGCGGTAAGTTAGACAGAATGATTTCTGGCCATGAAGCCGAGGAAGATCTTGAAGCGCTGAAAGCGGAAATGGCACAAGTGAGCGAGACCATATTAGAGCCGAACCGCGAAGCGACCCCGCCTATTGATTCTCGCAAGGAGCGTTAATTCATGGATATTTTACTGCTGTTTGTTATGGTCATCGGCTTTATGTTAGTCGGTGTACCCATTGCTATCTCGCTCGGATTATCCAGCGTTCTGTTCCTACTTTGGCACTCCGATACTTCTTTAGCGTCAGTGGCTCAAACCTTGTTTAACGCTTTTGAAGGCCATTACACTTTGCTTGCGATTCCATTTTTTATTTTGGCTTCCAGCTTTATGTCAACCGGAGGTGTGGCAAAACGCATTATCCGTTTCGCTATCGCTATGGTGGGTTGGTTTCGAGGAGGGCTGGCGATTGCCTCGGTAGTGGCCTGTATGATGTTTGCAGCGCTGTCAGGTTCTTCACCGGCGACAGTGGTGGCGATCGGCAGTATTGTTATTGCCGGAATGGTTAAAAATGGCTACAGCAAAGAGTTTGCCGCTGGGGTTATTTGTAATGCTGGCACACTGGGCATCTTGATCCCACCTTCGATTGTAATGGTCGTGTACGCAGCCGCGACCGATGTATCGGTAGGGCGCATGTTTTTAGGCGGTGTGATCCCAGGTTTATTAGCGGGTTTGATGCTGATTGTTGCTATCTACATTTTTGCACGAATTAAAAACCTGCCGAAACAACCTTTTGTGGGTTGGAAAGAAGCGATCTTCGCCGCCAAAGATGCCAGCTGGGGTTTGTTGCTGGTGGTGATCATTCTCGGCGGGATTTACGGTGGTATCTTTACGCCAACCGAAGCGGCTGCGGTGGCAGCGGTATACGCTTTCTTGATTGCCAATTTTGTTTACAAAGATATGGGGCCGTTCGCCGACAAAGAAAATACCAAACCTGCCTTGGTCAAAATCGTGCAAGCCTTTTTCCATAAAGATACGCAAGCGACTTTGTTTGACGCTGGTAAACTGACCATCATGCTGCTGTTTATCATCGCCAATGCATTGATATTGAAACATGTTCTGACCGAAGAGCGCATTCCGCAAATTATTGCTGAATCGATGCTTTCCGCCGGTCTCGGGCCTATAACATTTTTGATTGTAGTCAACATATTACTGCTACTTGGTGGTCAGTTTATGGAGCCATCAGGGCTGCTGATCATTGTTGCTCCATTGGTCTTCCCCATCGCCATCGCACTCGGTATTGACCCCATTCACCTTGGGATCATGATGGTGGTGAACATGGAAATAGGGATGATCACACCGCCCGTCGGGTTAAACTTGTTTGTCACCGCAGGGGTTGCCAAAATGTCGATGATGAATGTGGTGAAAGCGGCGCTACCGTGGGTGGCGATTATGTTCCTATTTTTGATGATTGTGACCTACGTGCCTTGGATTTCCACTTGGTTACCAACCACCTTAATGGGGCCGGAAATCATCACTAAGTAACCAAAATGCTGACCTGAAATTTCTATGGCTGCGGCATGTTATTAGAGCTCTATATTTTATAGAGCTCTTTGTCTAATCCGTAACGCTGCATTTTGTCGTACAACGTTTTACGCGGTACGTTGAGCCTTTCCATTGTTTCATTGATACGCCCACCACACTCAATCAATGCTTGTTCAATCACTGATTTTTCAAATTCGGCCACTTGTTCGACTAAATGGGTGGGTAACTTTTGTGATGGCTCGCTGTCGCCTAACTGAGCCAGTTTCCCCAATAGCACATAGCGCTCTGCGGCGTTGCGTAGTTCGCGCACGTTTCCCGGCCAGTCATGGCTGATTAAGCGCTGCATTTCAGGTTGAGAGAGTGCGGTTGCCGCTTTACCGTAACGAGCCGCGGCCACTAACAAAAAGTGATGGAAAAGGGCAGGAATATCCTCTTTACGTTGGCGAAGTGGTGGAATATCTAATGTGACAATGTTTAAGCGATAGTAGAGATCTTGACGAAAGGTTCCTGCTTGAGCTGCTTGCTTTAAATCGACTTTTGTTGCGGCGATGACTCGAATATCCAGAGGAATCAAGGTATTGGACCCAACTCGTTCAATGACTCTTTCTTGCAATACGCGTAATAAACGAATTTGTGCCTGCATCGGCATTGATTCAATCTCGTCCAGAAATAAGGTGCCGCCTTGTGCGTGTTCAAATTTACCAATGCGTTTGGTTTCAGCGCCAGTAAAGGCGCCTTTTTCATGGCCGTAAAGTTCACTTTCTATCAAATTTTCAGGCACTGCGCCGCAGTTCAGTGCGACGAAATTGAGCTCGCGGCGAGAACTCTGCTCATGTAACGATCGAGCAACCAGCTCTTTTCCTGTACCAGTTTCGCCAAACAGTAGAATATCAGCCTGAGTGTCGGCGACATGAGTGATGGTGTCCCTTAACGCTTGGATGTTGCCAGTATTACCGATAATGCGTGGTCCAAGAGTTTGGCTCGCTTTTAAGCTGCGTTTTAGCTGCTGATTTTCTAACGTTAAGTGGCGTTTTTCTATCGCGCGGTGGATGGTTTCTATCAAGCGTTCAGTAGCAAAAGGTTTTTCGATAAAATCGTATGCGCCATCGTGCATCGCTTGTACGGCCATCGAAATATCGCCATGTCCTGTGATCAAAATAACAGGGACCTCAGCATCTTGATGATGAATCGAGTTGAGTAAGCTCTGGCCACTGAGGCCAGGTAAGCAAATATCGCTCACCACCACAAGAGGCAGCCCGTCGGCTTTGGCCGCCAGTAAGGCTTCTTCCGCACTGGAAAATAACCGCGCTGTGAGGTCGGCGAGCTCGAAACTTTGCGCAATGGCGATACGGATATCCGCCTCATCATCGATAAAAAATACATCACACATTGGTTGTCCTTAACTGCTTTTTATCTTTAAACCATACTTTGTCTGTAAATCACACGCTTGGCCTAACGATCGGTAGAGAGACTGAAAATCGCGCCCCACACTGCGGTGAACTGGCCATCGTTAACTCACCGTCCATGCTTTGTATTATCTGCTGTGAAATCGACAAGCCTAAGCCTAAGCCATTTTTTTTCGTGGTGAAAAACGGTTCGAAAAGATGGGCTATTTTTTCTTGTGTAATTCCCGGGCCGTTATCATCAATATGGATCAACACTTGAGAGGCTTTGCACTCAGTGCTCAAACGAACGCATTTTTGATGCTGTTCCTCAAGGGCCTGCATCGCGTTGGTTAGCAAGTTAATCAAGACTTGTTCTAGTTGGATTGGATTGACACGCACCCAAAGATCCATCGCGGGTAATTCCATCTCAAACTGAATCAAATTCGATTTAAATTGCGGTTGCATCAACTCTTTTGTCGACAAAATAATCGGTAATAATTGCGCGTTCACTTTCTCATCGGTGTTACTTTTTCGCGCAAACGATTTGAGCTGTTCACTGATTTTAGCCATGCGTTCGGTGAGCGCTGAAATGCGAGTCAAGTTGTCATCGGTCCGTTCCGGCTTACCATTGGCTAAAAAACGCCGCCCATTGTCGGCAAAACTGTGGATAGCGGCCAGTGGATTATTCAGCTCGTGACTAATACTGGCGGACATTTGCCCAAGCACAGCCAGTTTCGCAGCTTGGATCAATTCATCTTGAGTTTGGCGTAACATGCTCTCTGTTTTACTTCGCTCCGCAATTTCCGCGTGCAGTGCAGAGGTTCGCTCCATAACCAGAAACTCTAATTTTTGTTTTGCTTCAGACTGTAACTGTTCGATTTGGCGCTGTTTGAGTTGGCGGTGATGAACCAGTAATAGCCCTAAGTAGACGATGGCAAACAGCATGCTGTTGATCAGAGTAAATCCAAAGCTATCCCAGAAAATGTTTATTTTGGGCGATAAAACCCGAATGTTGAGCCCGATACTGGGCAGCGGTTTGGTTGAAACGATGAAATCGCCTTTAATCCAAGTTTGATAAGGATTTTCCCATTCGGCAACGGATGCATTGAAATCGCCGATCAATCCGAGTGAGCGAATAGAGGTATCAAGATATTGGCGGCTATTTTGAACCGCAATTCGATCGCTTTCGCTCAGCATGGCAACACTTTTAAACAGCCACTCCGGTTGGCTGGACATGAAAATAATGTTGTTGCTGTCGGTGGCGACAAAATAGCTTTGTTTGCTCTGCCAGTTTTCCTCAATCGCGGAAAGATCCATCTTCACTACCACTACGCCAATGACATCCGCGGCATAAACGATAGGGTAGGAGTAGTAATATCCTCGTTGCCCCGATGTTGATCCTAACGCAAAATATTGGCTCTCTTGCCCAGTTATGGCCGTTTTAAAGTAAGGCCGCCAAGCGAAGTTTCGGCCAATAAATGAATGAGTGAGGTGCCAGTTACTTGCTGCGATCGTGTTGCCATATTGGTCGATGAGGTAGGTGTCAGCGGCTTGAATCACTTCATTGACCTGTTCTAAATAGCGATTAGTGATTTCAATTTGGGCGCTATTGCTGGGGCTGTGTAAAGCGTCAATGAGTTCTTTATCTTTGGCTATCAATCTTGGGATATGTGCATATTTATCAAGTTTTGTGGTGATGTGGCTAGAGAATCGCTCTAGCTGAGCTTGATGTTCAATCAATAAACTTTGGTAGTTGTGCCGCCAAACAAAATGCGCCCCAGCCGCTGTAGACAAAAGGAATAACGTTACAAAAATAAGGTTTACTCGGCGAATATGTAGCATCCTTTCTCCATGTTCAGCGGCGCGACAAGGGCAGTTCTTTTGCGAGAGATATCCATTTTTACAAGTGATAATGCTCCCAGCATTGACTCATAATTCTACTGGTTTTCCTTTGGGTGATGTTTAAAAAGAGCGCAATTGTGGGGTGCAAAACAGGAGCAAGATCTCTTTTTACGCTTTTGGGGTAAAAAAAGCCTCGATTCCCTTGAAAAAGCCTTTATTGTCCCCATTTCAAAACTGTGCTTTTTCACGTTGGTGGAATTTTTAGCACTTAGAAAGCAATTTAGGGTACGGAATCATCTCTCTGCGGTGATTGGCTCGACAGCACTGATTCTGGTCGGTAGAATGTCGCGTCTAAATTTTCTGTCCTGAGACTAATCAGAGATACCTTTTGTGATGCATTAGAGTCTCTAAAGATATCGCTTATTAGTCCAATATTGGGTCTTTTGGCCAATGTTGATGCTGGTTTTAATATAAGTGTTCGGATAGAGCACAACACAAGGATGCAGCCAAGCACAAGGCATCGCCTAAGTTGCGGCTCATATTGCTCAGAAATACTGGGCCAGTTTTGAGGTTTATAAATAATGCAAGTTACTGTTGAAACGCTAGAAGGCCTAGAGCGCCGTCTGAATATTACTGTTCCTGCTGCTAACATCGAAGATGCAGTTACAAAAGAGCTACGCAATATCGCTAAGAATCGTCGTTTCGATGGTTTCCGCAAAGGCAAAGTGCCTTTGAAAATGGTTGCGCAAATGTACGGTAAAGCGGTACGTCAAGACGTCATGGGCGAAGTGATGCAACGCCACTTCATTGAAGCTATCGTAAAAGAGAAAATCAACCCAGCAGGCGCACCAACATTTGCACCAGTTTCTATCGAAGAAGGCCAAGACCTTGTTTTCAATGCAACTTTTGAAGTATATCCAGAAGTTGAGTTAAAAGGTCTAGAAAACATCACTGTTGAAAAACCAGCGGTTGAAGTGAAGGAAGAAGACGTTGCTGAGATGCTAGAAACGTTACGCAAGCAACAAGCAACGTGGAAAGAAGTAGACGCAGCTGCGGAAGCGGGTTCGCGCGCGACGATCGATTTTGTTGGTTCTATTGATGGCGTTGAGTTTGAAGGCGGTAAAGCTGAAAACTTCCCTCTAGAAATGGGTGCAGGTCGCATGATCCCTGGTTTTGAAGACGGTATCGTTGGCAAAACCAAAGGTATGGAATTTGAAATCGACGTTAACTTCCCTGAAGATTACCACGCGGAAAATCTAAAAGGTAAAGCGGCGAAATTCGCAATTAAAATCAACAAAGTTGAAGTGCGTGAATTACCAGAGTTAAACGACGAGTTCGTTGCCAAATTTGGTGTCGCTGAAGGTGGCGTTGAAGCGCTGAAAGCTGAAGTTCGCAAGAATATGGAACGTGAACTTAAGCAAGCAGTAAAAAACCGCATTAAAGAGCAAGCGATTGAAGGTCTAGTAAAAGAGAACGATATCAATGTTCCTTCTGCACTGATCGATCAAGAGATCGACGTACTGCGTCAACAAGCTGCGCAACGCTTTGGCGGTAACCCAGAAGCGGCCGCTCAACTACCACGTGAATTGTTTGAAGAACAAGCAAAACGTCGCGTAGTGGTTGGCCTACTTCTTGGTGAAGTGATCAAGTCTGAAGAGCTAAAAGCTGACGAAGATAAAGTGAAAGCATTGATCGAAGAGATGGCAACAGCGTACGAAGATCCAGCTGAAGTAATGGCATACTATTCTCAAAATCAGCAAATGATGAACAACATGCGTAACCTTGCTCTAGAAGAGCAAGCAATCGACGCGATCATTGCTAAAGCACAGGTTTCTGAAAAGGCTGTTAGCTTCAATGAGCTAATGAACCAGCAACCTGCTTAATAAGCAATATGTAGCGTAGGTGGTTGACTACAGGTTAACTATTCTGCTAACAATGGTCCGTGTGATACCCATCATTCGGGCCATTTATTTTAGGGACATAACAATATGAGCTACCAAGAAAAAAACGCAATGTCGCCAATTTTTGACGCGCTAGTACCCATGGTGGTTGAGCAGACTTCCCGCGGTGAGCGCTCATACGATATTTATTCTCGCCTACTCAAAGAACGAGTGATTTTCTTAACGGGTCAAGTTGAAGATCACATGGCTAACCTTGTTGTAGCGCAGCTGTTGTTTTTAGAATCGGAAAACCCTGATAAAGATATTTTCCTCTACATCAACTCGCCAGGAGGTAGTGTGACTGCTGGTATGTCAATTTATGACACCATGCAGTTCATCAAGCCGAATGTTAGCACTGTTTGTATGGGCCAAGCTTGTTCAATGGGAGCATTCCTATTGGCTGGTGGCGCTCCGGGGAAACGTTATGTGTTGCCTAACTCACGCGTGATGATTCATCAGCCGTTAGGTGGTTTCCAAGGCCAAGCTTCGGATATCCAGATCCATGCTCAAGAGATCCTTACCATCAAGCAAAAACTCAACAAATTGCTTGCTGAGCATACAGGCCAACCGCTTGAAGTTATCGAGCGTGATACCGACCGTGATAACTTTATGTCTGCTGACCAAGCTGTGGAATACGGTTTAGTCGATGCAGTCTTGCGTCACCGCGGCGAATAACAGTTCTCAGAATTGTTTAACGCATTTTGGCGTAATTTGAGTTACACTCAGACGATTAAAAGTAAAGGCTAAGAGGTTAGCGAATGACAGACAAAAGCAAAGAGAGCGGTAGTAGTAAACTGTTGTATTGCTCTTTCTGTGGCAAAAGCCAGCACGAAGTTCGCAAGCTGATCGCCGGTCCTTCTGTTTACATCTGTGATGAATGCGTTGATTTATGTAACGACATCATTCGTGAAGAGATTAAGGATGTTCTGCCAAAAAAGGAATCTGAGGCGTTACCTACGCCGCATAAGATCCGTGAACATCTTGATGACTATGTGATTGGCCAGGAACATGCAAAAAAAGTGCTCGCAGTGGCCGTATATAATCACTACAAGCGTTTACGAAACGGTGATAAAACGAGCGATGGGGTTGAGTTAGGTAAGAGTAATATTCTTC
Organism: Vibrio sp. RM-69-4; assembly: GCF_024743775.1. Taxonomy (NCBI): domain Bacteria; kingdom Pseudomonadati; phylum Pseudomonadota; class Gammaproteobacteria; order Vibrionales; family Vibrionaceae; genus Vibrio; species Vibrio sp. RM-69-4. The sequence goes on from NZ_JAMQXI010000017.1 coordinate 29,775, forward strand.
TTATTGGCCCAACAGGTAGTGGTAAAACACTGCTTGCAGAAACATTAGCTCGTTTCCTAGACGTACCTTTCACAATGGCAGACGCCACCACATTAACTGAAGCAGGTTATGTCGGCGAAGATGTTGAAAACATCATCCAAAAGCTGCTGCAAAAATGTGATTATGACGTTGCAAAAGCGGAACGTGGTATCGTCTACATCGATGAAATTGATAAGATTTCTCGTAAAGCAGAAAATCCTTCAATTACCCGAGATGTCTCAGGTGAAGGGGTTCAGCAAGCGCTGTTGAAATTGGTGGAAGGCACTATCGCTTCGGTTCCGCCGCAAGGTGGCCGTAAGCATCCACAACAAGAGTTTTTACAGGTAGACACATCCAAAATCCTCTTTATCTGTGGTGGTGCATTTGCGGGCCTAGATAAAGTGATTGAACAACGTGTTGCGACAGGTTCAGGTATTGGCTTTGGTGCGGAAGTTCGCTCTAAAGATGAAACCAAAACTATCGGTGAGTTGTTCAATCAAGTAGAGCCTGAAGATTTGGTAAAATATGGGTTGATCCCTGAATTTATCGGTCGTCTTCCCGTAACGGCTACCTTGACAGAGCTGGATGAAGAAGCACTGATTCAAATCTTGTGTGAGCCGAAAAACGCGCTGACGAAACAGTACGCAGCCTTGTTTGAGTTAGAGAACGTTGACCTAGAGTTTCGTGAAGACGCATTGCGCGCCATTGCAAAAAAAGCAATGAACCGCAAAACGGGCGCACGTGGTTTACGCTCAATATTGGAAGGTGTACTACTCGAAACCATGTATGAACTGCCATCGGTAAACGATGTCAGCAAAGTGGTTATCGATGAATCAGTCATTAATGGTGAATCACAACCGCTACTAATTTACAGCGGAAATGAGAGCCAAGCGGCTGGCGCAGAGTAAATCTCAATCAGAAATATTTAAAGGAGGTAGCAAATACCTCCTTTTTTTTATTCTGTTATTGAATCCAGTGAGTTAGCCCCCATATACTCGGTAATCAGTTGAAGCGGAAGAGAGAATAATATGAACTTGGAACGTTCCGAGCGTATCGAGATCCCCGTACTACCTCTACGTGACGTGGTGGTTTATCCTCACATGGTCATTCCTTTGTTTGTTGGCAGAGAAAAATCCATCCAATGCCTTGAAGCGGCGATGGATAACAACAAGCAAGTGTTACTTGTGGCACAAAAGCAAGCGGAAACCGACGAACCGAAAATTGAAGATCTTTTTGAAGTCGGGACAGTTGCAACGATTTTACAACTTCTGAAATTACCTGACGGTACCGTGAAAGTGTTGGTTGAAGGCCAACAGCGAGCGAAAATTGATCGCTTCATCGAGCGTGAATTTTTCTCCGCAGAAGCGCAGTATCTTGTCACTCCTGAGTTGGATGATAAAGAGCAGGAAGTCGTCGTTCGCAGCGCAATCAACCAATTTGATGGTTTTATCAAACTCAATAAGAAAATCCCGCCTGAAGTATTAACGTCGTTAAATGGGATTGATGAAGCAGCGCGTTTGGCTGATACCATCGCCGCTCACATGCCATTGAAATTGATTGAAAAACAAAAAGTTCTCGAAATTGTTGATGTCAGTGAACGTTTGGAATTTTTAATGGGACAAATGGAAGCGGAGATCGACCTATTACAGGTTGAAAAACGAATTCGTGGTCGTGTTAAAAAACAGATGGAAAAATCTCAGCGTGAGTATTACCTCAACGAGCAGATGAAAGCGATTCAGAAAGAATTAGGTGAGATGGATGACGCACCTGATGAATTTGAAATGCTGAAGAAGAAGATTGACGATTCCAAAATGCCGCAGGAAGCGCGCCAAAAAACGGAACAAGAGCTGCAGAAATTAAAGATGATGTCTCCAATGTCTGCAGAAGCAACCGTTGTGCGTAGCTATATTGATTGGATGGTCAATGTTCCTTGGGCCAAACGTTCAAAAGTTAAGAAAGATTTGGCAAAAGCTGAAGAGATTTTAAATGCCGATCACTATGGTTTAGATCGTGTCAAAGAGCGTATTTTAGAATATCTCGCGGTACAAAGTCGTATCAACAAGCTGAAAGGGCCAATTTTGTGTCTTGTTGGTCCCCCGGGCGTTGGTAAAACGTCTCTTGGCCGCTCGATAGCGGCGGCAACAGGTCGACAATATACCCGTATGGCGTTAGGTGGAGTGCGTGATGAAGCAGAAATTCGTGGTCACCGCCGTACTTACATCGGTTCTCTTCCGGGTAAGTTGATTCAAAAAATGGCGAAAGTTGGCGTGAAAAACCCACTGTTCCTGCTTGATGAAATCGACAAAATGTCTTCAGATATGCGTGGTGACCCATCTTCCGCATTGTTGGAGGTGCTTGATCCTGAACAAAACAGCACCTTTAACGATCACTATTTAGAAGTGGACTATGACTTGTCTGATGTCATGTTTGTTGCGACATCAAACTCAATGAACATCCCAGGTCCGCTGCTTGACCGTATGGAAGTTATCCGCCTTTCCGGATATACAGAAGACGAAAAGCTGAATATTGCTAAACGCCATCTAGTGACTAAGCAAGTTGAGCGGAATGGTTTGAAGCCTCATGAAATTGTTATCGAAGATTCAGCCATCATTGGTATTATCCGTTATTACACACGTGAGGCGGGCGTACGAAGCTTAGAGCGAGAGATTTCAAAAATTTGCCGTAAAGCGGTGAAGAAAATCTTGTTGAATAAAGACGTAAAAACCGTGGTAGCCAACCAAGAGAATTTAAAAGAGTTTCTAGGTGTGCAACGTTGTGATTTTGGCAAAGCCGACGACAGTAACCAAATTGGCCAAGTTACGGGTTTAGCATGGACAGAAGTAGGCGGTGATTTGCTGACTATTGAAACCGAATCAATGCCTGGCAAAGGCAAGTTGACGCAAACTGGTTCTCTGGGCGAGGTGATGCAAGAATCTATTCAAGCTGCGATGACTGTGGTTCGCGCACGCGCCGAGAAATTAGGGATTAACGCTGATTTCTATGAAAAGCGTGACATTCACGTTCACGTGCCAGAAGGCGCAACACCAAAAGATGGCCCAAGCGCGGGTATTGCTATGTGTACGGCGCTTGTCTCTAGCTTGACGGGTAATCCTGTGAAAGCGGAAGTCGCGATGACGGGTGAGATAACGTTGCGTGGTGAAGTATTACCTATCGGTGGTTTGAAAGAAAAACTGCTCGCAGCACATCGTGGTGGTATCACCACCGTATTGATCCCAAAAGAGAATGAGCGTGATTTGGAAGAGATCCCTGCAAATGTGATTGCTGATCTAAAAGTCATTCCCGTTCAATGGATTGATGAAGTTTTGAAGATCGCACTTGAACGAGACCCTTCTGGGGTTGAATTTGATGCTAAAAAATAGTGATGTGCAGCAAAAATAAGTAAAAGATCACGCTGATAGGCTTAAAAAGGCTTGTCAGCGTTTTTTTTGGGCGCTAACGTAAGCCCCTATAGCTTGCAGCCCAGATGTAATAAGGCTTCAAGCTAGTTTGGGAACTTAATGGAACGAAAAGTCACCGTTAAAAAATAATAATGGGTGACGCAAAGGGGAATCACAGTGAATAAAACACAATTAGTAGAAAAAATCGCAGAAAACGCTGACATCTCTAAAGCATCGGCAGGCCGTGCTCTTGATGCATTCATCGAAGCCGTTAGTGGCACTCTTCAATCTGGCGATCAAGTAGCGCTTGTTGGCTTTGGTACATTTAGCGTTCGCACTCGTGCAGCGCGCACGGGTCGTAACCCTAAAACGGGTGAAGAGATCCAAATCGCAGAAGCAAAAGTACCTGCTTTCAAAGCAGGCAAAGCGCTTAAAGACGCTTGTAACTAATCAAAATCGTTATTTTTTGCGGCTTAAGCGCAAAATTAATTCGAACCTTTTGAAATTATGCGCATCCTACTGATGCGCATTTCTTTTTCTGATATTATCGCGCTATTCAATTTTTAGGCTGAAGTGTGAAGCTTCTTATCCGGAGAGCAGTTAGATTATGATGGATCGATTACGCGAAGGCGTGAACAGCATCGCGGTGAAAATTATTCTAGGAATGATTATCTTATCATTCGTATTCGCAGGTGTCGGTAGCTACTTGGTCAGCGGTGGTAGTAATGCTGCGGCCAAAGTTGGCAATAGTGAGATTGGCCGTGGTGAATTTGAACAAGCGTACCAGAACGAGCGCAATCGCATGCAATCCCAATTAGGGGATTATTTTGCTAACTTGCTCGCTGATCCTCAGTATGTCGAGTCATTTCGTAAGTCAGTGCTTGATCGTATGGTTAACGATTTATTGTTGGAGCAGCATGCACAATCACTAGGTTTACGAGTGAGCGATGATCAGGTTCGTAAAATGATTTTAGACATGCCTCAATTCCAGACTGGCGGTAAGTTTGACCAAGAAATCTATCAAGCGGCTCTTCGCCGTGCGGGTTTCTCTGCTGAAAGCTTTGCAGAATATCTGCGTCGTGATCTTATTCGTAACCAGTTGCTTAGTGCTATTCAAGGTAGTGAATTTACGTTGCAGGGTGAGGTTAATCAGCAAAGTGAACTGATCTCTCAAACCCGCGATATCCGTGCGCTCACATTGTCACTCAGCGAGTTTGCTAAAAATGTTGAGTTGAGTGATGAAGAAATTACTCAATATTATCAACAAAATGCAGAGCGCTATACTCGTCCAGAGCAGGTTAAAGTGGCTTATATTGAGCTTTCTGCCCAACAATTGAAAGACCAAATGGTAGTGTCTGATGAACAGGCCGAGCAGTACTACCAAGAGCATTTAGACAAATACTCCACTCAAGCACAGCGTAAAGTAAGCCATATTTTGGTTCAAGGTGATGATAAAACTAAAGCGCAGGCGATTCTCGATGAACTGAATGCTGGCGCTGATTTCGCGACCTTAGCGAAAGAAAAATCAGAAGACGTAGGAAGCGCAGAAGAGGGGGGGTCACTAGGTTGGATTGAACATGATGTGATGGACCCAGCTTTTGAACAAGCAGCCTTTGCTATCGAACAGATAGGGGATATCACAGGGTTGGTCAAATCTGAATTTGGCTATCACATTATCCGTCTTGATGATGTTAAAGCCCCTATCGCACAGCCCTACGCACAGGTTGCCTCTGAAATCAAAGCTGAAATGGTAGACCAAAAGGCCGCTGATCAGTTTTATGAGTTGCAGACTAAGCTAGAAAAAGTGGCATTTGAATCACCTGACTCTCTGGATGAAGCAGCAAACGCTATCTCAGCTAAGATTCAGAAAACCGATTTTATTTCTCAGCAAGATGCGCCTGAAATTCTTAAAAATCCAGCTGTTCTTCAAGCTATTCTAAGCCCAGAGGTAAAAGAAGATAGGCTCAATTCTGAGGTATTAGAAGTTGCCCCAGAACACGTTATCGTTGTTCGTGTTGATGATGCTCGGGAACAAATAGTTCTTCCTTTGGCTGAAGTGAAAGAGCAAGTGGTTGCTCAGCTTTCTAAAGTCAAAGGCGAACAACAAGCGATTGAGTTAGCCACAAAATTGATTGATACCCTAAAGCAAGGTGACCAATCCTTATTGGAACAGCGTGGGTTAAAATTTGCTGACTTGGAAATGATTGATCGTAGCTCTCCATTGGCGAGTACGGTGTTTTCTCTTCCTAAACCCGCTACAGATAGTGTGGTTTACGGTCAAGCGAAAGCAATGAACGGTGATATTGTTCTTGTTGAACTACATAAGGTTGAGGCTAAAGTCACACCTCAGTACAACGATCAAATTACGGCTCAGTTAGAGCGCATCGGTAGCCAACGTGATTTGGCTGCGATACTTACAACTTTGCGTAAAAATACAGACATTGAATATTATGTTGTGAGCCAATAAAGGCTAGTAATGTAATTGATATGAAACTCAAAATGGGCTGCTTATGCAGCCCATTTCAATTTCTACCTTTTTGATTCCCTCTCATTTCCAAGCTCAATTAATATTGGTACCCACTAATAAACAAGGAAATGTTCATATGAAATTGAAAACAAAACTCGGGTTATTACTTCTAAGTATCGTATTGCCTCTTTCACCGACATTAGCAGAAGAAAAGGTGGTAGAAACGCACCAAGGCATTGAAATTACGGTTAATATAAATCAGGCTTCCGCTGAGGAAATTGCTACTTTGTTGAAAAGTATTGGACTTAAAAAAGCACAAGCGATTGTTGAATATCGTCAACAAAATGGCGATTTTAAAACCAAAGAAGATCTGAGCTTGGTGAAAGGTATTGGTGCCGCTATTGTCAGGCAAAACGCTGAGCGTATTATTTTATAAGAGTCTCTATCAAAAGCGTCGCCCCCTAAAAGCGACGCTTGTATCACTGTGAAATTTCAGTCATACCACCATTCCTTCCTAGCGCCTGTAACGGATAAGCACTATAATTTGTCGCCGACAAAAGCGAGCAAGCAAGCCGCATAAAAACTAAGTGGAGTAAATCATGTCCTCTCACACTCCGGTAATTACCGTAGATGGACCAAGTGGTGCAGGTAAAGGCACTCTTTGTATGTTGTTGGCTAAGAAATTAGGCTTTCATTTGCTCGATTCTGGAGCTATTTACCGCGTTCTTGCATTGGCGGCGATTCACCACGGTGTGGATACGGAGTCGGAAGAAGCGCTTGTTCCTCTGGCGACACATTTAGATGTCCAATTTATCGCAGAAGGCGACTTGGTTAGAGTGATTCTTGAAGGTGAGGACGTATCGAAAGAATTGCGCAAAGAAGAGACAGGAATGGCGGCATCAAAAGTAGCGGCATTGCCTAGAGTTCGTGAGGCATTATTACGTCGCCAACGAGCCTTTGCGAAAGGGCAGGGACTGGTTGCTGATGGACGTGATATGGGCACCGTTGTGTTTCCTCAAGCAGAAGTGAAAATATTCCTCGATGCCAGTGCGCAAGAGCGAGCCCAACGTCGCTTTAAGCAGTTGCAACTCAAAGGGCTAGATGTTAAATTTGACGCCCTTTTAAGCGAGATCCAAGAGCGTGACGACCGAGATCGTAACCGCCCAGTGGCCCCATTACGCCCTGCAGAGGATGCGCTATTGCTTGACTCAACCTCAATGTCTATCGACGAAGTTGTAGAAGAAGCATTACAATACGTAGAATCTAAGCTGGCAGAGTAGTTCTGCTAGGTAAGAGCGTCGGTCGCAAGGATGATGACTGGCGAATTTAATAACCCCATGCGGTAGGATACCCATGGAAGTTTAATTATTGAAGATTAAATAAATGACTGAATCTTTTGCTCAACTCTTTGAAGAGTTTTTAAACGAAACACAATTTCAACAAGGTACAATCGTTAAAGGTACTGTAGTCGCTATCGAGAATGGTTTCGTTCTTGTTGACGCTGGTCTTAAGTCTGAGTCTGCTATCCCTGCTGAACAGTTCAAGAACGCTGCTGGCGAACTTGAAGTTGAAGTTGGTTCTGAAGTAGACGTTGCTCTAGACGCTGTTGAAGATGGTTTCGGTGAAACTCAACTTTCTCGTGAGAAAGCTAAGCGTCATGAAGCTTGGATCGTTCTTGAGAAAGCTTACGAAGAAGCTGAAACTGTTATTGGTATTATCAATGGTAAAGTTAAAGGTGGCTTCACTGTTGAACTAAACGGTATCCGTGCTTTCCTTCCAGGCTCTCTTGTTGACGTGCGTCCTATCCGTGACACTACTCACCTAGAAAACAAAGAGCTAGAGTTCAAAGTTATCAAACTAGACCAGAAACGTAACAACGTTGTTGTTTCTCGTCGTGCTGTTATCGAATCAGAAAGCAGCGTTGAACGTGACGAACTTCTTGAAACTCTACAAGAAGGCACTGAAGTTAAAGGTATCGTTAAGAACCTTACTGACTACGGCGCATTCGTTGACCTTGGTGGTGTTGATGGTCTTCTACATATCACAGATATGGCTTGGAAACGCGTTAAACACCCATCAGAAATCGTTAACGTTGGTGACGAAATCCTAGTTAAAGTTCTTAAGTTTGATCGTGATCGTACTCGCGTATCACTAGGTCTTAAGCAACTTGGCGAAGATCCATGGGTAGCTATCGCTAAGCGTTACCCAGAAGGTCATAAACTATCTGGCCGTGTAACAAATCTAACTGACTATGGCTGCTTCGTTGAAATCGAAGAAGGCGTTGAAGGTCTAGTACACGTTTCTGAAATGGATTGGACTAACAAGAACATCCACCCATCTAAAGTTGTTAATGTTGGCGACGAAGTTGAGGTTATGGTTCTTGATATCGACGAAGAGCGTCGTCGTATCTCTCTAGGTCTTAAACAGTGTAAAGCTAACCCATGGCAGTCATTCGCTGAAGCGCAAGCTAAAGGCGACAAAGTTACTGGTAAGATCAAGTCTATCACTGACTTCGGTATCTTCATCGGTCTAGACGGCGGCATCGACGGTCTAGTTCACCTATCTGACATCTCTTGGAACGTTCCTGGAGAAGAAGCGGTACGTGATTACAAGAAAGGCGATGAAATCTCTGCAGTTGTTCTAGCAGTAGATGCAGAGCGTGAGCGTATTTCTCTTGGCGTTAAGCAAATGGAAAACGACCCGTTCAACGCATATGTTGCTGATAACAAAAAAGGTACTCTAGTTAACGGTACTGTTACTGCAGTTGACGCGAAAGGTGCTACAATTGAACTTGTAGACGGCGTTGAAGGTTACATCCGTGCTTCTGAAGCATCTCGTGACCGTATTGAAGATGCGTCTCTAGTCCTAAGCGTTGGTGACAGCGTTGAAGCGAAATTTACTGGTGTAGACCGTAAAAACCGCGTAATCAACCTATCTATCAAAGCTAAAGATGAAGCTGATGAGCAAGAAGCAATGGCTACTCTGAACAAAGCTGATGAAGGTGCGTTTGGTAATGCTATGGCTGATGCATTCAAGGCTGCTAAAGGCGAATAATCTAACTCGCTAAAAGGGGCCGTAAGGCTCCTTTTTTTTCAGTTAGTGCCTACTTTGATAAGTAATGAGGGAAACTATGACTAAGTCTGAATTGATAGAAAGACTCTGTGCTGAGAAAACGCACCTATCTGCTAAAGAAATTGAAGACGCTGTGAAAGATATTCTTGAACATATGGCATCAACTTTAGAAAGCGGAGAGCGAATCGAAATTCGCGGATTTGGTAGTTTCTCTTTGCACTATCGTGAGCCTAGAGTAGGTCGTAATCCTAAAACCGGTGATAAAGTGGTGTTGGATGGCAAATTCGTCCCTCATTTCAAGCCAGGTAAAGAGTTACGTGAGCGAGTTAATGAGAATATCTAAAGCGATTTAGAGAGTATTCTAAAAAACGGCATACAGTTTAAGTATGCCGTTTTTTTAAGAAAGGAATCCATAATAGACATGGTTTGTAAGGCCATTTTCCTGCATAATCAGACCAGATCAATACTGGATAGGTAGTGGCATATGAAAATTATAAAAATCGTTCTAATTCTTGCACTTTTTTTGATTGCTTTAGCATTAGGGGCTCAAAATCAAGCAGTTGTGACGTTTAACTATTTGATCGCTCAAGGCGAATTTCACCTGTCTACTTTACTTGGCACTGTCTTTGTCTCTGGTTTTTTACTTGCTTGTTTGCTTGGCAGTAGCTTCTACTTCAAGTCTCAGTTGCAAGTTAGAAAGTTGAATAAGCAACTGAAAAAGCAAACAGCAGAGAACAGCTCTGTAACAAGTAAAGCGTAGTGAAATAAAGGCTGACTTGATGTTAGAAATTCTCTTCTTGCTATTACCGATTGCCGCCGCCTACGGCTGGTATATGGGAAATCGTAGTGCTCAGCAAGACAAGCAGAAACACTCTCACCAAATTTCTCGTCAGTATGTGACGGGTCTTAACTTACTGCTTTCTGATCAATCAGATAAGGCCGTTGACCATTTTATCGAGCTACTCCAAGTAGACAATGAAACGATTGACACCCACTTAGCGCTGGGCAACTTATTCCGTTCAAGAGGAGAGGTTGATCGTGCTATCCGCATCCATCAAAATCTCATATCTCGTTCAAGTCTTACTATTGACCAAAAAAATCTCGCCTTACAACAATTGGCAAAAGATTATATGGTGGCAGGTTTTCTCGACCGCGCTGAAAAAATATTTGAACAACTGATTGAAGAGCCCGAACACAAAGAAGCGGCGTTGCAACAATTGGTTTCTATTTACCAACAGACTCGAGAGTGGCATAAAGCTATCGATTACGCTTATGCGTTGGTAAAATTAGGCAGAAAAAGGATGCACAGTGTTATAGCCCATTTTTGGTGTGAACTTGCAATGCAAGAGAAGGCTGAAGGACGCGATAGCAAAGCGATTCAATATCTTAAAAAAGCGCTGTCTGAAGATCCGAAATGTGTACGCGCAACGATCTCTTTAGGTAAGCTGTATCTTGAAAATGATGACTACCGTCATACAATCCAGTATATGCAAATGGTCTTGGAGCAGGACATTGATTTTATCGGCGAGGTATTGCCTACGCTTGCTGAGTGCTATCACCATATTGGGAAAGAGGGTGAACTTGTTGAGTTTTTACGCGAGTGCATTATCAATGAAGCTGGAGTGTCAGCTGAACTGATGCTCGCACAGTTGGTGGCACAACATGATGGTGCTGGAGCAGCACAGGAACTTTTGACACGGCAATTGGTTAAAAATCCGACCATGAAGGGCTTCTACCGTTTAATTGACTACCATCTCATCGAAGCGGAGGAAGGTCGAGCGAAAGAGAGCTTGTCGACCTTGCAAAAATTGGTAGGTGAGCAACTAAAAGTAAAACCTCACTACCGATGCAGAAAGTGTGGTTTCTCAACTCATTCTCTCTACTGGCACTGCCCATCATGTAAGAATTGGGGTTCAATTAAACCTATCCGTGGTTTGGATGGTGAATAGAGTTCATGTACTGGAGTTACTGATCGACTCGAAAACTGCAGCTTATGAAAGCTGCATTTTTTTAGCTTAATTATTTTAGGAGTGAAAATGAAAGACCAGAGAGTAATTGTCGCGTTGGATTATGAGCAACAAGCGGAAGCGTTAGCTTTTGTTGATAAAATTGACCCCAGCAGCTGTCGATTAAAAGTGGGTAAGGAGATGTTTACCCTGTTTGGTCCCGATTTTGTGCGTGAGCTACACAAAAGAGGTTTTTCGGTATTCTTAGACCTAAAGTTTCATGATATTCCCAACACGTGCTCTAAAGCCGTGCGTGCGGCGGCTGAGCTTGGCGTATGGATGGTGAATGTTCATGCCAGTGGTGGGGAGAGAATGATGTCGGCGTCTCGCCAGATTCTTGAACCTTATGGCAACGATAGACCACTACTTATTGCTGTCACAGTACTAACCAGTATGGAACAACCTGATCTTCGTGGTATTGGCATCGATGTTGCGCCTAAAGAGCATGTAATGCGTCTGGCTAGCCTAACTCAAAATGCAGGGTTAGATGGAGTGGTATGCTCAGCTCAAGAAGCGCACATGCTTAAGAGCCATCTTGGTCAAGAGTTTAAATTAGTTACGCCAGGGATTCGTCCTGTTGGTTCTGCAACAGGAGACCAAAGACGTATTATGACTCCGAGTGAGGCCATAAAAGCTGGTTCAGATTATCTAGTCATCGGTCGCCCAATTACTCAGGCAACAAGACCGGATGAAGTCCTAAAAGCGATAAATGATACGTTAATTTAAATTAATGTTTTCTTTACGTTGTTGTATGAAAAAGGTCGCTTATGCGACCTTAAAAATACTTCCTAATCAAAAATAATGGGCTACCATTTTTTCTTTTCACCAAACAGTGCTTCCATATCACTATTTCTCTCGTTATCTTCAATTTGTTGAAGATCCGTTGCACTTTTTGTTTGGCGTCGTTTTTCTAAGTCATCATACATTGACTGAAGTTTTTCACGAGCTTGATTGGAATAAGCATCATTTTTTGAGCTCAGAACATCGATCCCTTTACGCAATAGCTGAATCGCAGTTCCGGGTTGCCCACGAACGATCGAATCATTTGCCCGCTTAACAACATTTTCAATGTTGATTCGAATTTGTATTGTTTCTAGACGCGCATTTTCAGCGACGTAAGATTGTGTTTCAAAACGTCCTTTATTGTGCTCACTACGAATCGTGTCTCTTAAACGTTTCACTAGTTTAAGCATAATCAAAGCTTGTTTATCGCTGGTGGGTACTTTAAACGTTGTACTGTCACCACCTGGGTGGTTTTCTTGTAAATGCTTAATTTGCCCTTTCATATGCTCAATGCGTTGTGCTAACTGCTTATTTTTCGGGTCAAGCTCATACATACTAAGTAGGGCATCAAGGATACGGGTATTTAAACACACTAAGAGTTCTTTACTAAACGGCATGTGGTGTGCGTTGCCGATAAGGTCTTCTGTCGCATCAATAATTGCGATATATCGAGTCGACTCCTGCTTTTTAGCTGACTCGACCTTTACTTTGTATTGAAGCATGATGTTATAGCCAAGGACTAACACCAGCAAAACTGCTACAAGAGCAATGATTAAACCTATATTCATATAATCCGTATCTTTATTAGAATTCAGTGGCTAGCAATTAAGAATACACGATCCTTAGTTATCACTACACCTTCAAATTGACTATTTTTATTATTCCTGTTTTAACCCCTAAAAACTGCCTTTTATTGCTTAGATTGGGCGATAGTTGGCAAAAATTTAGTCAGCTACGCAAAATACTTACTTTTTTCTTCGCTCTTGAATCATCAAGCTTTGAATTGAGAGTGTTAAGCGTTATAACTAATAATTATAAACTATGATTGAAAGATCTGGATCTTTGATAATGGATTACGGGGCCAATAATGAAGTTACAGCAGTTAAAATATATTGTTGAAGTGGTTAATCACAACCTGAATGTCTCAGCAACTGCGGAAAGCCTTTATACCTCTCAGCCAGGCATTAGTAAACAGGTTCGTTTACTCGAAGATGAATTGGGTATTCAAATTTTTGAGCGTAGCGGTAAGCACCTGACACAAGTCACGGGTGCAGGTGAAGATATTATTCGTATCTCACAAGAGATCCTTTCACGTGTGGAAAGCATTAAGGCCGTGGCAGGGGAGCATACGCACCCTGAGATGGGTACGCTGAATATTTCAACGACTCATACACAAGCTCGCTACGCGTTACCTGATGTAATCAAAGGATTCACTGCGCGTTATCCGAAAGTGTCGTTACACATGCACCAAGGTACTCCAAGTCAGATGTCGGAAGCTGTTGCAAAAGGCACCGCTAATTTTGCGATAGCAACAGAAGCGCTTCATCTGTACCAAGATGCCATCATGCTACCTTGTTATCATTGGAATCGTTCTATTGTTGTGCCTAAAGATCATGCTCTTGCAAAAAAAGAACGGGTAACGATTGAGGATTTAGCCGCGTATCCATTGGTCACTTACGTGTTTGGTTTTACTGGTCGTTCAGAGTTAGACACTGCATTTAATCGCGTAGGGTTAACGCCGCGAGTTGTCTTCACCGCCACCGATGCGGATGTGATAAAAACTTATGTCCGAATGGGAATTGGGGTGGGTGTTATCGCAAGTATGGCGATAGATAAATCACGCGACACCGATCTTATCGCGATTGATGCCAGCCATCTTTTTGGTGCGAGCACGACTAGCATTGGGTTTCGCCGAGGCACATTCCTGCGCTCTTATATGTTTGACTTTATGGAACGTTTCGCGCCTCATCTTACTCGCCCTGTCGTCGAACGGGCTACCTCGTTAAAATCGAATATCGAAATAGAAGAGATGTTTAAAGACATTGAATTGCCAGTTCGTTAAGCAAATTTCGATCATTTAAAACGAAACACTTTCTAATTAAACCATCACCTCCTAGAATTGGCCTTTCTAGGGGGATATATGCGCGCGCTTTTCAAACATATCGATGCTTTTTTAATTGAAAACCAACGTTTTTGGCGATTTGAGCCCTTTCATCATAGTGGCTTAGACAGTTCACCTTGGAAACATTCAGATCATAGGCTGGATCAGTGGTTGCAAACGCTATCTTTGGACAGTATCGATAGCTTAAAGTCATCGCCGCAAGCGCTCATTGAGCAACTTCATCCGTATATCGAGGGGTTAAAAGAAGCGGATATCATGATTAGGCTTCAAGATGCCCCTCGTAATACTCAGCAAGCACTCAGCCCTTACTTAGAGCAGGGGATCCCTGGCAGAAAGCTAGAACAAATTCGTTTAATGAGCGAATCACTCCTCTCTAGGCATTCAGGAACGGAATGGCTAGAGTGGTGCGCGGGTAAAGGCTTTTTAGGTCGAATTATCGCAGCGCAGTCAAAACAAAAAGTCACTAGTTTTGAATATCAGTCGCAGCTCTGCCATGCAGGACAAGCTTGCGCCGATGAACATGATCTTCCGATGCAATTTATTCAAGGGGACGCTTTTGAGCCGCAAGCGTTTGGCGTTTTCAATACCAATCAGCATGCCGTCGCTTTACATGCCTGTGGTGATCTCCATGTTCGCCTACTCGAATATTCTGTTGCTCATCGCTTGCCTGCGATTACGTTTTCACCATGTTGCTACCATTTAATCAAAGCCGATAGCTACCAACCCATGTCCAGCTACGGTCGTACTTCTTCTCTTGCCTTGTCCAAAGAAGAGCTGCGTATTCCGCTACAAGAAACCGTTACGGGGGGAGAGCGGGTTCGCCGTCATCGTTTGCAAGAAATGACGTTTCGTTTGGGTTTTGATTTGTTGCTAAGATCTGAGCTTGGGCATCATCAATATTGCCCAATTCCGAGCCTCAAAAAATCACAACTAGCCGAAGGATTTTTAGCTTTTTGTTATTGGGCGGCGGCACAAAAAGGCATCGTATTACCAGAAGTGGATTGGCCTGCTTATGAACGTAAAGGCAAGCAGCGTTTTTGGCAGATGGAAAGGATAGGCTTAGTACAACAGGCATTTCGCCGCATGATTGAGCTTTGGTTGGTATTGGATAAGGCACTTTATCTTCAAGAGCAAGGCTATGAGGTGCAGATTGAGCAGTTTTGCGCTAGGAAAGTAACGCCACGCAATATATTGGTTCACGCTTATAAAAAATAAAAGCCAAGCGCATGACGCACTTGACTAAGAATTGAGAGCTTTACCGCAAATTGTTATCGTTAGTTAAACAGAGCGATAGCTTCAGATGGGTCAAGATATTCAAGGTTGAAACTCTCGGCGACCTCTTTACAGGTGACTTTACCGTGTATCACGTTTAAACCTTCTAGGAATCCTTTATCCTCTAATAATGCACGTTGATAACCTTTATTGGCCAGTTTAACAATGTAAGGCAACGTAGCGTTATTCAAGGCGAAAGTTGATGTGCGAGCCACAGCGCCTGGCATGTTTGCGACGCAGTAATGAACGACGTCATCAACGATATAGGTCGGGTCATCATGAGTGGTAGCATGTGAGGTTTCAAAGCAGCCGCCTTGGTCAATTGCCACATCAACGACCGCAGAGCCAGGTTTCATTCTAGAAATCAGATCTTTAGTTACGAGTTTAGGAGCTGCTGCTCCGGGGATCAGTACTGCGCCTATTACTAAATCGGCTTCGAGGACGTATTTTTCAATCGCATCCTTTGTTGAATACACGACTTTAGCGTGACCTTGGAATTCTTCATCGAGTTTACGCAGCATATCAACACTTCGGTCGAGAATCGTCACATCAGCACGCATTCCGACAGCAATTCTGGCTGCGTTAGCACCGACTACACCACCACCAATCACCACCACTTTTGCTGGTGCGACTCCGGGTACACCACCCAGTAACAAACCACAGCCCGCGTGTGATTTTTCTAAACACTGCGCACCTGATTGAATAGACATTCGACCAGCGACTTCAGACATTGGTGCTAATAGTGGCAAGCGACCCATATTATCTGTTACAGTCTCGTAGGCTATACAGACAGCTTTGCTCTTGATTAGCTCCTCAGTTTGTGGAAAATCTGGAGCTAGATGTAAATAGGTAAATAAAATTTGGCCTTCGCGGAGCATTGCTCGTTCAGCAGCCTGAGGTTCTTTGACCTTAACAATCATTTCTGCTTTCGCAAAAATGTTAGAAGCAGTAGGAAGAATGGATGCGCCTACAGCGATGTAATCATCGTCTGAAAAGCCGATGCCGGAACCGGCATTTGTTTCAACATAAACTTGGTGACCGTGTGAGACAAGTTCGCGCACGCTTGCGGGAATCATGCCCACACGATATTCGTGGTTTTTGATTTCTTTAGGAACTCCAATGATCATCCTGACTCCTTAGGTTTTTTTGGTTGTTATAACTATATGTAGGGTTGTTGTTTCGAATTTGTGACTAGTATAGATGTGAATGTGTAAAATTTGATACTGAATATTAAAAAGTTGTAGTATATATTTTTGCAAGGAAGTAATAAGGTGGAATAAAAAATGGCAGACAACTATAAAAGGCCGTCCAAGGATTTAGACCGTATCGATCGCAATATTTTGAATGAATTGCAGAAAGATGGTCGTATTTCGAATGTAGAATTATCAAAACGAGTGGGTTTATCTCCAACCCCCTGTTTAGAGCGTGTACGTCGTTTAGAGCGTCAAGGTTTCATTACCGGTTATACCGCGTTGTTGAATCCACAATATCTTGATGCTTCGCTGTTGGTATTTGTGGAAATTACATTGAATCGCGGTGCACCTGATGTGTTTGAACAGTTTAATACTGCGGTTCAAAAACTGGATGACATTCAAGAATGCCATCTTGTTTCGGGTGATTTTGACTATCTTCTCAAAACTCGAGTCTCTGACATGGGGGCGTATCGTAAATTGTTGGGTGATACGCTATTGCGTTTGCCCGGAGTCAATGACACTCGCACTTATGTTGTGATGGAAGAAGTGAAGCAAAGTAACCAGTTGGTTATCAAAACTCGATAACGCCAGATTGTCTGAATAGTGGTACTTCTTTCCACATTCTGACGTTCGCCAATTGGGTTTTTAACCTTGATGTGGTTAAATCACACAACAAACCGAGCGGCTTTTGCCGCTCGGACTGTTTTCACCCAAACCAACGCATCAAGCCGCAATAAACCTTGAGTGTTGGCGTTAATCAGAATCTAGGTTTATGTTCAAAGAGAACCAAAATAAAGTTGAGA
The DNA here is from genome assembly GCF_024743775.1 of Vibrio sp. RM-69-4. Lineage (NCBI taxonomy): Bacteria > Pseudomonadati > Pseudomonadota > Gammaproteobacteria > Vibrionales > Vibrionaceae > Vibrio > Vibrio sp. RM-69-4. The sequence continues at coordinate 46,909 of NZ_JAMQXI010000017.1, forward strand.
CCATTATTAAGACCAGCGAAGAGCCTCAGTCTTCACGCCTCAATGGATCGCAACGTCTGAAAGAGTGCGGGCTTATTGTCGCTGTGCTTGCCTCTGTGCTTCTTTCCATCGCTTTATTAACATTTAGTCCCGCCGATCCTTCATGGTCGCAAACCGCGTGGGGAGGCGATATTAAAAATGCAGGCGGTATTATTGGCGCATGGATTGCCGATACCTTGTTCTTTATTTTTGGATCGCTGGCCTACCCAATACCGCTCATGATTACTGTGCTAGCATGGGTTTTTCTGCGTAAAAGAGAAGAGAATGAACCCCTTGATTTTGTGCTGTGGGGAACGCGTTTACTCGGCTTAACCATCTTGATTTTGACCAGTTGTGGCCTTGCGGATATCAACTTTGACGATATTTGGTATTTTTCATCTGGTGGTGTGATTGGGGATGTCTTAACCAGTTTGGCGCTGCCAACGCTTAATTTACTAGGCTCAACCCTAGTATTGCTCTTTTTATGGGGCGCTGGTTTTACGCTGCTAACGGGTATCTCCTGGCTAAGCATTGTGGAATGGTTAGGCACGATGAGTATTTCTCTTGGCGTTGCGTTGATCAATCGATTACGTGGTGAGAAAGATGAAGATATTGCGCCCGTTTTGTCGCCAATGGAATTGTCGCCGCTTGAATCATCATCCGCAGACTTAGCCGTTGTTGAGTCTAGTTCGCCAAATGAAGAATATGTCAAATCAGCCCTCGATGCGTTTGGGGCCGAGCAATACACGCCTGCGGTAGCGGTTGAAGAAGAGCTGGAACAGACTCACTCGCCAAGACGTTTTAATATTCACATGCCAGCGGCCAAAACTCAGGCTAACACTTCTCCTGAATTCAGTGAAACTCACTCAGATGAAGTGCCATTTGATCGCAGCAAGCAACTTAGTGCAACGATTGAAGAGTTAGAATCTGTTGCTTTGGAAGAGGATGACCTTGCTCTTTCATCGGCAGACTGGGTAGATGAAAGAGCTAATGAGCATCAAGCATTAGCCAGTGCCGACCTCGATGCCAGTCAAGAAGCTCAGCAATATGCATGGGCAGAGGACGAAGAGGTGAGCGATCCGTCGCTTACGATGACAGAAGTTGATCTTGATGTGTCGCGTGTTGAACCGGTTATTTCTAATTTGGATGTGCTGGATGAAGATGAATCAGATCAAGCGTTGGCTGCTGATCTTGATGTGATGTCAGAAGATGACGAGCCACCGTTAGGCCCGCAAGACAGTGATGTGACGGCTTTTCAGAACATGGTGTCTTCGGCTCAGGCCAATATGGCGGCCAAGCAAAACCCATTTTTAATGCAAAAAGAAACTAACCTGCCTAAACCGACGGAGCCACTACCGACGTTAGAGCTTCTGTATCACCCAGAAAAGCGTGAACACTTTATTGACCGAGAGGCATTAGAGGAGGTTGCTCGTTTGGTTGAATCTAAACTCGCGGATTACAAAATCCAAGCGCAAGTGGTTGATATCTTTCCGGGGCCGGTTATCACTCGTTTTGAATTAGATTTAGCTCCAGGCGTAAAAGTGAGCCGTATTTCTAGCCTATCGATGGATTTGGCGCGTTCTTTATCGGCAATGGCGGTGAGGGTGGTTGAAGTGATCCCTGGTAAACCTTATGTTGGTCTTGAACTGCCAAACATGAGTCGTCAAACCGTCTATTTGTCAGATGTTATAAAAAGCCGTCAATTCCAAGAAGCGAAATCACCCACGACCATCGTTTTAGGGCAAGACATTGCAGGCGAAGCATTGGTCGCGGATTTAGCCAAAATGCCGCACGTGTTGGTGGCTGGTACTACAGGCTCAGGTAAGTCGGTTGGGGTCAACGTGATGATCCTCAGCATGCTTTATAAAGCGAGCCCAGAAGACGTTCGCTTTATTATGATTGACCCGAAAATGTTAGAGCTATCGATCTACGAGGGTATTCCTCACCTGTTGGCTGAAGTCGTGACTGACATGAAAGACGCATCAAATGCTTTACGTTGGTGTGTGGGTGAAATGGAACGTCGTTATAAATTAATGTCTGTGCTTGGTGTGCGTAACATTAAAGGCTTCAATGATAAGCTAAAAATGGCTGCTGCTGCTGGCCACCCCATCCACGATCCTTTGTGGAGAGAAGGGGACAGTATGGAGAGTGAACCGCCACTGCTGGAAAAACTGCCTTACATTGTCGTGGTTGTTGATGAATTTGCTGATCTGATGATGGTGGTGGGTAAAAAAGTAGAAGAGTTGATCGCACGTTTGGCACAAAAGGCTCGTGCTGCGGGTATTCACCTTATTTTGGCCACTCAGCGCCCATCGGTTGATGTGATCACCGGTTTAATCAAAGCGAATATTCCGACCCGCGTTGCGTTTACCGTTTCGACTAAAACTGACTCAAGAACTATTTTGGACCAAAGTGGTGCAGAATCACTGCTCGGTATGGGCGATATGCTCTATCTACCACCGGGTTCTAGCCACACGATCCGGGTTCACGGTGCGTTTGCCTCGGATGAAGATGTGCATGCGGTGGTAAACAACTGGAAAGCACGCGGTAAGCCGAACTACATAGAAGAGATCACTTATGGTGACCAAGGACCAGAAGCCTTGCTACCCGGTGAGAAGATGGAAAGTGATGAAGAAGTGGATCCGCTATTTGATCAAGTGGTTGAACATGTAGTGGAAACGCGTCGAGGTTCAGTTTCAGGTGTACAACGCCGATTTAAAATCGGTTACAACCGCGCTGCAAGAATTGTAGAGCAGCTGGAAGCACAAGGTATTGTGAGCGCTCCCGGCCATAATGGTAATCGCGAAGTTCTATCGCCAGCGCCGCCGCGAGATTAATCACGGTCATTGTAGGCAACACAAACAAAACAGCGCCACCCATGATGCCATGAGCGGCGCTGTTTCAATTTAGCTAGCATAAACTCTCGCCAGCCTAACGGCTATTTTTCTTGCATCAGCCCCATCAGTGCTTGTTGCGTGTCAGATATTTGCTGCTGCGCGGATGGTGTACTGCCAATTCCCAATTGTTGTTTAGCTTCATCTTCAGAGAGACCTAAGTGGCAACACAGTAAATCAATCGCCATTTGATAGTTGCTCGTTTCAGCCATGATGCTGTCCTTTGTCCGTCGAAAATGTCTGTTTCCCCATGTAATGTAGTCACTTTAGCTGGCACTCTCAATACGACCAAAGTCTTATGCGTTCAATTGCCCATTACGTGCTGTAAGGGTAGGTTAACCATCTTGCTGTTCAATAACAGATTTTAGAAAACTCGGTGTCAGACATTAAATGTTTCAATTTATCGCTTAACCTTGTTTTTCAAATCTTAGACTATATGTATATGAAAAATTGTGTAGGTTCATGCTAGCGTCGCTTGCAGCCTACACTCATAATAAGCTTTTCATTCGGAGATAAGTAATGAAGCGAGTCATGTTATTTCTAGCAACCAACCTTGCGGTGGTTCTGGTTCTTAGCCTTGTATTAAATATTGTTTATGCTGTGACGGGGATGCAGCCGGGCAGTTTATCTGGCTTGCTCGTCATGGCCGCGTTGTTTGGTTTTGGCGGCTCATTTATTTCATTATTGATGTCAAAGAGCATGGCTCTGCGCTCAGTAGGTGGAATGGTGATTGAAAGTCCACGTAACGAAACTGAGCATTGGCTAGTGCAAACGGTGCGTCGTCAAGCTCAGCAAGCGGGTATTGGTATGCCAACGGTAGCAATTTATGATTCACCGGACATCAACGCTTTTGCAACCGGCGCTAAACGTGATGATTCTCTCGTCGCTGTTTCAACGGGGCTATTGCACAGCATGACGCGTGACGAGGCCGAAGCGGTATTGGCGCATGAAGTGAGCCACATTGCCAATGGCGATATGGTTACGATGACTTTAATGCAAGGAGTGGTTAACACCTTCGTTATTTTCTTATCGCGCTTTATCGCAAACATCGTGTCGTCTCGTGATTCAGAAGAGGGTGGCGGTAGCAATATGATGGTTTATTTTGGCATCTCTATGGTGCTGGAATTGGTATTTGGCTTCCTCGCGAGCTTTATTACGATGTGGTATAGCCGTCATCGCGAATTCCACGCCGACGCAGGTGCAGCAAAGCTTGTGGGTAAACACAAGATGATTGCGGCGTTAGAGCGTTTAAAAATGGGGCAAGAATCTCAATTAGAAGGTTCCATGATGGCTTTTGGTATCAACGGTAAACGTTCAATGACGGAATTATTGATGAGTCACCCGCCGCTTGATAAACGCATCGCCGCTTTGCGCAATAGTTAATCTAAGCTAACTAAAAAGAGAAGGCCAGCGAATTACGCTGGCCTTTTTGATCGTCGTAACTATTGGAATTTTGGTCTTTATTTTCTTTTTTGATCTTAATTCCTTGCAACCACGTATGCATTGAAAAGATACAAAGTTATACAAGAAATATTTTGTATAACTAAGCGACTTGTACTATTTTGTACATGTGAAGTTTTTGTATAACTTATGGAAACGTACAATGGATGTCGAATCGGTTGCTCAAGTTTATCGTCAACTCAACAAAGAGAACTTGCCTTTATTACGTCAGGTTTATCACGACAATGTCCTTTTTGAGGATGCCGCTCATCGAATAGAAGGTTGGTGTGCGCTATCGGATTATTTTGCTCGTTTGTATCAGAACGTAGAGCGTTGTGATTTTACCATCCATGATCACCAGCAAGTCGGTGACTGCGGCTTTCTCACATGGACTATGTCTTTGCAGCATCCTCGGCTAGCTCGTGGAAAACTTATACAAGTGCAAGGGATGAGCCATCTCAAGTTTCAAGACAACCAAGTTATTTATCACCGTGATTACTTCGACTTGGGAGAAATGCTCTATGAGCACATTCCGCTGCTGGGAAGTGTTATTCGTTCGATCAAACAGAGGTTAGGGCAATGAAGAGTGTACTTATCACGGGAGCCACTTCTGGTATTGGTTATCAGCTAGCTGTTGATTATGCAAAAACGGGTTGGCAAGTTATTGCTTGTGGGCGTAACCAAGCCAAGCTTAATCAAATGCATCAAGAGTATCCGCAGATCCAAGGCATTGCGTTTGATATTACCGATTTTGAGCAAACGAAATCGGCTTTATCGCAACTGCCTTTTACTCCTTCACTGTGGATCCTCAACGCTGGCGATTGCGAATACATCGATCATGGTCAAATGGATTCACTTCGGTTTAAGCGTGTGTTTGACGTAAACGTTTTGGGTTTAGCTCATTGCATTGAGGCGATACAGCATCACTTTGTTGCTAACCACCGTGTGGCGATCGTTGGTTCCATCGCCAGTGAAATCGCGCTGCCAAGAGCAGAAGCCTATGGCGCTTCTAAAGCGGCGGTTAGCTACTTAGCACGCTCGCTCATGCAAGATTGGCGAGCGCAAGGTGTTGCTGTGACGATGATCTATCCTGGGTTTGTTGCCACGCCTTTGACTGATAAAAATAGTTTTTCGATGCCAATGATGGTCAGTGCCGAGTATGCATCGCAGGCGATTCGCCGTGGGTTGGAAAAAGGCAAAACCACCCTCTATTTTCCGGCCCGTTTTACGAGCCTATTACGTTTGATTGGCAGCTTACCTTACGCATGGCAAGGCAAATTAGTTGCGGCATTACTTAAATAACGAGCTGTTTTGTAATTAAAGGAATTGAGTATGAAAATCGCCATTATTGGTAGCGGTATTTCCGGTTTGACATGCGGTTATTATTTGCATAAACATCATGATGTTACCGTGTTTGAAGCCAATCATTACATTGGGGGGCATACCGCCACCGTCGATATTGAGCTCGATGGTCAAAATCATGCAGTTGATACTGGTTTTATCGTGTACAACGACCGGACCTACCCAAATTTCATCGCAATGATGAATGAAATTGGCGTAAAAGGCATTCCGACTCAAATGAGCTTCAGTGTGCGCAATGATGCGAATGGGCTGGAATATAACGGTCATACCGCAACTACGTTGTTTGCACAAAAGCGGAACTGGTTAAACCCTGTCTTTTATCGCTTTATTTTTGAAATCATTCGCTTCAATCGGTTAGCGAAACAACAAGCAGAACAAGCGCATCAATCAATGCAAACCTTAGGTGATTTCTTATTTGAGCACCAATTTTCTGACTATTTTTGTGAAAATTATATTTTACCGATGGGAGCGGCAATTTGGTCATCTTCCTTGGCTGATATGCGGGTTTTTCCGTTAAGTTTCTTTTTGCGTTTCTTCCTCAACCATGGCCTGCTAGAGATCACTAACCGACCACAATGGTATGTGGTTGAAGGCGGATCGCGCGCGTACATCGAACCCTTGACGCAAGGTTTTAAAGATAAGATTCATCTTGATAGCCCAGTTACACAAGTCAAACGCGGCTCGGCAGGTGTCGAGCTCATTGTTAATGGGCAATCACACCACTTTGATCATGTAATTTTTGCATGTCACAGCGATCAGGCATTAGGTATGTTAGAGCAACCGACAGAGGCTGAACAAGAGGTGCTCGGCGTAATGCACTATCAAGCCAATGAAGTCACTTTACATACCGACACATCATTGCTGCCTAAGCGAAAAGCCGCTTGGGCAGCTTGGAATTATTGGCTTGATGGCAGTTCAGATCAAGAATCGCGTTTACCAGCGCTGACCTACAATATGAATATCTTGCAGCATATTAAAGGCGCTCATACTTTTTGTGTATCGCTCAACAGCGGTGACCGCATTGCTGGTGAGAAAGTTTTACGACAGTTTACTTATCACCACCCGGTATTCACCACGCAATCTATCGCGGCTCAGCAACGCAAGCCTGAAGTCAACGGTGTGAATAACACTTGGTACTGTGGCGCTTATTGGCGCAATGGTTTTCATGAAGATGGCGTGACCAGTGCGCTGGATGTGGTGACACAACTTGAAGCGCAAGCGCAGCAGTTAAAAGGCGCGGCGTGATGGAGACGGAGCCCAACAGTTGTTTGATGGTTGGCATGGTACGTCACCGACGCTTTACACCGATTGAACATGCGCTCAATTATCCATTGTTTATGCCGTGTATTGATCTCGATGAACTGGAGCAACTGAGTGATTCAGTTTGGGGGTTTGGCGAAAAATGGTGGCACTGGGCGCGTTTTCAGCGCGCCGATTATCTTGGTGAAGGGGATTTAAAACAGTGCATACAAGATAAAGTTCATGAGCTGACGGGCGACCGCTGCTCTGGAAAGGTGATAGCAGTATGTCACCTTCGTTATTTAGGAATCTATTTCAGCCCGGTTAATTTCTACTATCTTTATGATCAACAAGGTGAATGGCAATACTTGTTGGCCGAAGTGAGTAATACACCTTGGAATCAACGGCACTACTACGCGGTGAAAGCACAAGCGGGAGAAGAGCAGCAACAGTGGCGTCATCAAAAGGCGTTTCATGTTTCTCCCTTCAATCCTATTGATCAGCAATATCATTGGAAGTTGAAGCCGCTTGGTTCGTCATTGAGTGTGCATTTGGAATGTCACAAAGAAGGTAAAGTTTTCGATGCTACTTTATCGATGAAGGCACAACCATTTAATTCAAAAAATTTACTCAAGTTATTGATCAAAACACCCGTGATGGCCGTAAAAGTGACAATAGGTATTTACTGGCATGCTTTAAAGCTGTGGCTTAAAGGAGCACCTTTCTACTCCAATCCACATTCATAAATACGCAAGATCTACACAGAGACAGTGTCTAAATAACAATAACAAGGAGAACGCTCAATGCTTAATTCACAAACTCTCGCGTTGCCCAAGCAACTGACAGGGTTGCAAAAGAGTGCAAGAAGCTTCATTTTTCGCTGTCTACAGCGTTTAGACGTCGGCACTTTAACCATCATTGAAACCTTTTCCAATGAAGGCGCGTCCAGTCAGGAGACTTTTGGCGTACTTAAAGAGCATCAACCCCATGCAACTATTGAAATACATCACCCTCATTTTTATGCTCGTTTATTAAAAGGGGGTAGTATTGCAGCGGGTGAAGCTTACATGGATGGTTGGTGGGATAGCCCGAATTTGACCAGCCTAATGGAACTGATGGCTCGTAATGTCAGTGCATTAGATGGCATTGAAGCTCGCAGTAGTGTGTTGACCAAACTTTTTTATAAAGTCAGCCATTGGCTCAACCGAAATTCAATCGATAAAGCCAAAGAGAATATTCATGCCCACTACGATCTAGGCAATGATCTCTACCACACCTTTTTAGACAGTAATATGCTCTATTCCAGCGCGTTGTTTCTGCATCTGGATGAAACGTTAGAGCAGGCGCAAATCAATAAAATGGAACGTTTGTGCCAGCAGTTGCAACTCAAAGCAAGCGACCACGTGATTGAGATTGGCACCGGTTGGGGTGCGATGGCGATTTACATGGCCAAAACTTACGGCTGTCAGGTCACGACGACGACCATTTCTGAAGAGCAGCATTACTACACCGCGCAACAGATAGAGCGGCAGGGGCTGGAGAGTCAAATCACCTTGCTCAAGCAAGATTACCGCCTGCTACAAGGTCAGTACGATAAATTAGTCTCGATAGAGATGATCGAAGCAGTCGGTAAAGAGTACCTCGCCTCTTATATTGAAAAGTGCCAGTCACTACTAAAACCCAATGGTTTGATGGCGATTCAAGCCATTACCATTGCTGATCAACGTTATGATTATTACAGCAATAATGTCGATTTCATTCAGAAATACATTTTCCCCGGCGGTTTTTTACCCTCAATTACTGCATTGACAACGGCGGCGACACAGCACAGTGATTTAGTGGTTCGCAACCTGTTTGATCTTGGTCCTGACTATGCGCATACGCTTGCTCATTGGCGTCACCGTTTTGAGCTTGCAAAACATCAGGTTTCACAACTTGGGTATGATGAGCGATTCACGCGTATGTGGCGTTACTATTTCTGCTACTGCGAGGGGGGATTTTTAGCAAAATCCATCAGCACCGTACATATGACTTTGCAAAGACCGATGTAATGAAAACGCTGTTTGCTGTCTCTCTTTGGTTTCAAGCGATCTGGTTTGTTGCTGTGTTGGGGACAGAACGTTTGCAGTGGTTGGCATTGACCATGATGTTAGCCGCATTGATGTTTTCCTTGCGGCACTTCTCTTACTCTTTGGAAAGGGTAATTGCCTTAACCATTGTGGGTATTGTTATCGATGCCCTTAATCAGTATTTCGGATTATTACGCTTTGCTACCAATGACTTTCCCATTTGGTTAATGGTGTTGTGGGGTGCTTTTTCTTGGTATGCCTCCCATTTAGTGGTGCTGATGAAACGTTATTCATCCAAACTCATTTGTTTGATGGTCGGCGTGTTAGGCAGTTTAAGTTATTGGGCGGCAGAACGTTTAGGCGCTGTACATTTTGATTGGCCATTGGGTTTGACTATGGCCATCTTGTGGCTGCAGTGGATGATGATCGGTGCATTGATACTTAGGGTATTTAGCGATGATGTTAGCAAAGAGAAATAGGCTAAGAAAATTCAACCTGTTACTGATAGTGATTGCCTTTCACAGCTTGGTGAATAATGCTTTTGCGGCGGTGGCAGACGATAAACTGACCGAGTGGCAAACTTGGCCAGTGATTGGCCAAGCGAATTTAAGCTGGTTATGGCTAGATATTTATTTCTCGCAGCTGCGTACCCCATCAGGGCAGTACGAGCAAGGAAGCGATTTATCACCTCATCCCTTGGCGCTTGAAATTGAATATCAGCGCGACATCAGTAGTAAACAGCTGGTGGAATCGACCGCAGAGCAGTGGCAAAAACTCAAATTAACCGAGCAACAAATTGCACCGTGGCTGGTGCACCTATCGTCCATTTTTCCCTGCGTTACTGAGGGCGACCGCTTGATTTACACCTCCGATGGGCAGCAGGGCGCTTTTATTTTTCATCCTAAGAATGGTGTTCAAGCTCAGGTTGGTACAGTAGTCGACGAAGCGTTAAATGACGCCTTTCTCGCGATATGGCTGTCGCCACAGACGCAATACCCACACTTACGCAAACAATTGATAGGAATGCAACCATGAAAGCGATAGCCAGACGCAGTTATCTGTTACTTCTACTTTGGTTAGTGGGGTGCAGCGCTGATCTCACTCAATACCAATCCACGCAACCTAAGTTTGATCTATTTGAATACTTCTCTGGTCGAACGTTCGCATGGGGGATGGTGCAAGATTATACGGGGATGCAAACGCGTCGTTTCGAGGTTGCCATCGACGGAACAGTTGAGGGGAATAAACTTACTTTGGTTGAAGACTTCAATTTTGATGATGGTGAAAAAAGCCAAAGAGTATGGGTGATTGAACGTTTTGCTGATGGAAAATATATCGGTCAAGCGGATGATGTATTAGGCCAAGCCCAAGGGGAAGAAGTGGGTAACGCTTTGCGTTGGCAATATGACTTTTCCTTACCTTATGGTGATTCTACGTTAACCGTTACCTTTGACGACTGGCTTTACCGGCAAGATGAAAAGCGGGTGTTTAACCTGACCAAAATTAAAAAATTTGGTATCGAGGTCGGTAAACTAACGCTGTTCTTTGAAAAACAATAAGGCTCCTTTCGGAGCCTTATTGTGCTGATCATATGGCTTTGGAATTATCTCTGTTCTACGCGTGGCGCTCTTGGTTTAGAGGTTTGAGCAAACGGTTTGCCTTTACTTGTCGGGCGAGAGTGTGCAGGTTTAGATGGGCCGCCTTGGTTTTTCTTACCGTTGTCTGTCGCGCTGCTAGCGCGTGGTTTGTTTGGCGATTTGCTTGGTGAAGTAGCGTTCTCTTTACGCGGGTTAAGAGCATCAAAACCCGGCTGAGTTTTGGTGTGTTTGGTCGCAAAACGGTTCGCTCCGTGGCGGCCAGATTTACGACGCTGCGCAGGCGTGAGTGCATCGACATCATTCGCAGGCACTAAGCAGTTAGGTTTATCACCAATCAAATGCTTTTTACCCATGTTGATCAAGGCTTCACGGATAATCGGCCAGTTTAATGGGTCATGGTAGCGTAACAGCGCTTTGTGCAGCCTGCGTTGACGCTCTCCCTTTGCGACAGTCACTTCTTCACGTTTTTTGTATTTCACACGTTTGAGCGGGTTAGTCTCTGAGTAATACATCGCGGTTGCATTACACATTGGCGATGGATAGAAGTTCTGCACCTGATCACACTCAAAATTGTTTGATTTTAGCCACAGTGCCAAATTGAGCATATCTTCATCTTCTGTACCGGGATGCGCGGAAATAAAGTACGGGATGAGGTACTGTTTCTTACCTGCTTCAGCGCTGTACTTCTCAAACATCTCTTTGAAGCGATTATAGGTGCCCATACCCGGTTTCATCATCAGATCGAGCGGATTCTTCTCGGTATGTTCTGGGGCGATCTTGAGATAGCCTCCTACGTGATGCGTGACCAATTCACGTACATATTCAGGAGATTCAATCGCCAAGTCATAACGCACACCAGAGGCGATCATCACTTTTTTAATGCCTTTGACTTTGCGCGCTTCACGATAGAGATCAATCGTATGTTTGTGGTCGGTATTGAGCTTATGGCAAATTCCGGGGAAAACACACGATGGGCGGCGGCAGTTCATCTCAGCTTTAGGATCACTACAACCTAAACGGTACATGTTCGCCGTTGGCCCACCCAAATCCGAAATGGTTCCAGTAAAGCCGGGAACTTTATCGCGGATCTCTTCCATCTCATTCAAAATCGACTCTTTTGAACGGTTTTGGATAATGCGCCCTTCATGTTCGGTAATCGAGCAGAATGAACAACCACCAAAGCAGCCGCGCATGATATTAACCGAGGTTTTGATCATGTCATAAGCAGGAATTTTACTTTTACCATACATAGGGTGAGGCACGCGTGCGTAGCTCAGGCCAAACACGTAATCCATCTCTTCTGTGGTGAGTGGGATCGGGGCTTGGTTGACCCACAGTTCACGGTCGCCATGGCGCTGAATCAGCGCCCGGCCAGAGTAGGGGTTGGTTTCTAAATGCAGTACACGGCTTGCATGCGCGTATAAAATCCGGTCATTATTGAGCTTTTCAAAAGCAGGCAAACGAACCGCTGTTGTGGCGGCATCATGGCGAGAAGGACGAATGGTGATTGGCTTTGCTTCGGCTTCTTTTTCTTGATTGGTTTCACACTGCGTTTCCACCGCGTAAGGGTTCACGGGAACAAACGCTTTACCCGGTTTCTCAATACGTGATGAGTCAATGATGGTGTAATGTTCAGGCTCAGCGGCCAGGTTCACGGCTGTGCCGCGAATATTGGTCATATCAGCGATATTATCGCCATTGGCTAAGCGGTGCGCTACTTCAACCAATGCGCGCTCTGCGTTACCAAACAGCAGTATGTCGGCTTTGGCATCAAACAGCACAGAACGGCGCACTTTGTCTGACCAATAATCATAATGGGCAACGCGGCGTAAACTGGCTTCGATACCACCGAGCACCAGTGGCACATCTTTATAGGCCTCACGACAACGCTGCGAATAGACAAGCGTGGCGCGATCTGGACGTTTGCCACCTTCATTATTGGGTGTGTACGCATCATCATGACGTAATTTTTTGTCAGAGGTGTAGCGGTTGATCATCGAATCCATGTTGCCGGCCGTGATGCCAAAAAACAGATTAGGTTTTCCCAGCGCCATGAAGGCATCTTTATTTTGCCATTGCGGCTGGGCAATGATCCCAACGCGAAAGCCTTGCGCTTCAAGTAAACGGCCAATGATCGCCATACCAAAACTGGGGTGATCCACATAAGCGTCACCCGTGACAATCACGATGTCACAGCTGTCCCATCCTAGGGCATCCATCTCCTTTTTACTGGTTGGCAGGAAAGGTGCGGTTCCAAAGCACTCTGCCCAGTATTTTTTATATTGATGAATAGGAGTGACGTTGCTGTGCATATTTTGACCTCTGATTAATGAGCCGCGCATTATAACGACTTGCACTGGTAGTATCTAGCGGAACATTGGCTTTGCGTTCTATTTATAAAGAAAATTATTAATAAAGTGAGCGGTAAGTGTGTCGGAGAGATACTAAGTGATATGTGATAAAAAGGATGCACCAATAGTAAAAAGGTCAACCAGTAATAAAACGGGTTGACCTTTAGACAAGAGTTAGTGGCTCAAGTAACGACGTCGAATCAATAAGGCGGCCAGCATTGACAATAAAGTCATTCCACCAGTACTACCGCCGCCTGAACCTCCTGAAAGTGGGGGTAAGGTAAAGGAGTAAGGCTTTTCATATTTCAAATTTTTGATGTAAGCCGCATCACTGCCGGTTGGTGTGCTTGATGTCTTTACGTATTCAAAGCGGATATCGTTGACTTCTTCATTCAAATATAACGTTCTGCTGCCACTACGTTCACCATCTTCGATTATGTAAGTGCTACCGTTCACTTTCACAATTAAGGAATCATAAATAAAAGTAGAGGAGACTTGGAAATCAAAACTTACTTTTCCTTTAGGGACGTTTTCAAGAAACAAAACCGATCTCGCTTTATCGTTCATAATGGCAGAACGTAGCCAACCATCTTCTTCTAGCCAAGGGTTTACATTCACACTAAGACTGCTATTGGGTACGGTAATTAACCCCTCTAGTGATTTTGCAGCAGGTTGTAGAACCGTATTGAGCTTTAGTGACGAGGTGACGGTTCCTAAGTTTAGTGGGCTGTTAGTGTCAATCTCTAAGCGCACATCAGCAGGTATCATTGAATCAATGGTATAAGAAACATCAACATAACATTGGCTACTCGGAGCCAAGCCTTGTGAACAGTTTTCGGCTGTGATATTTGCAGAAGCTGGAGATAGTGTGACGTTGTTTGCGGTAATAATCTCATCAGAGCCGTTTACAAAATTAAAGCGATGGGTATGAAGCCCATACTTAATCTCGTTTTTGTGTTGAGATTGTCGGAAAGAAACCTTTGATGTTCTTTGAGTCAGCCAATCATTAAAATGGTCGACTTTGGCATAAACGCCAGCCGCGTCTTGTAAGCCGCAACCACGCCCCCAACTAACGACACCATATTGAATAAAATTACCGCCGTCATTGATAAAAACGGGGCCACCGCTATCACCTTGGCAGGTATCTTGCGGGTAACTGCTCGCACAAAAAGCATCATTTTGTATATCTAAATAGCCGCCACCCAAAGTTCTGCACTGTGCAGTACCAATTAACGATATTTCGGCTTTACGCAAGATTTGAGAAGGATTGCTCGATTTATTCAACAGTTGGCTGTAACTCGTTGCCCCAAAGCCAATTATCTCTAAAGCCGTGCCAGCGGCTAGCGTATCAAGTGCACCAGTATTAGGGCGAGTGACTGCTTGTATTGGTAATGAGTTTTCTAATTCAAGGATCGCGATGTCGTTGGATCTTTCGTTATAGTCAGCATGAGTTTCATCATCATAAGCTTCATGATAATAGATTTGTTTGACTTTCACCCGACGACCGGCATTAGTACGTAAGTCATACGCTCCAACCGTCACTTCAATATCCTCAGCATTGAGCGGGTTTTTTCCTGCTACGCAGTGAGCGGCGGTAAGTACATACTTATCACCCAAGTAGCTGCCACCACAAAAAGAGCTTTTAAGAGTTGAATAGTGTAAGGCAACCATAAAGGGAAAGTTACCCGCGTCAGCAGGGGTTCCATTGATGATTCTAGTTGATATTCCGGATTCCGTTCCAGAAGCACTGAACTGAAAAGATGTAAACAGAAGCGCTCCTAGCGCGACTGAAAAAAGGGGTTTGTTCATGAGTACCTCGGATTAGTTTTTCCAGCACCTCTTGGGTGTGGGAACGGTACCATATAGAGGCTAATGAATCTCGTCAATCAGTAATAATTATCATATCGACAAGATATATTAATCAAATAAGGCAAGTTAATGTATTTCAGTAGCTTATAAAACGAACGTATTGGTCATTTTATGTTCGTTATTTTCTTTCGATTACGATAGTTCTAGGCTACTCCTTTTGAGGTGTATTGATGTTCGGCGTTTTTTATATGGCTTGTCTGGCCTAAAATAATAAATAAGCAACTGCATTTACATCATTAGTGCTAACTCACGGCTTGTGATTAAGTTTTGCTCTATGCTGTGCCATTAATGGTCAATTATTTGAATGAGTTGGAGTCTATATGACACAGGTGAAGTCTCAAGAGCTACGAGAAAAGGCAGTGCTTCGAGAACCGCCAGTGGCTCGATATGATGCGATTGATTGGTCGTTTAACCTAACGACTTCCGAATTTATTTGTGATCTGAAAGCGGCGAATGCGTTACTTCATTCCCGTGTTTCGATAGCCAATATTCAAGAATTATTGCGTTATATGACGCCGAGCAAAGCTGCAGAGATGAAGCGCTGCTTCAAGTATGTGATTGAAAGTGGCAAAAGCCATGCCTTAAATTGCAACCTTGTTATTTCGGATCAGGCGTTAACTTATGTGGAGATTTTTATCGAGCGTACCTCTCTCACGCAGTTGCAAGGTACGATTCGACCGCTGCTCAAACTGGAATCATTGCAAGAGGTGGCCAAGCTTTTTGAAGGAGTGTTTGATAATACACATCATGGTTTGATCCTAACCGACGATCAAACGCGGGTTTTGGCTTGTAACCACTATTTTGAGCAGCATTCAGGTTTCAAACAAAATGAGCTACTTGGATTAAAAGCCAACCTATTTAATGCAGGCAAGCATTCCAAAGAGTTTTACCAATCGATGTGGCATGACATCAACACCAAAGATCATTGGAGCGGTGTCATTCTCAATCGTCGGGCATCTGGGCTGGTTGCACCACAAGAATTAACGATTCAAAAAATCGTACTGCAAGATGGCCGAGTTTTCTTTGTAGGGATGACGCTCGATTTAGCCGATAATCTTCATCGCGTAGCCGATACGGCGCTCGGGGATATCGATCTTTTGACGCAACTACCCACCGAACAAAAGTTTAAAGCCTTGCTCGAAACATATTGCATGGAGTACCCCAAAGGCCAAACACAAATTGTTTTGGCTTTTCAACCTGCGTTTGAATCAGGGCTACATCATACAGAAACTTTGATGCTTTCTAGCTTTTTGGCGCGCAGTAAAGAAGTAAAGCTGGTGGGCTATGTGGGAAAAGATATTTATTTGGTCAGTTTGAGCTGTTCAGAGTGCAAAAAAACTACCGACTTTCGCCTCATCCAGCATGCGATCCGTCGCTTTATGAAAGAGTTAAAGAACGAATCGAGCTCGCACGCCGCGATTATTAATGGCCGAATTGGTGTGTCTGTTTTAGGGTTCGATGCAAAAACGCCAGCTCGAATGGTGACGCATGCGATGCAAGCAATGCTTGAACAACATGCAGGGGAAGCGCGTAACATCAGTTTCTATCACAGTGAAATACATCAACAAGTGAAACGTAGAAAAAACTTGGAAGACAGAGTCGCTAAAGCGATTGCGCAGAAGGACTTGGAGATACACTACCAACCGATTGTCGATACTAAAACATGGAACATTGCGAAATTCGAAGCGTTATGCCGTTTTAAGCCTGTGCCCGATTTAGCTTTTACCACGCAAGAAATGATTGGTATCGCGGAAGATCTGGATTTGATTGCCGAGCTTGATCGTTGTGTCAGTATCTTGTCTTTGCAAGATTTACCCAAGATAAAAACCTTGTTTGGCCAAGGTGTTGGGGTAACAATCAACCGCTCTTTCAATACCAAAATGGATGCGACGCAGATTTTAACCAATACCATGGAGATCATTGATCGCTACACGGATACGCCTCAATCAGTCACCATTGAGCTAACTGAAAGCGCCTATTTTGATAGCCAATCTCATCAGGTAGATGCCCTCAATGCTCTTCGATCGCGCGGCGTAACGGTTGCGATTGATGATTTTGGTACGGGTTATTCCTCTTTTACCTACCTCAGTGATTGCAATTTTGATTATTTAAAAATAGATCGCGAGTTTGTCACGGACATTCAGGTCAACAGCAATAAGTACAGCATTGTTAAAATGATCACTGAGCTATCGCACACACTCGGCGTGAAAGTGGTTGCCGAGGGAGTAGAAACAGAGCATGAGGTTTGGGTGCTTAAATCATTGGGCATTGACTACATACAAGGCTATATTTTTTCAAAACCACTACCGCTTAAGGAACTGGTTCGGGCCAAGGAGTATCGTAACCGTTTTGTGTATTCAGGCGCTAAAGTGGAACAAGAGCGAAAGCCCAACTGTTTGCTCAATCTGTTCAAAGAGGGGAAACCACATTTGGATCCCAGTGAGCCAATCTCTCTTGCTTATCAGTATATTAAAGCGACTAAAGTTGATGTGCTGCCAGTCGTCAATCAAGGAGAGTGTGTCGGCATCGTCGATGTGGCCTCACTCAATTTATATCTGACGCCGAACATGGGGACCGATCTTGAAACCACGCGTGAAGCGGCTGTATGGCGTAAGCCCGTGAATCAGATCATGAAATTTCATTTCACTCAGCTTGACGCGTACACCGAGCTGAATCAAGTGGTGAATTTGATCGAAAAAGGACATGCGTTTCCATGGGTACTGGTCGATAACACTCGTTACAAAGGCTTATTGACTCAAGCGGACGTGCTGAGGTATTTGGCCGAAAGTCAGTAACCTTCTCTGGGCATCCGCGCTTACTCTTTGCTATTATCGCGCCCAGATGTTTCCAGATGATGTTTAGATTATGATTCAAACCTTACTTTCTGTTTTTTCACCCATGCTGCTCGGTGCGCAAATCTTACTGACGTTAGTGCTGGTCAAAGGGGATATTTGTCCTGGACAACGTGGCCGTATTCATCGCGTCTTGCCAGCCATTGGTGTGCTTTGGTTGGCAGTGGCTTCACTAAAAATTGAAGCCTTTTTGGTCGTCTTTTCCATCTTCTATTTCTATTCACAAGTTCAAACCAAGAAAACTCGAGATGAAGGCCCGTTATGGGCACTGTATTTGGCGAATGGCCTTGCCTTGGCTTATGTCGCGATTCAGATATCAGAGCAGGGTCATTGGTCAGCTTCTATCGCCATGTTGCTGTTGGTTGGTTTGTTGGGCGCGAGTTTCTCGCACCTTCTACTAACGATAGCGCGCTCGCGTTTACAAGCTTTCCATCGAGTTCTACCCGTTGTGGGCATTCTCTGCTCGATGGGGATCGCTTTATGCGTTGTGCCGCACGCGTACGGGTTAGATGACGAAACGTTGGCTCAAGCAACATTGCCGTTACTAACGACATTCGGTTTCATGATTGCAGGTATTATCGTGTGGTGCTGGCATATCTTGTTTGCCAAAAGCGCTGAGAAAATTCAATTAACGGCAGCCTTGTTATTGATGCTGGCAACCAGTATTTGTTTTCAAGGTTTGTTTAATCTCTAGACCTGGGTCACTCTTTAGTGCGAATTTTACCGCTAGTCTTTAGTGGTCTCTTTGCTATAGGAGTGAGCCATGGATTTGAGTAACGTCAGCCGTTTTGATAGCAATATATTACTTGGCATCGTCAATGAGAAGCTACGCTTAGAGTGTGACAGCTTCGAAGAACTTGCCAGTATGTATGAAATGGATAGAGAAAATGTAGTCGGTAAGCTGGATGTTTTAGGTTACCAATACGACCCACTGACCAACCAATTTAAAGCGAACCAACGCTAGTGCTAAGCAGCGTGCAGTGACAGTTAACCAACCGCACTGTCATTCAAATAGCCATGTCGATACGACGAATAGTTTAAGCCATCTTGATCCCGTCAAGGTGGCTTTTGCATTGTTGGCGCGCGGTGGCAAAAAAAGCTTGTAAATAGTGGCGATCTTTTTCGCTGTGGCGTGTTGCGGCAAATAGTCGACGCCATAAACCTTTCCCTAGTGGCTTGCTGGTAATAAGCCCCTGCCTAGAGAACTCGCTGATGGCCCAATTTGGCAATGTTGCCACACCTAATCCAGCAGAGACCATTTGTACTAGCATCAAAGTGTTGTCGGCTTGTTTCCACTTCGCGGGTTCAACACTAGCAGGTTGTAGAAAGTGTTTCACCACATCCAAACGCTGCTTTTGTACGGGGTAAGTGAGCATCGTTTGTGAGGCGAGATCCTCTGGTTCAATCACCGATTTTCCCGCAAGCGGGTGAGTTGTAGAGGTGATAAGGCGCATTTCAAAATCAAAGAGTGGTTCGTAGTGTACCTCTGAGCGAGGCAAAATATCGGAAGTGATGACCAAATCAAGTTCGCCGGCCAGCAATGCGGGTAAAGGTTCAAAGCCAAAGCCGGACGAAAAATCTAACGTCACACTTGGCCAAGCAAGCTGATATTCGCGCAGCGCTGGCATCAACCATTGAAAGCAAGAGTGACATTCAATCGCCATGTGTAAGCGCCCATTGACGTCTTCTTTCAAACTGGCTAAATCATTTTCAGCTCTGGCCAGCTTTGGCAGGATCTCGTCAGCCAGTTTCAGTAGGATCTCTCCTTCTGAGGTAAATTTCACTGGGCGAGTTTTACGTAGAAACAGTGGCCCGCCAATGCGTGTCTCGAGATCTTTAATCTGATGTGAAAGGGCCGATTGCGTCAAATGGAGCGCGGTAGCTGTTGAGGTGAGTGAGCCGCTGTCCCTTAAAGAAACTAAAGTCTTCAGATGCTTAAGTTCAATCATTGCCATTATTTTCCTTCATTCCTTTGAGAGAATGGTAGTTGATACCAATATCGTGGGTCGCATCAACACGGTGACCATTCTGCTGTTCTGAGCTAAGTTACGCTTTTAATATGGAGCTGTAAACATCTAGACGTCTATTTATCTTGATGTCAATTAAAGCTCTCTGCAATCAACATGAATTTTTTTAATAAACAAGTTGAATAATTGCACCTTGTCTGTGGGTCAGTTTAGATGGATAGTCTAGCCATCCAGACATCTTTATCTTATGCGATAAAGAATCAGACACGATCAACAGCAAAAGGACTAGGGACATGACAACGACGACTCACATCTTAGGTTATCCACGCATTGGAGAAAAACGCGAACTGAAATTTGCGTTAGAAAAATATTGGCGTGGCGAAAGCGATCAAGCGCAGTTATTGCAAGTGGGGCATGACATTCGTCAGAAAAACTGGGCTGAGCAGCAACAAGCGGGTCTGAGTTTTTCAACCGTAGGCGATTTCGCTTGGTATGATCACGTACTCACAACCACATTGCTCCTTGGACACGTTCCTAAACGTCATAAAAACGGCTTTCCTGATTTAGATACACTCTTTCGCGTTGGACGTGGTCAATCACAAGCGGGTTGCGGCTGTAGCGGAAGTGCAGCTTCTGATATGACTAAATGGTTTAATACCAATTATCACTACCTTGTGCCGGAGTTCAGCCAAGACGATACGTTCGAAGTCAGCTGGCCTCAACTGTTTGAGGAAGTCAATGAAGCATCGAAAGCAGGCCACCAAGTTAAGCCTGTACTGCTTGGCCCGCTGAGCTACCTCTACTTGGGTAAAGAGGTCGAAGAGGGATTTGATCGCCTGACCTTACTGCCTCGTTTATTGACCGCTTATCAAGCAATTTTAGCTAAGCTTGCTAAACAAGGAGTGGAATGGGTACAAATCGATGAGCCTATTTTAGCGTTAGAGCTAGAATCAAAGTGGCAAGATGCATTTAAGTTGGCTTATCAAGTGATCGCTGGTGATGTAAAACTGTTACTGACTACTTATTTTGATTCGGTGCTTGATACGCTCGATAAAATCATTGAGCTACCAGTAAATGGATTGCACATCGATCTCTCCGCTTCTGCCGATCAATTGAACGCGGTACTAGAGAAATTGCCAAAAAATTGGGTACTTTCGGCAGGTGTGGTCAATGGACGCAATGTGTGGCGCGCCGATCTTGCGACGTTATTGGCTCGTTTACAGCCAGTGAAGCAGCAACTGGGGGATCGTCTGTGGATTGCGAGCTCGTGTTCACTCTTGCATAGCCCGGTCGATTTAGATCTTGAGCAGCAGCTCAGTGATGAAGTACAAAGCTGGTTTGCATTTGCCAAACAAAAAGTGACAGAAGTTGCTTTACTTGGTAAAGCACTGGACGGTGATGACGCGGCGATTCTGGCCTGTGAAACTTATAGCCAACCGATACTTGCACGTAAAACGGCAACTCACGTTAATAAACCGCATGTACAGGCGAGAGTCAACAGCATAACGGCGGCACTCTCTGAGCGCAGTGCACCTTATTCAGAGCGCGCTCATCACCAAGCTGAAGTGTTAGGGTTGCCATTTTTGCCAACGACAACCATAGGCTCATTCCCTCAAACGAGTGAGATCCGTCATCAGCGCAGTGCTTACCGCCAAGGTAAACTGGCACACGCTGATTATATCAATGCATCGAAAGGGCACATTGCCGATGCAGTAAAACGTCAAGAGGCACTTGATCTCGATGTGTTAGTGCACGGTGAAGCTGAGCGTAACGACATGGTGGAGTACTTTGCTGAAAACTTAGCCGGTTTCCAGACTACGCAATTTGGCTGGGTGCAAAGTTACGGCTCACGCTGCGTAAAACCGGCTATCGTGGTGGCCGATATTGAACGTGAAAAACCGATAACGGTGGAGTGGTCTACTTATGCTCAATCATTGACTGCGAAGCAAATGAAAGGAATGTTGACTGGGCCTGTAACGATTTTATGCTGGACGTTTCCTCGTGAAGATGTTTCTCGTCAAACCATCACTCAGCAGTTGGCTTTTGCTTTGCGTGATGAAGTGGCAGACCTGCAGCAAGCGGGCATTAACATCATCCAAATTGATGAACCTGCGATTCGTGAAGGGTTGCCATTGAAGAAGCGTGATCATCAAACATATCTGGCGTGGGCGGTTGAGGCATTTAAAATTGCGGCGGCGAGTGCGAAACCCGAAACGCAGATCCACACTCACATGTGTTACAGCGAATTTAATGAAATCATTGACTCAGTAGCGGCACTGGATGCCGATGTGATTACGATTGAAACTTCTCGCTCGAATATGGAACTGCTCAAAGCGTTTGAAGAGTTTAACTACCCGAATGAAATTGGCCCAGGTGTGTACGATATACACTCGCCAAACATTCCCTCTCAAGAGTGGATTGAAGGTTTGTTGCGTAAAGCGGCGGAAAAAATTCCAGCAGAGAGATTATGGGTTAACCCTGATTGCGGCTTAAAAACGCGCAATTGGAATGAAGTGGAGGCAGCACTGACCAACTTAGTGTCAGCAGCTAAAGCGCTGCGCAAAGAGCTTAAACCCCAGCAAAGTTAAGCCACATTAATCTTGACAGAGGCCTCAAATGAAGCCTCTGTTTTTTACGAATAAAGTGGTGGTCATCACTAATAAGGGGAGGACTATTGTGCCGAACAAGTTGCTTTACTAATGAATTGGTCCACAACAAGTTGGCCCCGCGTATTGCGCATTTTAATTCGATAAGTCAAGCCGAGGTCGAGGTTAGCGCGTGTGGTTGAATCCGAGCAGTAGGTATTGATGCTGGTTTTCAACACTTGATCAATCGGCTTTGCTCCTTTTTGACCCTCATTGTAAATCATCATAATTTCCACCGTACTGCCTTTAGCACTGGCACGCATCACGGACAAAGGCCCAAATTCTAAGGGTAACTCAGCGCTAATCACATTCGCGCGATTACTGGCTACGGCTTCCAAATATTTTTGCTGATCACCATTCGAGCTACAACCCACCAGTACCAGCGTTGTAAACAGAGCACAGAGAATGACTTTCATCTTAAAACACTTTCTTGAAGGGTTTAACGATAACATGTTGATACACATCGGCAGCAACATAAGGATCGGCATCCGCCCATGCTTGAGCTTGTCTTAAAGAATCAAACTCAGCGATGACTGTTGACCCCGTAAACCCAGCTTCTGCTGGATTCTCCGAATCAATTGCTGGCATTGGCCCTGCGGTTAATAGACGACCTTCATCTTGCAAGGTTTGTAAGCGCTCTAAATGTTGTGGCCGGACACTCATGCGTTTTTCCAACGAGTTTTCTACGTCTTGAGAGAAAATAACGTACCACATATTGATATCCTTATTGTTTGATAATGAAGTCGAGGCCTTACTGTACTGAAACTGGCGCGTATTGAAAGCAACCAAACTGAATTTCTGTGATCAGTTGCTAGGCTTAATCGGTCGAGGGCGGCCATCGGTATCAATGGCGACATAATTGAAGGTTGCTTCACATACTTGGAAACGATCTCCCACGCTGTCGTATTTGATGGGTTTTACCCATACTTCAAGATTGACTGACATTGAAGTGCGGCCAATTTTGGTGCATTCACCATAACAACACACCACATCACCTACCTTGACGGGTTTTTTAAACGTAATGCTAGAAACAGACACAGTGACAACGCGGCCAAATGAGATCTCTTTGGCTAAAATTGCGCCAGCCAAGTCGAGTTGAGACATGATCCAACCGCCGAAAATGTCACCGTTGGCGTTAGTATCTGCTGGCATGGCTAAGGTGCGTAGCAATAATTGGCCTCTTGGGGCACTATTTTCCTGATTCATTTTTCGACATCCACAACAACAAAACAGCGACCAAAGTGGTCGCTGAAAAATAGGGACGGATTATACCAAAGACAGCCTGTTTTGCACTCAAAGAGTCCTCTGAATGAGTCCTAGCGAGAAGGTTAGTGCAATCAGTGCTCGTGCGAGGAGGGCTTGCTCTCGGAAACTTGCTTCTCTTTTGGCAGGTGTTTGTAGATAAAAACGCCTGTTAATAAGGTATAAACAAAAGTTGCGGCTAATAAGCCAAATACTTTGAAGTTGACCCAAACATCCAATGGCAGTTGATATGCAATGTAGATGTTTAGTACAGCGCAAACGCTGAAAAAGAAAACCCACGCCCAGTTGATTTTTGCCCATACGTGTTCAGGTAAGGTTAGCTCTTTGCCAAGCATTCCTTTAATAGCTGATTTGCCCATGATGTGGCTGATGGTCAAGCCCAAGGCAAAAACAACGTAAACAATGGTGACTTTCCATTTAATGAAATTGTCATCGTGAAAGAAAATCGTCATACCACCGAAGATAGTCACCATCAAAAACGTGATGATCTGCATTTTTTCAACTTTTTTATACAGTGCGTAGGTCAGGGCAATCTGTACCGCACTGGCCACGATAAGTGCCCCTGTGGCGACATAGATGTCGTACATCTTGAAAAGGGCAAAAAAGATGATGAGTGGTATAAAATCAATAAGTTGTTTCATTCGTGTTCATGCTTCCGATTTAAACGTTGCGCACAGTCTAACCAAAACCGTGTCAGAGCTAAATAGAAAGAGACAATTCGAAACAAATTAACTAGAAATGGATCAGCGTTCCCAGCCGCTGGTTTCAAGTTGTGGTATTGCTCGTTTCATGTCTTCTAAATAGCCTTCACTTTTTAAATTGGCGACGGCTATCTGCAATTCTTCATCTGTCATTGAAAAACAGGAATCTTTGCCAGTAATTAAGCCTAGATATTGGTGGTATTCAAATTCACTGAAATGGCCAATCCGATCGATAACCAATTCTCGGATCCCGTGGTGAATCAAACCATAATAAGTATCACGATCAATATCCATTACTCATACTCCAAGTCGATTCGTGCTAACGCCAAAAGTTTGCCGCTGCTATGTGGCACGAAAGAGGTGTCGTTTATTATAGCAATCGCAATGCCAACTTTATCGTCAGTCATAGGGCGCTTTAATGATTAACTTTAGTATGAGAACTGTTTTTTTTGCAAATTGCGACGCAAAAAGAAAGCCGCATAGGATGCGGCTTGTATTGGAGCAATGATGCCGTGTGATGAGTTAGGCTTTTTGCTGCTTCAATGAGGCCTCAGTGGCTTCTTCTTCAATCAAAGCATCAACAATAACGGCACACGCGGCATCCCCTGTGATGTTGAGCGCGGTACGGATCATGTCGAAGATACGGTCTAGGGCGAAGAGTAGTGGTAAACCTTCAATTGGAATTCCAGCCGCTAGCAAAACGGCTACTACAAGGAAAGAAGGACCAGGAACACCTGCCTGACCGACGGCGCCCAGTGTCGCTGTTACGATGATGGCAATGTAAGCGCCCATCGAGAGATCAATATTGAATAGCTGGGCGAAGAAAATCGCAACTAAACCGTAATAGATGGCGTTGCCAGACATGTTGATGGTGGCACCTAACGGCAGAACAAAGGCGGCCGTTGAGTTGCGTACGCCAAGGTCGTGTTCTACGGTATCCATAGTGACAGGGAGTGTCGCCATTGATGAAGCGGTTGAAAGGGCTACGGCTTGAGGCTTTTTCATCGCAAGGATAAATTTCTTAGCCGAAGTCTTGGTTAAGACCTGAATCATCAGCGGGTAAGCAATAAAGCCGAAAATTAAAATGGCCGCGACATAAACGACAAACAGTTTAAATACCACCATCAATGCACCAAAACCAAACGTGCCGACGGCTTCAGCCATCAAACCGAATACACCGATAGGCGCGATGATCATCACTTTGTTGATCATCCACACCATGGCATCAACAATAGTGTTTACGCCATTGATGATCGGGTCACGTTTTTCTTTGCTCTGTTTAGAAATGGCAATGCCAAAGAACAAGCAAAACACAAGGATTTGCAGAATGTTGGCATTATTCAGTGACTGGAAAACGTTGGTTGGGATCATACCCGTAATGGTTGCCCAAAAAGTAGGTAGTTCACCTTTTGCTGCGTATTCGGCAGAAAACATACCTTCAACGCCCGAAATATCGACGCCGATACCCGGTTGGAAGACTTCGCCCATTACCAGTGCCAGCGTCACGGCGAGTGCGGAAGTGACCGCAAAAAAGCTGAGTGTGACAAAACCGACTTTACCCGCCGCGTGGCTATTACCAAGGCCCGCAGCACCGGAAATAAGCGCAACGGCCACCAGTGGGATCACCAGCATCTTAATTAAGTTGATAAAAATGACACCCAGTGGCGAAAAGATGGCCGCATCGTGTCCCATCATGGCACCAACGGCAGTACCAATGATCATTGCAATGACGACTTGCACGCCAATGTTGCTTAACAAACTCTTTTTGTTTAACACTTCCATAACCTCTGTGCTAATTAATTGTAAATTCCTAGTGTTACCCACTACATAAATATCAATCGGTGGATAAATATTTCGACTAGCTTTTTACACGGATATTTTACATTTAGCAATATGGTAACAAGGTAAATTGATAAGATTATTGATAGTTCATTGACATGAAACGTGGTTTTTTCAAAAAGAAAACGTTTGCTATTTGTTTTGTCAATTTAATGAGTGGTTGGTTTGTGTTTTGTGAATGAATTTGGCGAGGCGTAAATGTTAAAAAAAAGATCGATTTCTTGGTTTGACTTAGAAATCGATCAGGTTGGTTTTTGCTGTAAACCAATTTATTTCAACGTCGCTGCTTTCATGCTGGAAACGAAATGGCTGAGAGTCGTTAACATTTCATCTGGCTGATTAAGTCGTTGTTCAATAATTTTCACCACTGCGGATCCCGATATTGCGCCAGCGGCACCGGCGGTGATGGCCTGTTTGACTTGCTCAGGTTCTGATATGCCAAACCCAAGCAATGCGGGTGGGGCATCAAATTGGCTCAGTCTTTCCAACAAGGCATGTACTGGCATATTGGCTTTTGTTTCTGCTCCTGTCACACCGGATCGAGACAGTAGATAAGTATAGCCACGGCCAAGTTTGGCGACCGCGGCTAGGGTCTCATCACTGGCGGTGGGTGGTGCGATGAAAATGGGTTGAATCCCGTATTTGTCTGCCGCCGCGACAAATTCACGGCTTTCATTAGTCGGAACATCGGCGATCAATACTGAATCCACACCTGCATTTTTACAGCGTTGGTAGAAGTTCTCGATGCCGCGTGAATAAACGAGGTTGGCATACATGAGTAGTCCGATAGGCAGGTCAGGATATTGCGCGCGAATTTTGGTTATCAACTCAAAGCAGATATCTGGAGTCGTCCCTGCATCCAGTGCACGAATATTCGCCCCTTGGATGGTTGGGCCATCAGCGAGCGGATCCGAGAAAGGGATACCGAGTTCTAATGCGTCTGCTCCTGCTTCCACTAGCGTTTGCATGATGCGCAGTGATTGCTCTGGGTCTGGGTCCCCGATGGTCACAAATGGAACAAACGCACCTTGATTGTTGTCAGCTAAACGCTGAAATAGGGTTTGATAGCGATCCATTACAGCGCTCCTTTCTCTTCTAATAGTTTATGGACGGTGAAAATATCTTTATCGCCGCGACCGGATAGATTCACGACCAATAACTGCTCTTTTTCTGGCTCGGCATACGCCATCTTCACGGCGTAAGCAACCGCATGTGATGATTCCAGCGCGGGAATAATGCCTTCGTTACGTGCGATCGATTGGAAAGCATCGAGTGCTTCGTCATCGGTAATGCTTTCGTACTCAGCGCGGCCTGTCGCATAAAGATGAGCGTGCTGAGGGCCAACAGAAGGGAAATCAAGCCCAGCGGACACCGAGTAAGACTCTTCCACTTGCCCGTTTTCATCTTGCATCAAAGGTGATTTCATGCCGAAGAAAATACCTGTCTTGCCGTGCTTTAATGGCGCGCCATGCTGGTGGGTATGAATGCCTTTTCCTGCGGGCTCAATACCAATCAAACGGACATTCTCTTCTTCAATAAAGTCAGCAAACATGCCAATCGCGTTTGAACCACCGCCGACACAGGCAATCACCGCGTCCGGTAAACGGCCTTCACGAGCCAAAATTTGCAGTTTCGTTTCTTCGCCGATCATGCGTTGAAATTCACGAACTATGGTTGGAAATGGGTGAGGCCCCGCTGCTGTACCTAATAAATAGTGGGTGGTTTCATAGGTGGCAGACCAGTCACGTAGCGCTTCATTGCACGCATCTTTAAGTGTTGCTGATCCTGAATGAACGGGGATCACTTCTGCGCCCATTAGCTTCATACGAAACACGTTGGGGCTTTGGCGTTCAACATCTTTTGCACCCATATAAACGCGACATTTTAGCCCCAGTAGTGCGCAGGCTAACGCTGTTGCAACACCATGTTGCCCTGCGCCTGTTTCGGCAATAATTTCATGTTTACCCATACGCTTAGCAAGCAGTGCCTGACCAAGTACTTGGTTGGTTTTGTGTGCGCCACCGTGCAATAAGTCTTCACGTTTTAAGTACAATTTGGTTTTTGTGCCTTTCGTGAGGTTTCGCGTTAAAGTTAGCGCCGTTGGCCGACCTGCATACTCTTGTAGTAACGTCATGAATTCAGCACGAAATTCAGGATCTTCCTGCGCATCAATAAAAGCTTGTTCCAATTGGTCAAGCGCTGGTACTAAAATTTGTGGAACGTATTGACCACCGTATTCGCCAAAATAGGCATCGAGTTTTGCCATGATTCGTATCCTTAGTCTCTGTGTTACTGCTGAGTGATTCAGCGGTAATGAATCTGTTGTTATCCCTTGCTACTTGACCTTGCGGCTGGGTGAGTCACTCGCTTTTCAAGTCAATAGGAATCGATTTAGTGTTAGTACTGCCGAATAGCGTCGAACGCTAGGGTTAGCTTGTGTAAGTCTTTTTTCCCCGGCTCGCTCTCAACACCTGAATTGAGATCGAGCCCTAAACAACCGATGTTTGCTGCTTGCTGAGCATTTTCAGGGGATAAGCCACCCGCCAACATGACATCGTTTACCTCGGTTAGTAATTGCCAGTCAAAACGTTGGCCAGTGCCGCCAGATTGCGTTCCTACTTTGGCATCGAATAAGTGACGGTCAATGTGGCGCTCAAGCTTGGTCGGTAGGCAGTCGCTCACGCCATAAGCTTTCCAGATTTCAATCTGGCTAGGTAAGTGAGCTCTCAATTGGTCAACATAGGCTTGATCTTCTTCGCCATGCAGTTGCACCGCAAAGAGTTTTAACGTCGTAGCAATCTGCGTAATGGCTTCAATAGTGTGATTTTGAAACACGCCCACGTAGCGCAGCGGCGCGCCGCTCATCGTCAAACGTGCATTGTCCAAGTCGACATAGCGTTTGGATTGCGGCACAAAAATTAAGCCACCAAACACGGCTCCAGCTTGATAGGCTTTGGCCGCATCGTCAGCGTGAGTTAAGCCGCACACTTTGTTTTCGCCGAGCGTCACTTTGCGTACCGCTAGCTCTAAATTTTCTTCGGCCATTAACGAGCTGCCGATTAAAAATCCGTTGGCGTATTGCGAAAGTTCACGTACTTGTTGGTGAGTATAAATGCCAGACTCCGAGATGATCATTGTTCCTTCTGGGAGTAAAGGTGCCAGCTGTTTAGTGCGATTAAGATCGGTTGAGAGATCGCGCAAGTTGCGGTTATTAATGCCAATAACTTTCGCTTGCAGGGCGACTGCCCGGTGCAGTTCTTCCTCATTGCTCACTTCGGTTAAAATGCCCATACCCAGTTGGTGAGCCACATTGGCTAGCATTTGATAGTGTTGATCATCAAGGACGGATAGCATCAATAAAATGGCATCTGCGCTGTAGTGACGAGCCAAATAAACCTGATAAACATCAACCATGAAGTCTTTGCAAATCACAGGTTGGCTCACTTGCGCGCGAACGCGTGGCAGAAATTCGAGGTTGCCTTGGAAATATTTTTCATCAGTCAAAACTGAAATAGCGTCTGCATATTGATGGTAAACCGAGGCGATATAATCCAAATCAAAATCCTGGCGAATGAGCCCTTTGGAAGGTGACGCTTTTTTACACTCCAAAATAAAAGCGGTTTTACCCGTATTTAACGCATCATAAAACGAGCGATCCGATGCGGTTAATAAACGTTCGAAGCTGCCCAAGGGCTGCTGCGCTTTACGCTGCTCGACCCACTCATATTTGTCATTGACGATTTTGGCCAACACTTCAGCCATTTGAGTATGCTGGGTTGAAATGTGGTCAGAAAGTTGCTCAGGCATTGGGCTTAACCTCTTTGTGCCAGTTGTTGGACAAGCTGATAGGCTTTGCCCGAGTTCATTACACTAATGGCCTGTTGCGTATTGGCTTTGAGATCTTCTTGGCCAAAAAGACGCAGCAGCAGCGCTACATTGACAGCGACGGCAGCCAGTTGCGCTGGCGAGCCTTTCCCTGTCAGCAGATCGGTGATAATGGCGCGATTCTCCGCAGGTTCACCACCTTGAATGGCTTCGAGTGGGTAGCTTTCAACACCAAAATCTTCAGGTGTTAAGGTGTATTCGATGATGTGCCCATCACGAATTTCAGCCACTAAAGTTTCACCATGAATAGCTACTTCATCTAAGCCACTGCCATGAACGACTGCCGCACGTTTCAATCCCATTTGTAACATGGTTTGGGCAATAGGCAGAACCAGTTCTTTACTGTAAACACCCATCAGTTCAATGTTGGGGCGAGCAGGGTTAATCAGCGGTCCTAATATATTGAAGATAGTGCGCGTTTTCATGGTTTGGCGCACGGGCATCGCGTGACGCACACCACCGTGATATTGCGGCGCAAATAGGAAAGCGACGCCCAAATCATCGATGGCTTGGCGAGTATTTTCAGCGCTCATGGCAAGGTTAATACCAAATGAATCCAGTAGATCAGAAGAGCCTGATTTGCTCGATACTCCACGATTACCATGTTTGGCAATTTTTACGCCACAGGCAGCAGCAACAAATGCTGCGGTGGTTGAAATATTAAAAGTATTTGAGCCATCACCACCAGTACCGACTATGTCTGCAAAATCGTAGTCTGGCCTTGGAAACGGGGCCGCGTTAGCCAATAATGCTTTGGCTGCGCCAGCAATTTCATCGGGTGTTTCACCTTTGATTTTCAGTGCCGTCAATACCGCCGCCATCAAAATAGAGTCGAGTTCACCACGGATGATGAGATCAAACAGTTGCTGGCTTTCTGCTTGCGAGAGCGACTGCTGCGCGTAAAGTTTATTAATGATGTTTTCCATAAAATATCCCTATAAATCCGTTAGTGGGTGCTTTTTTCTAAAGCCCAATCGATCGCATTGGCAAGCAATGCTGCGCCATGAGTAGTCATGATGGACTCTGGATGAAATTGAAAGCCGCACACTTTATCTTGCTCTTGCACCACGGACATCACGAGCCCATCAACCTCAGCCGTGATGGTTAAACTATCTGGAACCTCAGTAGCCACTAGGGAATGATAACGAGCAATGGCTAGTGGTGACGGTAGCTGTTGGTAAATACGGTGATGTTGGTGTTCCATCATCGAGATTTTTCCATGGATAATTTCGCCAGCACCCGCGACGGTGCCGCCGTAAGCTTCAACAATCGCTTGGTGACCTAAACAGATGCCAATGATCGGCACTTTGCCCTTAAGGCGTTGGATTAATTGTGGCATGCATCCCGCGTCTGCGGGCGCGCCCGGTCCGGGGGAGAGTAGCAGCAGCGGTTCATCCAATTGAAAGACCGCTTGTTCAATGCTCTGTGCGGCGATGTTGTTGCGATAAACTGTCACCGTATGGCCGAGTGAGCGGAATTGATCAACAAGGTTGTAGGTAAAGGAATCAAAGTTATCGATAAAAATAATGTTGGCCATGTCTGCTACTCCTGATGCGCGGCTTGAATTGCAGAGATCACGGCTTGTGCTTTACCACGTGTCTCGTCGGCTTCCGATTGAGGGTCTGAATCATAAACGACCCCAGCGCCCGCTTGAACTTGCGCAGTACCCTGTTCGACATAAGCCGAGCGGATCACGATGCAAGTATCTAAATCGCCTTCCCCGGTCAGGTAGCCAACCGCGCCACCGTAACTGCCACGGCGGGCTTTTTCCACGTTACGGATAAGCTGCATGGCGCGAATTTTCGGCGCACCAGTGAGTGTGCCCATATTCATGCAGGCTTGGTAAGCGTGCAGTGCATCGAGATCGCTTCGGAGTTGACCCACCACGCGAGAAACCAAATGCATAACGTGACTGTAGCGATCCACTTTCAATAAATCAGCGACGTGGCGCGTTCCTGCTTGTGCAATACGTGCGACATCGTTGCGCGCAAGGTCGACCAACATCATGTGTTCAGCGTTCTCTTTTTTGTCGCAACGTAGCTCAAGTTCAATGCGGCTATCTAAATCAAAATCAATTGAACCATCGGCGCGTTTACCACGGCGGCGAGTCCCTGCGATAGGGTAAATCTCAATCTGGTTGGTTTCGGTGGCGTATTTCAATGCACTTTCAGGAGAAGCGCCAAACAGAGTAAAGCGTTCGTCTTGCATATAAAACATGTAAGGGCTTGGATTGCTCTCTTTGAGTTTTTTATAAGCAGCAAGTGGTGAAGGGCAAGGTAGAGTAAATCGGCGAGAAGGGACCACCTGAAAAACATCGCCTTTCACGACAAATTCTTTTAACGCTTGAACGGTCTTGCAAAACTCTTGGTCAGAAATATTCGTTGTCACGCTTACGTTAGCTACGGTTTTGGCTGGCGGTAGTAATTTGGGTGCGGCACATTGCTGCGCGATCTCTTGTAAACGAGTAATTAATGTTTCACGCATTGTTGGCGTGGGGTTAAAAACACTGGCTTGCAACTGACAATGCTCAGTTTTATGGTCAATCACCAACAAGGTTTCTGCGATATAAAAAACGTAGTCTGGACACTGATTAGTCGTATCGGCATTTCCTAGCGGTTCGAAGTTGGCCACCAAATCGTAGGCAAATAAACCGCCTAGAAAGAGGGCATGTTTATCGTGATGACGAAGATCGAAACTGTGCTGCACGAGGCGTAGTGCATCAAAAGAAGAGGCTTCGCGTAGGCGAGAATCTTCGTCTAGCGTGTCGCATGGTGCTTGAAATTGAAGCGTTAAGGTATTTTGTTGTAACTGATGTTCAATATCCGCTTTAATATTATGCTGTAGATGTTCGATGAGCTGTTGGCCATTGTCTGTCAATGCGTGAAAAGTGACAACGTGACCAAAGCAAGTGATGCGCACGGCAGCATCAACCAATAATAGACTTTTGAGATCCTGTTTTGAGTCGATCTCGGCGGATTCTAATAGCAAACAATCTGTTTTTGACTCACATAGCGTATGAAATAGACGTGTTGGATCTTGGGTATAAGGCACGGACATATTGATTACGTCAATTTGGCCTAAGTTTTTAATTTCAATGGTCTTATTCACAAGACCTCCTTGATGAATTTTAATGTTCCTGTCGTCCATACTCGCATAATCCTCTTAGAGACCCAATCTTCACTTTGGGGGTTTCGCTGCTTTATTGCGCAATGTAATGTGAGCTATTCGACAAAATAAAAAGCCCGCTCATTGAGGCGGGCTTTGTGAATTCGTGTTCTATTTTAAAAGTACACGGTTGCCCACCAAGAACTTGTCCAAGTGTGCCACCAATTGAGCTCAGATGAAGCTGCGCTTAAATTGTGATTATGGTTTTGGTTAAATTCTTGTAACATGGTCAACCTCAAATACGTGCCTTGCATTTGCGTACTAGTTAACTAGTGCGAGAGTAAAAAGTCAAGCCTAAAAGATGGCCAAAATAAAATTATGAGAATTGATCTACATAGCCACACCACTTCTTCAGATGGCAGGTTATCGCCGCAAGCGTTAATCGATAGAGCGCTAAGCTTTGATATTGAGGTATTGGCGATCACTGATCACGATACGACTGATGCATTAACTATTGCTCATGACTATATTAATCAGCAACAATTACCCATCACCTTGATCGATGGCATCGAGATTTCCACGGTTTGGCAAAATAAAGATATTCATATTGTTGGGCTCAACATCGACTCAAACGCTCAAGCTCTGCAGCAGTTAATTGAGCAGCAAAAGGCACATCGTGTGCAGCGCGCACAATTGATTGCACAACGATTGCAAAAAGTGACACGTGAAGGGGTGTTAGAAGAGGTGCAAGCCATCGCCGGAGAAGCACCGATTACTCGTGCGCATTTCGCAAAATGGCTGGTTGAACAGGGTTTTGCGAAGGACATGCAGCAGGTGTTCAAAAAGTTTCTCACCCGCGATAATCCCGGGTATGTACCACCAAGTTGGTGCTCGATGACCGATGCCGTTGAAGCAATACACGCCGCTGGTGGCCAAGCGGTATTAGCGCATCCTGGACGATATGACTTGACGACCAAGTGGCTCAAGCGCTTAATAACGGCGTTTGTAGAAGCGGGTGGTGACGCTATGGAAGTGGCACAGCCACAACAAGCGCCACAAGAAAGACGTAATTTGGCTGATTATGCCATACAATACAATCTATTAGCTTCTCAAGGCAGTGACTTTCATTACCCCTCACCTTGGATGGAACTGGGGCGAAATCTTTGGTTGCCTTCTGGCGTCGATCCTGTCTGGAAAGATTGGGGTTTAAGCCCCGTAGATAGACTCAATAATGAGGAATTACAATGAGCCAGTTTTTTTACGTTCATCCAGAAAACCCGCAGACTCGCTTGATTACTCAAGCGGTTGCTATTATCCGCAATGGCGGAGTTGTTGTGTACCCAACGGATTCTGGTTATGCACTAGGCTGCCAACTAGAAAATAAACAAGCATTAGAGCGTATTTGCCAAATTCGCCGCCTTGATGATAAGCATAATTTTACCTTGCTGTGCCGTGATTTGTCAGAGCTCTCTTTTTATGCGCGTGTGGATAATACCGCTTTTCGCTTGCTAAAGAATAATACACCTGGCCCTTATACGTTTATTTTTAAAGGGACCAAAGAAGTGCCACGTCGGTTGATGAATGCGAAGCGTAAGACGATCGGTATCCGCGTGCCTAATAACCGTATTGCACTTGATTTACTTGAAGCGTTAGGTGAGCCACTAATGTCCACTTCACTTATTTTGCCCGGCAACACCCATACAGAATCGGATCCAGAAGAGATTCGGGATCGCCTTGAGCATGCCGTGGATGTCATTTTAAACGGGGGTTATTTAGGTGAACAGCCGACGACAGTGATTGATTTCAGTGAAGATGAGATGGTGGTTGCTCGCGTGGGAGCGGGCGATCCAACACCTTTTGAATAGCTTTTGAGTAGGCCATCAAAACGAGTGCTTTTTGGCGTAGAATTTGAGATACTATGCGGCCGCGATTTTGGGGTCGCATTTTTTCATTCGACGTCTGTGAAGACGACACATAGGTAGATAAATGAGCGAAAAGTTACAAAAAGTTTTAGCACGAGCTGGTCATGGTTCTCGTCGTGAGTTAGAAGCTTTGATTAGAGCAGGACGTGTCAGTGTTAATGGCAAGGTAGCTATGTTGGGCGAGCGTCTAGAAGATGATAACGCAGTTGTGCGTATTGATGGACATGCTGTTTCCGTTAAAGCGCCAGAAGAGGTTATTTGTCGAGTGCTTGCCTACTACAAACCGGAAGGTGAGCTTTGTACCCGTCATGATCCAGAAGGTCGTCGGACGGTATTTGATCGTCTACCTAAAATTCGTGGTTCGCGTTGGATTTCAGTTGGCCGCTTAGATGCCAACACCTCAGGCTTACTTCTCTTTACTACCGATGGTGAATTGGCGAATCGCCTTATGCACCCAAGCCGTCAAGTAGAACGCGAATATTTAGTGCGTGTTTTTGGCGAAGTGAACGAACAGAAAGTGCGTAACCTCGTTAAAGGGGTTGAGCTAGAAGATGGCTTGGCACGCTTTGAAGATATCGTTTACGCTGGTGGTGAAGGTATGAACCATACTTTCTACGTCGCGATTAACGAAGGCCGTAACCGTGAAGTTCGTCGTCTTTGGGAATCTCAAGATACCACAGTGAGCCGTTTGAAACGCGTTCGTTATGGCGAGATCTATTTGGACAAAAAACTGCCACGCGGCGGTTGGATGGAACTGGATCTTAAAGATGTAAACTATTTACGTGAATTGGTTGAACTGCGTCCTGAAAAAGAGACGATGCTAGATTTGAGCAAAGACAACACTTCACGTACTCGTGAGCGTGCGCGTAGCCAAAAAATTCGCCGTGCCGTTAAGCGCCATGAAGAGCGCGTAACGACGACGGGCAAGCCTAAAAGTCGTACGACCAATGGTACAACGACGAATGGTAAGAAAACTAACGGTACGACAACCAATGGGACAACTACTGGCCGTCGCAAGCCTGCTTCAAGTACCCGTAACAGTGGTGCCGATGGTAGCCGCGGCACTGGTCGGCCTCAAACTGGTAAAGTGAAAGCGCCACGTCGATAAGCGAAACTTTCTCGTTGCCTGTTAATTGATATTAAAATCCCGAGCTAAGCTCGGGATTTTTTCGTTTAAGAGATTGATAATAAACTAAAAATTAAAACAATAGAGTTGGTATTGAGCACTTGTGCATGATTGACATCCCTATGTTCATATTTTCTGGTATTAAGTGAGTAGAGTGAAGAAACAGGCTACATGTGGCATGTATGGTATGGTTGACTAAATTTTAGTGATGCTACAATGTTACGATCATAAGCGGGTACATTTGGAGTCAGTTAAACATGGATAGAGCAGGCATCTCAGCCGTTAAAGTGGCACTTATCTACGCAACATTTGCCGTGCTCTGGATATTATTCTCGGATATGACAGTCGAATTATTGCTAGATAACGCCCAGTTGCGCGCTCTCGCTCAAACCTATAAGGGGTTGATGTTTGTCATTATTACCGCCTTACTTTTGCTCATGTTGGTGCTTAGAGGGAATCGCTTACTAGAAAAAGCCAATGATATGGACAGCCTCACTGGGCTGCACAGCCTTAGTATGTTTGTGCGTACTCTCAATATAACGATCAAAAAATTAAAGTCTAATGAGCGATTTATTCTTTGTTACCTTGATGTCGACGATTTTAAAAGTATCAACGAAACTCTGGGGTTTGAGCGTGCAGATGCATTTTTGCAGGATTTAGCTCACGATATTAACGAAATGGCTTTGCCCGGCTCATTAGTATCGCGCTTACATGCCGATCAGTTTGCCAGTTTTGTAAAGTTGAGTGACGCTGTAGATATGGATTCTCATGTTCGGAGCGTCCAACGTCTGTATACCCATCGGGCCAAGCAACACAATATTGAAACAACTTGCTGCATAGGTGTTGCCATTTACCCAGCCGATGGTATCAGCGCCAGAGAACTGATGGTTTCCGCGACTGAGGCTCTTAATGTTGCAAAGAAACAAAAGAATGCCATTCAGTATCATGACAAAACATTAACAGAAAAAGCGATGCAGCGCCGGCAAATGGTCCTCGACCTGCGCTTAGCGATCGACGACGATAGCTTAACGGTTGTATATCAACCTAAATATGACCTAAAAACATTAACAGTCAACGGTGTCGAAGTACTGATTCGTTGGAACCATCCTGTTAAAGGCGCTATCCCGCCGGATGTTTTTATCCCACTAGCCGAGGACAATGGCTTGACGGGCGCTATCTCCAAATTTGTGGTTGGAAAAGTATCACAGGAGCTGGGGCGTTCAGGAATATTGGGGACACAAATTAAACACGTTGCTGTTAATGTCTCCGCGACTGAGTTCAATAATGCTGATGAGATGTATGAACTCACGCGATTTATTCAGCAGCATGAGAATTTGAACTCATACATACGCATTGAAATTACGGAAACAGCAACGCTTACCGATATGAAAAAGAGTGTTGAAATTATTTCTAATCTGCAATCTAACGGGATTACTTTTTCCATCGACGATTTTGGCACTGGTTATACGTCACTTGCCATGCTCAAAGATCTTACTGTAGATGAAATCAAAATTGACCGCAGTTTCGTCTCTGAAGTAGAACATGATGATCGTTCAAGAACGATAGTGAATGCCATTATTGCTATGGCGCAAAGTTTTGACATCAATATTGTGGCAGAAGGCGTAGAGACAGCCAACCAATTGAAAATTTTGCAGACAATGGGCTGTCAACAAGTGCAGGGCTACTACCTAGGACACCCAATGCCAGTGGAAGATCTCATTAACCATTTGTCCTTGAATATTAATTAAAAATCTCACCTATAAAATGAGTAGTACGTTCAGTATTTATTAAGCTGATGAGGTACGTATTTAGCGAGTTTGGTTGACTGCCGCTTCTTTGCAAGGCCGCTTCTTCACCCTCATGCACTGACTCTCAAAGCAAGAGGGCGAAGATTTTTCATAGCAAGCTTCAGTTACCTAATTCAGCATAGTGTTCCTAAAAAAGATAAGTCTCATAACGAGCAAATGACAAACTATGGCTACAAGGTTTGCTGTAGTTGGAAATAGCGGCCTTGTTTGGCCAATAACGCTTGGTGGCTACCGTATTCTACGATTTCACCTTGTTCAATCAGGCAAATAGCATCCATTGTTTCTAACTCGACCAAGCGGTGAGTAATAAAGAGGACCGTTTTATGCGCAAAATGCTGTTGAAACAGAGCCAGAATTTGCTGCTCTGTTTGTTTATCCAAGCCTTCCGTGGGTTCATCGAGTAATAAAATTGAACCGTTGTGGAGCAGCGCGCGCGCGATACCAATGCGGCGTTTCTCTCCACCAGAGAGCTGACGGCCGCCGTCACCCAGCCATGCGTCCAAACCTAGATCGTCCAATAGAGTATGTAAACCGACTTGCGTTAAGGCGTGAGCTAACTGTTGATCGTTTGCGCTTGGATTGGCCATCGCGAGGTTGTCTCGCAGCGTGCCATTGAGTACATCTACACGTTGGCTAACCACACTGATGGTTTGGCGAAGTTCGCTCTCATTCCACGCTGTTAAGTGGGTACCTGCAATGGAGACGCTACCTTGCTGTGGATCCCAATAGCGTGACAGCAGTTGCATTAAGGTCGATTTGCCAGAGCCTGTTTGCCCCACTATCGCAACGCGATGCCCTGCGGGAATATGGAGATTGACACCGCGTAGCACATCTTGGCTGCTGTCAGGATAGTGAAAGGTTACGTCTGAAAATTCAATATCGAATTGACCTGAGTGCTGAGTTGAAGCGGTAGGAAATTGGACTTCAGGCTCAGCCAGAATAATATCGTTGAGGCGGCGAGCAGAAGTGAGTGTTTGTCCTAAATGTTGAAATGCACCAGCAATCGGCATCAGCAGTTCAAAACTTGCCATAGTTGCAAAAGCCACCAGTGCAATCATCGGGTCGGGTTGATTACCTGCCACACCATCGGCGGCAAGCCAGATCACTAACACAAGCGTCCAGCCATTAGCGAGCATGAGCAGCGCTTGTGCAAGGCCAGAAAAATGAGCGTTAGCCAATTGATTGACCAGCAATTTTTGCTGCGCGCTAAGAATCGCTTCACGGTAACGGTTTTCTGCACCAAACAGGGTCAGTTCACTGTAGCCTTGCAACCAGTCAAGCGTTGCAATACGCAAATCCGCCTTGTGCTGGGTGAGCTCGGCACCATTACGCTGACCCAGTTTATAAAAGAGGACTGGCCACACGAGCAGTAGCGTTAGAAGAATTGCACCAAGGGTTAAGCCAATGGCAGGGTCGAACCAACATAAGAATGCCGTTAATGCACTAATGCCCAGTACACCCACGGTTACTGGGCTGATTAAGCGTAAATAGACGTGATCCATAGCATCGATATCTGCCACTAGGCGGTTGAGTAAATCAGCGTCTCTGAGGTTTGACACACGACCTGGGATCAGTGGCGCGAGTTTTTGGAAGAAAAAAATACGCAGATCCGTCAGCAGCTTGAATGTAGCATTATGGCTGACAACACGCTCACCCCAACGTCCTGCAGTGCGTCCCATGGCAAACCCACGTACAAACGCGCCCGGTAGCATGTAGTTAAATGTTTCACGAGCAATGGTTAAGCCAGCAATGGCCGCTGCGGATAAAAACCAGCCGGATAAGGTCAGTAGGCCAATCGAGGCAAACAGGGTTAAAAAGGCCAGCAGCATGCCGAGAGATAAACCAAACCAGTGCTTTTTATACAATTTAAGGTAAGGGATGAGATCACGCATCAAGGTTCCCCTTATTGGCTTCATCAAGCGCTTGATTAGCTTGTAACATATCTGAAAACAGACCCTTTTGCTGGCTGAGTGTGTTGTAATCGCCTGTTTGAACTATCGCCCCATTTTGCATCACCAAAATCTGTTGCACCGATTTTAATGGTGCTAATTGGTGCGTCACGATTAAAGCGGTGTGGTGTTGAATTTGGCGGTTCAAACCTTGCATCACTAACTGTTCGCTGCGGGCATCTAAGCTGGCGGTTGGTTCATCAAGTAGCCAAAAATTGCCGTTTTGTAGCAGCGCGCGAGCAAGTGCAATTCGCTGAGCTTGTCCGACAGATAATCCACCGGATCGATCGGTGATGGCGTAATCCAAACCATGTTTGTCGACAAATTCAGCCGCATAGGCATTGTCTAAAGCCGAATGAAGCGCTTCGTCACTCATGTCATGCTTGCCGAGGCTGATATTCTCAATGATGGTTCCGTGTACCAATAGTGGGTTTTGCCCAACCCAACTGATCTGCTTACGCCAGCTGGTATGCTCAAGATCGCTCAGTTCAATACCATTGATTTTCAAACTGCCTTGGTAAGGCATGAAGCCTAAAATGGCGTTTACTAAGCTGGTTTTACCTGCACCGCTTGGCCCGACAAGCGCAGTGGTTGAATGGTTATCTAACGTAAATGAAATTGGACCGACCAAGCGTTTTCCTTCTGGACTAAACACTTCGAGATCTTGCGCTACAATGCCAATCTGCTGTGCACCGTCGAGCGAGATAGATCCTGATTTCACCTTGCTGATGTCTGTTTCCAAAAACTCGACAATGCTTTCAGCCGCGCCGACAGCTTGTTGTTTGGCGTGATAAAAGGTGCCCAAATCACGTAATGGTTGATAAAACTCAGGCGCAAGGATCAAGATAAATAGGCCGGAAAATAGAGTTACGGCTGTACCGTAGTAGCCGAAATTCAACTCGCCAATAAAGCTAAAACCAAAGTAAACGGCGGTGATGGCGATCGATATCGAGGTGAAAAATTCTAACACTGCTGATGATAGAAAGGCGATTTTCAATACATCCATTGTGCGAGTGCGAAAGACTTCAGAAGCGCCTTTAAGCTGATCGGCTTCGGCTTGTGTGCGGTTGAATAGGCGTATTGTAGTCATCGACTGCAGGCGATCATAAAAGTGACCAGATAACCGCTGCAGAGCTTTGAAATTTTTACGATTAGCATCGGCTGCTTTCATACCGACTAAGGCCATAAACAGCGGCACTAAGGGTGCGGTGATTAAGAAAATCAAACCCGCCGCCCAGTTGACGGGAAAGACCACAATCAAAATCATAAACGGGATCAACACAGATAATGACATCTGCGGTAAATAGCGCGCAAAAAAGTCCTGCATGTTTTCGACTTGTTCAAGCAGTAATGTTGCCCATGCACCGGCAGGTTTACCTTTAATGTAAGCAGGGCCCAACTCGCGAACTTTATCCAGTATTAACTGACGGATATAAATGCGGATCTGCTCTCCGCAGCGAAAACCCGCAATTTCACGCCCCCATGCGCACGCGGCACGTGCGGCAATCGTCACCACCAAACCAAGAAAATAGGGAATGAGCTCTGCTTTATCAACTTGTTCAATAATCAGTTGATGCAGAATGGAGGCGAGGAGTGCGGCCTGAGCCAGCAAAAACACACTTGATAATACGCCAAGGCCAACAGCAATCATTAACCAGCGTTTTGCCAGTTTACTTTGCTGTTTGAGCCAATTATTCAAGCTACGTTGCTTTTTCTTATCCATTTCGAAGGCTTAATGAGAATTATTATGTAAACGGAAGGGCGGTAGTATACAAAATAAAGCCCGATGGATATACCACCGGGCTGTAGGGTTTTGTTATAAAACTGGAAAATAACCTTTTGCTTACTTGCCGTTCAGGCCTACTTATCGTTCAAGCTATCTAGGTAACGTTCCGCATCTAAGGCGGCCATACAACCTGTTCCTGCCGAAGTGATCGCTTGGCGATAGTTGTGATCCATCACATCACCAGCAGCAAACACACCTTCAATACTAGTTTGAGTTGCATTACCATCAAGGCCAGATCTGACCACGATATAGCCTTCTTTCATCTCTAGCTTACCAGCAAACATGTCGGTATTCGGTTTGTGACCAATCGCGATAAAGACGCCCATCACGTCCAGATCTTCTGTCGTTTCTGATTGGGTGTGTTTCATACGAACACCCGTCACGCCAGTCTCATCACCTAAGACTTCCTCTAAGGTACGGTCAGTGTGTAGCACTATATTGCCGCTTGCGACTTTATCCATCAGACGGTTAATCAGAATTTTTTCTGCGCGGAACGAATCACGGCGGTGGATGAGGTGAACTTGTGCCGCAATATTAGATAGATAAAGCGCTTCTTCCACAGCGGTATTGCCGCCACCTACAACGGCTACTTTTTGGTTACGATAGAAAAAACCATCGCAAGTAGCACAAGCGGAAACTCCTCG
Organism: Vibrio sp. RM-69-4; assembly: GCF_024743775.1. NCBI lineage: Bacteria > Pseudomonadati > Pseudomonadota > Gammaproteobacteria > Vibrionales > Vibrionaceae > Vibrio > Vibrio sp. RM-69-4. Next base: position 89,241 of record NZ_JAMQXI010000017.1, read on the forward strand.
TCCTTTAAAGGCTTCTTCTGAATCTAAACCTAGGTAACGTGCGGATGCTCCTGTTGAAATGATCAGAGCATCGCAGCTATATTCTGCACTATCGCCTTTAAGGCGGAATGGTCGCTGTGAAAAATCAACTTCATTAATATGATCAAACACAATCTCGGTTTCGAAGCGCTCGGCATGCTCTTTCATCCGCTCCATTAAAGCAGGGCCCGTGAGGCCTTCGGCGTCTCCTGGCCAATTTTCTACTTCTGTAGTGGTCGTTAACTGGCCACCTTGCTGCATACCGGTAACGAGAACTGGATTAAGGTTAGCGCGAGCGGCGTAAACGGCTGCCGTATAACCTGCCGGGCCAGAACCAAGAATAAGAAGTTTGCAATGTTTCACGTTGCTCATGGGGACTCCAGTATCGAAAATGCTCGAAAATTTAACACGATTGTAGGGAATATCTCGAGTCAATTAAAGCGATTACATGGGCTAGCTTAGAAATAATCGTTATATAGCCAAACTAAGCAATGATGGGACTTGGTTAATAAGTCAGCCAACGTGTTTTTAAGCAATTTCGGCCGCTGGCTTTAGCCGCATAAAGCAGTTGGTCGACTTCTTCACACAATGCTTGGAGGTCTAAATCAGTATTCGTTGCGGTCAACACGCCAAAACTCGAAGTGACGGATACCGATTCTCGTGATTCGGTTACAAAATGGTGATCTTCAATTTTTCGGCGCAAGGTTTCGGCAATTTCGCTAGCGACGCTTAAGTCAGTGTCGGGTAGTAAGATGAGAAACTCTTCCCCACCGTAGCGAGCGACAACATCGGAAGAGCGTACCGATGACTTAAAGATAGCCGCAATTTCCACTAATACTTGATCGCCGAAGGCGTGACCATAAGTGTCATTAATGACTTTAAAATAATCAATATCGGTCAAAATAAGGCTAATCGGTTTTGCATCTTCATTATGTTGGATCTGTTCGTCTAATTGAGCTGAGTCGAATGGTTCGGCGTTTTTTTTAGGTGCAGATTGACCTCTGAACCAAGTCTGTTGCCACATCAAAATCCGTTGTGCGAGTTTAATAAGCGCTTCGCTACTATTTTGGTAAGATTTGGATTGATGTTTTGCAAATCGTTCTTCCATGTAGCGTCGATTATACAAGCCAGTCAAGGTGTCCGTTTTGGCAAGCATGCCCATTTTGATGCGAGAGCGGTTGGCCCAGATAAATATGACCAATAATCCGATTAATGCAAGAGCAAGGAAAAAGACGATCTCACCTAATAGATGAAACGTTTTCTGATGGTTTTCAATTTCTAGCTTTTGAAGTACGTTGTTCCAGTTTAGATCCTGATTTTCATATTGTAGACGCTCAAGATCAAACAACATTTGTTGTCTCTGTAAGTTCTCTATCTGTTCAACATTGCGAAGTGTGAGCGATCGTAAATGATAAAAATCATAAGTTTCATAGGCTTGTTTGTAGTTATTTTGCCCAGCATAAGCCTGTGCTGCCACTTTTAACAACTCTATCTGTTGAATAAGTAGATTTGATCTTTGTTTGATATGCGCAATGAGTGGTTCTACAAATTCAATCACTTCACCGTAGCGTTTTTGTTCCAATAGATCTTGTGTTTGTAATAGCTGAAAAGTGGCAAGGTAGCCTGGTTGGCTTTCTCTGTACTGCAGTTCCTCTGCTTTTTTCAAGAAAAAGCGCATTTGATCTCGGTTGTTGGTATCTCGATAAAGCCGTGCAAGTTCGATGTTAATACGAAAGCGATGTCGCCCGTCACCCAGTATTTGTGCCAGCTTGAGTGCGGTTTTATAGGTTTCGATCGCCGCCGTGATTTGATTACGTGACTCTTGCAACTTAGAGATGTCGAGTAAGCTAACCAACTGGCTATAGGACATTTTACGCTGCTTGAAGTAACTGTAGGAATTTTCAAGTAACAGCTGTGAACGATCAAAATCTTGTAGCTGAACCAGTATTTGACCTAGACCGTGAGATATTCTCTCCATTAACTCTTTGTTATCTATTGATTTTGCTGTATCAATTGAGGTCATTATTGCGGCGTACGATTTTTTAAACTCGCCTTGCTCTTGGTAATAGAGGCTTTTAGCTAGTAATACTTCTGATTCGATTTGTGCATTGTGATCGTTTCCTGCTTCAACTAACAGTGCGTCAAGTTTCGGCAACACGTCGACTTTTTGGTGCCGTAAAGCTTGAATCTCTCTTAGTTTGAGAGTGAGCGTTTCAACGTTGGTGTGTTCTGTTCGCTTTAATCCTAATTGTGCCGCTTCTAAGCTCCTATCATATTCCTCTAGTAGCCCATATACAGTGGCTTTGGCCAAATAGTAACGTACAACGAGAGCGGAAGGCTGTGACAATATGATGTAGTCTTCTTCTAGTTCACTAATTTGTGCTTTTGCCTTGATCGGTAGTGAATAGGTGATCTGCTCAATGCCCTCCAATGCTTGGAGAAATTTATCTTTAGGATCCATAGCCGCATAGGCATTGATTACACTGAAACCTAATGCGATGAAAGTCCACAGTGTGACTTTAATACTAGAGTTCACGAGTTGAGGATCTCCTTATCAGTTGAGCGATGTTTCAACTAAGTCTTAATAGTCAAATATATCAATTAGTTTGATGATCTAGTATTAACTTTAGTCTAATTTTTGGCATGGCTTACTACTTAAATGGTGCTAATTTCGAGTTAATGAGATGCTATATGGCTCATGGATTAATACATGCTAAATTTAGTCGAATCGAGTTGATAAATTAGTTACTGATATGTCCTTTAAACCCGCCCATGGTCTACATACCATTCCTACATCATCCTAATGTTGGTAATTCATTGTTTTTAAAAGCCTATTAACCTTGAAGTAGTGAGCTTGTCTAAAAATCGCTATGTGTCATGCTCGCTATTGGATGTTAATTCTTATTTTTGTGATTATTTAAGTATTAAATTTTATATTGCTAGTCACATACAGATATAACATTCATTTTTACTTGAATGTGCAATATTAGTGCGTATCCTTAATGTAAATTAATTGTTAATTTAATGTGTCCAATAATTTGATTAAGGAGCTGGTGATGTTAGCTGTACATGAAAACACTTTACAGATTACACAATTAAGTCAAAAAGCGATTCAACAACTTGCTCCCTCCTTTGCGCAATTACCACATACGGAGCATGCTGATGGTCAGTATCGTTTACGGCGCTACTCTGTGGTTCAATTTAACAAAGGGAAAGTCGAGGCGTTGGACAAGCATGACTTTATGCAAACCGATCAAATCAATCATTTTCAAGGCAACATTAAGCGTCATTTCGATCCTATTTTACCCTCCACGCTACAAAGTGAAGGGATGAGAGAAGTGTGCGAGGTGTTTGTGAGTATGAATGGTCTGCCTAATGGGCAAGAGATTGAAATCCATCAGATCCGAATTGCTGCTGTGTTTGATGAGACGCAAGTCGCGCCAGAAGGTGTCCATCAAGATGGTTTTGATCATATTGCGTTGGTGGGGGTGAATCGCCACAACATCGTCGGCGGTGAAATTATGCTTTATCAAGACTGCCATGAAGCCCCTTTCTTTCGGAAAGTGTTAGAAAATGGTGAGATTGCGATGCTCGCGGACAGTAAGTTATGGCATAACGCTTGCCCTATTCGCTCGATTGAGCATGGGCAAGAAGGTCATATGGATGTTTTTGTGTTAACCGCTAAGGATGGCCGAAATGATCTTCACTCCTGAAAAAGTGCGTACCCAGTTTAGTGCTTTGTCGCAAAAATATCATGGTAAGTCAGTGAGTTTCTTAGATGGTCCAGGTGGCTCGCAAGTACCTAAGTCGGTAATAGAAAAAATGAGTGAATATCTGGGCCATTTTAACTCTAATTTGGGCGGACACTATTTTTCAAGCCAAATCACCACTGATTTAATGCAGCAGGCTCGTGAGTCGGTGCAAGCGCTTCTGAACGCTGAGTCATCAGGAAATATTGTATTTGGCGCGAATATGACCTCGTTGACTTTTCAGCTAAGTCGAGCCATTAGCCGAGATTGGCAAGCGGGCGATGAAGTGATTGTTACTGCGCTTGACCATTACTCCAATGTCTCCAGTTGGCAGCAAGCGGCGCAGGATAAGCACGTAACAGTGCACCAGGTAAAGGTGAACCAACAAGATTGTACTTTGGATGTTGAGCACTTACTGTCATTACTCAATCCTAAAACAAAGCTGGTAGCGGTCACTTATGCTTCGAATACCACAGGATCTATTGTCGATGTTAAACGCATTGTGGATGCGGCGCATCAAGTCGGCGCGATGGTGTATGTGGATGCCGTTCACTATGCTCCGCACCATTTGATTGATGTACAAGAATTAGGCTGTGATTTTTTAACCTGTTCGGCATATAAATTTTTTGGTCCACACGTTGGTATCGCTTATATCGCTTCGCAGTGGTTACATGCACTTAAACCCTACAAAGTTGAACCTGCAACCAATATTGGTCCGGGACGTTTTGAAACGGGTACGCAGAGTTTTGAAGGTTTGGCAGGCGTGATTGCTGCAGTGGAATATTTGGCGCAATGGGGAGACGCGAGTGGCTCGTTAAGAGAGCGTTTGATCGATAGTTTCATTCAATACAACCAGCATGAACGCCAATTAAGTGAGTATTTTCTGTATAAACTTAAAGGATTGAGTTCGGCTAAACTCTATGGCCTGACCAAGGCTAACAGTGAGCTACGTACACCGACCTTTGCCATTCGCTTAGCTAATCACCACCCAGAATTTGTGGCCAAAACATTGGGCGAGCATAATATTTGTGTGTGGAATGGGCATTTCTATGCGCTTGGTTTAGTGCGTCAGTTAGATCTTGAAAACAGCGGTGGAGTTGTCCGTATCGGTTTTATGCACTACAACACGCGCAGTGAAATTGACGCTTTGTTTGATGTCTTATCCACATTAGCGTAACCAAAGTGGCCCGGAAATCTGTCGAAGGAAAGGTTTCTGGGGCGCAGTGCCTCTTTTAGCTTTCATCTTCGGTTGGCTCTAAGGGTAACTCTTCGATCACAATTGGCTCTTTGGGACCTAAAAATTTAGGTTGAGTATTCGTGATATAGAGATCTAAAAATGCTTTCGTACGAGCAAAGACCTCACGCAGCCTCACTTTAAAACCAGAACGAGTTGTTGGCCCTGCAACCGCTAAACACTGAGCATTAATGTTATGGTAGTTGGCAATAAAGAGTGCTCGCTCACAATGAAATTGTTGAGAAATGATCAAAAAATTGTCGGTTTCGAAGATGCGTTTTGCGCGAACAATGGAGTCCAAAGTACGAAACCCTGCATAATCTAAGTAAATATGTTCGCTCGGGATCCCAGCGCGCAGCAGATCGCGTTTCATCGTCCACGGTTCATTGTACGAACGGTGAGCATTATCACCACTGAGTAAAAACCCTTTTACCTTGCCTTGCTCATACAAAGCGATCGCGGCTTCAATTCGGTGGGTATAGTAGTCATTGAGCGTTTTACCCAAGTACTTACTGGTTCCAAGTACAACAGCGACTTGGAATTGACCGACTTGATTTTGCTCGGTGACGATTTGTTTTTCGGCTTGCCAACTGACCCAGCGATCAATGCCAAGCACAAAAAGGCTTGAAATGAACAACAGTACAGACACGTAGCGAAGCAGCGTGTGAACCCGCGTTTTCCAAACAGGGCGAGAGTGATTTGAAGATGAAAATTTTAACACTAAATTTGACGGTTCCTTTGTGCCCAGATCCCGATAGCAATAAAGCAGAGCATAATAATGCTAAACATCATGCCTGATTCTAACTGCGAAAGTGTCCGAGCAAGGTAAGGGCTCGCTTTGATGATCACCAAACCGTAGCCGAAAGCGTTAATCAATATAAACGTAAATGTGCGAACGACAAAGTGTTGGTTGCGCATTAGCTTGCGCATCGCGGCGTTAATCTCTCCACCGAGCATCACGAGCAAACAAGCGATCAATGCAGTTGATATCTCCGTTAAATACGGTGATAAGTAATGCCCTGCGGGCGCTAAAAAGTTCATCATATTGACTCACAGAAAAAGCCCCTAAACATCAGCCGAAGCTTAGGGGACAGCAGAGTAGTAGCTTAGAAAGCAGTGCGTTTGTAGCGGCGGTATACTGGCTGCCAAAAATGCTGCTCAATAGCGGTTTCTAACACATCATCTGGGATCTCCAGTGCAACGCCTTGCTCAATTGCTTTTTTCGCTACCGCAAACGCAATTTTCTTGGAAACGGAGTGAATGGCTTCCAGTGGTGGAAGTAACGCACCATGCCCATTAAGCGCCAGAGGTGAACAGTTGGCGAGTGCGCGGCTTGATTCCATCAGCATCTCATCAGTAACTCGACGCGCATTGACCGCCAGTACGCCTAAGCCGATACCAGGGAAAATATAGCTATTGTTGCATTGTGCAATTGGGTAGGTTTTACCGTTATGCAACACGGGAGCAAACGGGCTGCCTGTGGCGACGAGTGCTTCACCGTTGGTCCAACGGATAATGTCATTGGGCGTCGCTTCAACACGGCTGGTTGGGTTCGATAGTGGGAAAATAATCGGGCGTGGGCAGTGTTTATGCATCTCTGTGATAATCTCTTCACTGAATAGTCCCGGAGCCCCAGAAACACCAACCAACACCGTTGGCTTGCCATTTTTCATTACTTCCAATAATGAGAAACCATTACCTTCTGTGTTCCAATCATGCGTGTCTTTGTTTTTTTGCACTAGGCGCTGCTGGAAATCAAGTAGGTTAGGCATTCCTTCTTGCAGCAGACCCCAGCGGTCAACCATATAGACTTGAGAACGAGCTTGAGCATCTGAAATACCTTCTGACACCATTTGCGCGATGATTGCTTCGGCAATACCACAGCCTGCAGAGCCCGCACCAAGAAAAGCGATACGTTGCTCGGAGAGTTGACTGCCCGCGGCTTTGCATGCGGCCAATAGCGAACCTACAGTCACCGCCGCAGTACCTTGAATGTCATCGTTAAAACAACAAATACGGTTTTTATAACGCTCTAATAGTGGCATTGCGTTCTTTTGTGCAAAATCTTCAAATTGGATAAGTGCATCAGGCCAGCGACGTTGCACCGCTTGGATGAACTCTTCTACAAATGCATCATATTCGGCCCCGGTAATCCGAGGGTGACGCCAGCCCATGTACATCGGGTCAGCCAAGCGCTGTGGGTTATTGGTTCCAACATCGAGCACGACCGGTAAAGTATAAGCAGGGCTAATACCACCACATGCGGTATAAAGTGCCAGTTTGCCGATAGGAATACCCATGCCACCAATTCCTTGGTCGCCCAAGCCGAGAATGCGTTCACCATCGGTCACTACGATAACTTTTACGTTATGGTTCGCTGCATTATTGAGTAAGTCATCGATGCGATCTCGATTCGGAAAGGAAATGAACAGACCGCGGCCGCGACGATAAATATTTGAAAAGTTTTCACACGCGGCACCCACCGTTGGTGTGTAGATGATGGGCATCATCTCAGTGATGTGGTTTTGTACTAAACGATAGAATAAGGTTTCGTTAGTATCTTGAATATTACGCAGATAGATATGCTTATCCATATCACTTTCAAAGCTGCAGTATTGTTGGTATGCGCGAACAACTTGTTCTTGTATCGTTTCCGTCGTTTCAGGAAGCAGGCCTTCTAAGTTGAAGGAACTGCGCTCTTCAGCACAAAATGCACTGCCTTTATTGAGCAAAGGCGTGCTGAGTAGAGCGGGGCCCGCATAGGGAATATAAAGAGGGCGTTTATCATTATTCATTGTCGGCCTATTTTAGGGTAGAAGGGAACTCAAAAATGATAACGGTTTACTCATGAGATTGTAAATAGACGAGCGGCGACACATGGCACAGAATACTGAAGAATGCCGATAAAAACGGTAGAATTCTCCGTGTTAATTGCTGAGGGCGCCAATGTACACATTTTTGTCTATTGGTCTCCTTAAGCAGAGATTTCAAAAGTAGTGTTGAGCGATGATCACTTTAAGTGATAAAGCGACTTTTTGTTCACGGTTTGAAATATTAATCAATCAGACACATATGTCAGTAAGTCTGTTTATGCCTTGTTACAAATCTGGTTTTGATATAGCCAATCCATTCGGTTTTAAGGCATAAAAGACTGTTTTTTTATATCCTATTGCTATATGAACAATCATGGATGATATTGAGTACAGTGTGCTGCCAATTTGTCGGGGGACAAAATGAATACACAAGAAAGGAGACGGGTGGTGTTTGATTACACTACATTTCTTGGTGCGTCATGTAATAAGAAATGGACATTCCTCGAAGCCATGACGTCATTTGCACCGATTTTTGGTACGGTATGGAAAGACAGCATTAAAGAATTATCAAGCCCAGAGGATCGCCTATGGGAAATGGCGTTGAAGTCGTTATCAACACGCCGTAGTGATGAAGCGAATTTAATTTCACTGGTGAGATTGGCGAAATTAGAGGGGATTGAAGAGCTAAAATTAGTAATGCCGTATGCGTTGGATTCTGAACAGATCCAATTGATTCAAAATAAAAGCCAATCTTTGATAAAAAATACAAAACCAGATGAATTTCTTATCACCCTGTAAGGGTATAAACAGATAACGGGGCATATTTAATGCCCCGTTATTGTTGAGTGCTAGTCAATCAAGCCATATTGAGAACGCAGGATCGTAATGATCTCTTGCTTTGGATTTTGGCTTAATACGATCGGTTGGCCAACAATTTTCTCTGCAATCGCAAGATAGGTGTTGGAAATATCCATTAATGCAGCCAAAGGCAGCGCATTATCACGTGCAAGCGCTTCTCGCTCAGCCATCCGTTCTTTGTTGAGTAAAATATCTGGGTCAGGGAAGTAGTTGAGCAAGAATTGACGAAAACCTTCTTTCGAATTTTCCACAATACGTCCTTGCTGATAGGAAGCGCTGTCCCAGATACGAGAAGAGTCCGGCGTACCCACTTCATCCATATAAATGAGTTTCTCAACGCCGTTGGCATCGGTGACATAACCAAACTCAAACTTGGTATCGACGAAAATTTGCTCTACTTGGCAGAGTGCATGGCTAATGACGCCGAAGCCTTCTTTTAATAGCTTTTCGTACAAGGCAATATCTTCGACACGACTGAAGTTAAAAGCGGCAAAATTCTCTTCAATATTATGACGTGAGATATTGACATCATCGGCTTCTGGAACACCGGGAATGCCTTTTAAGATGCCTTTGGTTGATGGTGTAATGAGCAGTTCTGGCAGTTTTTTATCTTTCTGCAAGCTTTCTGGTAATTGAATACCACAAAAATCTCGTTCACCTTTTTCGTAAGCACGCCACATTGAACCGGTAATATACTGGCGACAAATCGCTTCAATTTTGATTGGCTTGGCTTTTTGCACAATCCATACAAAAGGATGGGGAATATCTAAAATATGGCTATCGGCTAACCCGCTCTCTTGAAATAGCTTAAACCAGTGGTTTGAAATCGCGTTCAATGCCGCGCCCTTACCCGGTACACCTTTGATGCCACCTTCGGCATGCCAGATACAATCAAAAGCGGAAATACGGTCACTGATTACCATAATGGCTAAAGGTGCATCAGGAGCAACGTTGTAACCTTTTTCTTTGATCAAACGCTGGCTATCTTCTGGAGTTAGCCAATAAACAGAGCGAACTTTGCCGCTATGAACAGGTTGGTGAGTGCGAATTGGGAGGTCGTCATTGACGGCAAGGATTTGATCAGCAAGGCTCATTTAGACATTCCTATCTTTTTCAAACGTCATACAGAGAAGATATCGCTTAGCTCAACGCTAGTAAGGATATCGATAAACTGTGCGCATCATACCAGAACTATTTTCTGCTGCCAGATAAAAAGCAAACGATTGCCTTTTGTTTGAAAAATTAAGCAGTGGTGAGTTGAATTCAGGAGAAAAGATGCAGTTCTGAGTCGATAAAGCGGCAAACATTGAGATAAAAGCGAAGTAAATAGAGGGGCGATGGCTCGCCAAAAGCCACACATGTGACTTTGGGCGAGTAGCACTGAGGATTATTAGGTTTAGCTGAGTAAAATTAAAATAGTTCCTGTCAGTGTCATCAGTATATTGGCGATAGCATAGGTGCCGGCATAACCCAATGCGGGAATGGTCGATTTTGCGTAGTCGTTAACGATATCCATCGCTGGTGCGCAAGTTCGTGCACCGATAATCGCACCAAATAGAAGCGCGCGGTTCATTTTCAAAATGTACGCACCGACCAAATAGGCAAAGACGACTGGCACCACGCTGACTAAAAATGCAAGGCCGATCACTTGTACGCCCACTTCTGAGAGGTGCTGGAACATTTTTCCGCCAGCACTTAAGCCAATGCCTACCATAAAGAACATCAAACCTAGGTCTTTCACCATATTTAATGCCCCTTGCGGTACATAGCCGAAAGTGGGGTGGTTGGCTCGTAAAAAACCAAGCATAATGCCAGAAAGCAGTAGCCCAACCGCGTTGCCTAAACCGAAGGAGACTTGTCCAAAGGTCATGGTGATCAAACCAAACAAAATGCCGAGAATAAAGAAGCTACAGAAGGCGAGTAAATCGGCCATTTGACTATGGATAGAGATGAAACCGATTTTATCGGCCAAGCCTTGAACGCGGCTTTTTTCACCACTAACTTGCAGCACATCACCTTTGGCAAGCACAATGTCTAAGTCCATTGGCATTTCAATTTGTGCGCGTATCACTCGGTTCAGGAAACAGCCATATTCGGATAAATTCAGGTCAGATAAGCGTTTACCGGCAATACTGTCACTTTTTACGACGATTTCCTCTTCAGAGATGCGCAAATCCAGTAGGTTGCGATCAAACACCTCTTTGCCATTTCGAAAGCTAGGGTCTAGCCTTGCATGGCTGTCAGGGAAGCCGACCAGTGCAATTTCATCCCCTTCTTGCAAGATGGCGTCACCGTCAGGATGGGCAAGAATACCATTCCGTCGAATGCGTTCAATATAACAACCGGTTTGGCGATAAATACCAAGCTCACGTAAATTGCGTCCATCAATCCAGTTGATCAACTCTTGACCAACACGATAGGCACGAATGATGGGTAAATAGACTTTGCGTTGACCGCTACCACCTAATCCACGCTCTTGAGCAATCTGTTGAGCAGAATCAGAGAGGTTTTGTTTTTGCAGCTTAGGCAGTAACTTGGCAAACATGATCATACTGATAAGACCAATTAAATAAGCCATCGCATAACCCACCGAAACATTATCTAAAATAAGGGATAAATCCATATTTCTTGGAATGGTGGCTAGCCCGGAGTTTAACGCATCTTGTGCGCCTACTAATACGGGGGTGGAGGTTAATGCACCTGCCATCATACCAGCAGCTAAGCCAAAATCGAGGCCGAGATAATAACTGCCAAAATAGGTAATCCAAGTGGCGGTAATGAGCACCACTAAGCTTAAGATGAGATAATGTTTTCCGTCACGGAAAAATATGCCAAAAAAGTTAGGGCCAGCTTCAATGCCGACACAATAGATGAACAGCATGAAACCTATGGTTAAGGCTTCAGCATTGAAGGAAAAACCAAGGTGCCCCATGATGAGTGATGTAATTAACACCCCAATAGAGTTGCCTAGTTGTAAGCTACCAAAACGAATTTTGCCAAAACCAAGGCCAATCGCTAAGACAACAAAAATAAGAAGAATAGGGTTCTGATCAAGCAAAAGTACGACGTCGATATTCACGGCTCAACTCGTTATGTGTGCCAAGTGGGGTAGGTAAAGTGTGGGAATTGTATCTGAATATTGCAAAAAGATAAGTGAAATTTGTGACAATTGACATTTCATTGACTTAATTTGAGAGAAAGAGCCATTTATCTATAAATAGCAAAAACCCGCTAAAAATCAGCGGGTTTTTATGTTTCTTGGTTTTATTCGTCGAATAAGCCTAAATGTTCTTTCGCATAAGCTTCGAAATCAGTGCAACCACCGATGTGTTCTTGATCAATAAAGATTTGTGGCACAGTTTCAACTGGTTTACCCACTGTCTTTTCTAAATCAGCTTTGCTGATGCCTTCCGCGTGAATATCGACATAACGGTAGTTAAAATCATCGCGTTTTAATTTCAATGTTTCAGCGTGTTCTTTTGCGCGAACACAGTAGGGGCAACCAGGGCGGCCAAAAATAACAACGAACATAGCTTTCTCCTTCATTCTTGTTGCATGCAACTATGCCCGATTCAAGGTCGGAAATAAAGTGGCATTCACCAGTTACTTCAATAGGTAAAAGCTATTGCTTATTCCTTAATCAAAGCAAGCTTACCTCTCGATGGTGTTGGGAATAGTTCAACAATGGCTTGGCTGTGACATGCCGCATAAACTTGTGTTTTTTATGTGGTTATTTGCTCCACATTGCACTGCATCAAAAAATTTTTTTAACGATAGGTGCACTCTAAACAGAGCTAATCTAGATGAGAGAAAAGGGAGTTATTCATGTTCCAATTTATGACGGCGACGCGGATCATTTTTGGAGAAGGAGCGTTATTGAATTCACTTTCTGTTCTTAACCAATATGGTTATAGCGTACTGCTGGTTTCGGGAAAAGAACAACAACGAGCTTCCCCTATTGTTCAATACCTGAAAATGCAGAATATGCGCTATCAGCATGTAGCTATTGTTGGTGAACCTAATATTACCATGGTGGAGGAAACGGCCATTTTAGGCCGACGTTTTCAACCGGACATGGTCGTTGCTATTGGTGGCGGTAGTGTGATTGATATGGGCAAGGCACTCGCGGCAATCATTCCTAACCAAGGTAACGTTTATGATTATGTGGAAGTGGTTGGCCGAAATGTGCCGTTAAAGACAAAACCGCTGCCATTTATTGCTATTCCAACCACCGCCAGTACGGGATCCGAAGTCACGCGTAATGCCGTCTTGAAATCGGGACAAGACAAAGTAAAAGTAAGCTTGCGCAGCCCAGATATGCTGGCAGATGTTGCGATTGTTGACCCCACGTTGACCTATGGTACCGACAGTTACACATCTGGCAGAGGCGCAATGGATGCTTTTACGCATTTAATGGAAGCCTATGTGTGTGGTGAACCCAATCCACTCACCGATATGGTGTGTGAAGAGGGGTTGCGCAAACTCAGTCGTTCTATATTGCCAGCGTGCCGAAAAGATGATCATAAAGCGCGAGCGGATCTCTCTTTTGCAGCAATGCTTGGAGGAATTGCAATTACCAATGCAAAGCTTGGCGCTGCACATGGCTTGGCATCGGCATTGGGAGGAAAACTTGATGCCCCACACAGTGTGATCACGGCGCGTTTGGCCCCTCATGTTATGCGAGAAAACATTCGAGCAGCGCAAAAAGCAGGGCGAAATGATGTACTTACACGTTATAAAAAAATCGCTCAAATCGTGACTGGCAGAACAAATGTTCACGTTGAAGATGGCGTGCTGTGGGTGAAAATGATGTTAGATAAGTTGCAACTGCCTAAACTCAACCAGTTTGGTGTGTGCAATACGTCGTTTGAGCGCGTGGCGTTAGATGCTTTAAAGTCGGTCGCGATTAAAGGTAACCCTTTGCCTTTAACACAAGAAAGGTTAATCCATATATTAAATCAAGTTTGCGAGTGCCAAGGTGAGTGTGAGGAGTGGCAACCGAATTCATCCAATCAGGTAGAAGTTAGGCATGATCCCGTCGCGCCTGAAAGTAGCAAGCAACGTTGATAAAAAACGGAGCAATTGAGCTCCGTTCTAACGATTATTTTAGGATCGCGATTATCTTAGAACTGTGACAGCTTATCGTAGCGCGAGTCTTTTAGTACATCCTTGACGCGTTTAAGATTTTCACGAAAACCAGAGCCACGGCGCAGGGTGAAACCAGTAGCCAGTACATCAATTACCGTCATTTGCACCACACGGCTTGCCATGGGCATATAGACGTCAGTATCTTCAGGTACGTCAAGAGAGATCGACAACGAGCTTGCTTTGTCCAGCGGTGAATCTTTTGCCGTAATCGCAATGACAGTCGCACCATTTTCGCGCGCAAGATTGGCGATTTCCACTTGGCTTTTAGTACGACCTGTATGCGAAATCAAAACAATTACGTCATTATCGGTACAGTTGATACAACTCATGCGTTGCATCACGATATCTTCAAAGCAAGTGATCGGAATGTTAAAGCGAATAAATTTGTTTTGGGCATCTTTTGCTACAGCAGAAGAGGCTCCTAAACCGAAGAAAGAGATCCGTTTTGCTTGTGTGAGTAAGTCAACTGCACGGTTAATTTGCATTGGATCCAAGCTGTTTTTAGCCACATCCAAACACGCCATAGTCGATTCGAAAATCTTATGGGTGTAGGCGTCTGGGCCATCATCTTCTTCAACATTTCGGTTTACATACGGAGTTCCGTTAGCAAGGCTTTGCGCTAAATGAAGCTTAAAGTCGGGAAAGCCTTTGGTGTCGAGTCGTCGACAAAAGCGGTTTACCGTTGGTTCACTGACATCGGCCATTTTGGCGAGCGTCGCAATACTTGAGTGAATCGCGGTTTGGGGCGAAGCCATAATTACTTCGGCGACTTTACGTTCCGACTTGCTAAAGTTTTCCAGATTTTTTTGAATTTTTTCTAATGTATTCATAGTGTTCACGCGGGCGAAGAGAACAACTCGTTGGTTTTACCCGGTCGCCCTTTGGGGGGATTGGAAATAACACATTTCCAAAAAGGTAAGTTAAACCAACGCCATGCAATGAGTATAAACCTAGGATGTAGATTTCCGTAACAATTCAAGTTAACAATTGATGAGAACATGACAAGCCTCAAACAAAATTTCATGAAAACTACAGAATTTAGATTTAAATCGATGATTAATGGAAATTTCTAGCTCATTAATGATGTATTAGTTACAGCAAAAAGAAATAAATTTTCAATTCGCTGTAACTTATAGGGATTCTAGTTGATGATTTTTTGAGCAAGCTGCTCAATTTTGGCCATCAAATTAGGGGCTAGCGTGGCAATATGTCGTTGCTCATCTAAGATCGAATGCAAGATAGCATGTGTCGTTAGCGGGTTGGCTAGTACCACGCGGAATACGATGGTATCAAGCTTGTCCCAGCGTTCTGGGTTTAAACGGGTTCGAGAGACAAATGAACGCCCCGTTTCCCTTTGTTTTTTCTGCACAAACTGGGTGATTTCATTTAGCAACTCGTTCAGTTCTGCTTTTTGATTGGGCAAGGCTTGTTGTAGTGCTTGGCGAACAAAAGCAGGAATATAACGATAGGTTAAAAGACACAGTTCGGGTTCAGAAATCAGCTCAAAATCGTCTTGTTCTTTAATTAGATCGGCGAAATAGCGAGCTTTAGCTAGGCTTTGGTCAATCAATAATTCGTAGCCAGGGCGACTAATAATGTGCATGCTAGCGTACACCAACATGGCCATACCTGAACGAGAACCTTCTAACGTATGGCTGCCTAGATCTTTTGAACCTTTCCGCAAAATATACTGCGCATGGTGCTCAATTGAATGCATAGCATCAGGCTTTTTGAATAGTACCATGCCTGCACCCATAGGGATGTAGAGCTGTTTATGTGCATCAATCGTGACGGAGTCAGCCAACTCAATACCATTGAGTAAGTGTCGGTGATTATTCGACATTAATGTTGCACCGCCCCAAGCGGCGTCTACGTGAAAATGACAACCTTCTTGCTGGCAAATATTGGCGATATCTCTTAAGGGATCAATGTTGCCCGTTTCTGTCGTTCCGGCGACGCCAACAACCGCAAAAGGTTTAATTTTCTGGCTTTTTAGGTGTGCCATTTTGGCTTTCAAATCTTGTGGGCATAAGCGGTTGTTATTGTCGGTTTTTACACAAACCAAGCCTTCTTGGCCGATACCCAATACGTCAGCGGCTTTCTTTAAAGAGTAATGGCCACGATCAGACACTAAAATGGCTAACCCGTGGTAACCATAATGACGCATGGCTTTAAACAGCCCCTCTTTTTCGACGCCTTGGAAATCACCATCGGCTTTCAAAGCATTATTACGAGCCACCCACAATGCCGTGATATTGGCAATTGTTCCGCCAGAGCAAAATGCACCGAGCGAATGATTAGCGCTATGCATCCATTGGCTGTAAAAAGCGTCGTTTTTTTGATAGATCAAACGATGCAACATACCCAAAACCTGCCGTTCTAGCGGTGTAAACGCTTTTGACGTTTCAATTTTGACTAAGTTTTGATTCAGCGCAATCATGATCTTTGATAACGGCATCAAGAAATATGGCAGTGCAGATGTCATATGACCAATAAAGCTAGGAGCCGAGGTATGCACTGAATGAGCGACTAAATTATCCAACAAATGCTGAGTATGTTCTGAAACGAACTCCGGTGACTCTGGAATTTGCGGATTAGAGAAATCTTTTTCGATCTCTTTGAGTGGTTTTTCTTCAGCGACAATATGTTCACGCAAGAAGAGGTTCAAATTGCGCGATAGCTCTTGGTCTATTTTTGTCAGTGTTGAGTCGGGGCCTTCGGGCACAGTGAAGATCCGTAACAAGCTCTCGAAACTCACATCTGCAGTTTTTTGTTCTGATACCATACAGCTTCGTTATTTTGATTTTATGGAATGCGAGCGGCACAATCTAAACGAAAACGGGACAGTTGTCCCGTCTTAATTCGGCTAGAGTAGAGGCGGCGACTAGTTACAGACTTTCTTTTCGATCAAGGTGATGGCATCGTTATATTTATTCAACGCAGCTTCGATCTGCTTCGGATGACTGAGCAATTCGGCTAAAGCTGAACGTAATTCATAGTTTTTTTCGTTAGGCTTTGCTTGGCGATCTTCATAGGTGATTTTAGCAATGTGGCCGAGATCATCACTGCGTGAGGCTAATACTTTAATGTCGTGCTGTTCTAGTTTTAACCAAGCTTCTACAGGTTGCGAGGTGGCGACTTTAGAAGGATCGTTGCTTAGGTAATAGCGGACTGCCGCACGGCTTAATTCAAAGTGATGCTGGCGTCCTTGCAGAAACCATTGGCTAACTTCAGTAAGTTCAGGATATTGCGCGGTCGTTAAGTCTGCGAGATCACTATACCAATGGAGAGACGCGTCGACATAAGCGTCATATTTTTCGGATAAGCATTGGTTATCAGCAGCGAGAGCAACATTCGCTGAAGTTGAGAGCAGTAGGGCAACGATAACACGTTTCATAAATCTTCCTTTGGGCTTTGTTATTGTGTGGGAGTTTTCTACTCCCTATTGTTAGTTTAAATGAAGGCTAAAGTGATTCCTGAGATCTAGCCTGCAAGTGATACAAAGAACAGCATAAGAATAGGCACCAGTAGGCTGAGAATAAACCCACTGACAATCGCGATCGGTACGCAACGAACCCCGCCAGTTGTCTGGATCACGGGCAAGGTGAAATCCATCGCGGTTGCCCCAGCATAGCCGATGGCAGAGCAAGGTTTGGTTCGGATTAGCATGGGGATCATCACTAAAGCAACCAGTTCTCTAAGTAGCTCTATCATGAAAGAGGCACCACCATAGACGGGGCCGAAAGCATCACCCATTAAAATCCCGGCAAGTGAATACCATCCAAAACCGGAAGCCATGGCTAGTCCTCGATAAATTGGGATATCAAGAATCATGGCCGCAATGATCCCCCCAATCCAAGAGGTCAATATAATGACTAATGCGATGACCATTCCGTATTTATTGAGCAAAATTTGTCGTAGAGTTAAACCACTATTTCTCAACTGAATACCAATAAAGAAAAGTAATACGAACAAGATCCATTCACTGGCAGTGCTCACCCAACTTAAATCGAATCCTAATACAACCCCAAGCGCCAATCCTCCACCGACAACCACAATCAGCTTTACGGATTCTAACGCCATGCTAGATAGTGGCAGTTTTGAATGGTTCACATCGGTTTTTATGGGTAGAAATTTGTCAATAAAGGGCAAGACCAACAAGTTGCAAGCACCGATCATCAAGAAAAATACGGTGGTAAATTTAAGTATCAACTGTAGGTTACTGCCCAAGTTATCGAGGGCTGCCAAGCTTAAACCCATCAGAAACAGAATGACGTAAACTAACCAAGACGTGGCTTTATTTAATGCTGCTAGCCACTGTTGATTGGCAATAGAAAATAGATACCCCACTATTAGTGGGGCAAAAATAAATAACATCCCTGAGAACATCTCATCCTCTGATTATTTTGGGTTTAGAAGCCGCTTGCGTTGATCACATCATTGAGTTTTGATTTGAATTCAAGTTCACTAAGGTTACTTAAGTTGTATAGCACCTCAGCTCCGGTCGCATTTATTTCGACGTCATGCTCTTCAATCTCTTCATCTTGACGACGAAACAGTAAAAGATGGTGAGCAATACGTGCCACATCAAGGTAACTGACTTCGTGAGAAGATGCGACTAAAGATTGATTTCCTGCTACTTCAAGGAAATCTGAGTCGAACCCCCAACTTCTTAACACAAGCTGACTGGTTTTTGAACATCGCGACTGAAAAATCTGTAGGGCGATGTCTTGATCGAGATAGTTGCCTTTCTCAAGATATAAATGATATTCGTGTACCAGACAAAACAAGCCAATATCCGCAAGTAGACCGACAAGTAAGGCTTTTTCCTGCTCTAAATGTTGATATCGGCTTGGTTCAAGTTGTTTAAATGCGTGAGTTACCATCACCATGGTTGCGCCAAGCTCTCGCGATATGGCGGCGCTATTAACCAATATTTTATTGCATTCTTTGCTTAAGTTTACAGAGTGCTTTAACTGCTCAATCGCTTGGGCTGTTACTATGTCGCGTACTCGTAGTATGCCTAAGCGTGATACAGCCGTGACTAAATCCGTACAGGTAATATTTCGACGATTAAAGACAACAGAGTTTGCTACGCGTACTACAATTGCAGTCAGTCCGGGATCTTCAAGTAGACAATCGGCGACATCTGAAATTTCAGTAGATTCTAATGTGCATAAGCGCTGTATTTTTAGAACAACATCAGGAATAGGAGGAAGTGAAATTTTTCCTGTGCTGAGTGAGTGTTCAACCAATTGAGAAAATTCACTTTCTAACCCTTGGATGAGCATTTGATGATGATCTGGAAGCCAGTAAAAAGATAGATGATTCATAAATTTGTGCTCAATCTGTACTGAAGGCATTTTACCGTCTGCTAACCCAAATAAGCAATCAATTCACCATTAATCGCATTAATTTGTTTTCTTGATACATTAGCCTTAATACGTTAATGAAAGGAATGTGTGTCAAAAAAATTTATTCATAAACACAATGATGTGATTTCCATCTCATAACTCTGCTGAGATATGTCTATTGATGTGATGTATGCCCAGACTTATTTTGTATCGTTAACTATGATAGTACCCATATTAAGCAAGCTAATACTAAACTACTACAAGCTTGTTACTAACTTACTCTTTTTATTCGCAAAAATATGCTGCTATCTGGTGATCACTATTAATCGGGGAACTTGATTAAGGATCAATGGATATGATTGAGCATGCATTTTTCAATTACGTTATTAAATTTGGCGCATTTCAAAAGCGTTCAATGTTTGGCGGTGTTGGGCTTTTCCAAAAAGAAGCGATGTATTCACTGATTAGTGAAGAGTCTGTTTTTATTCGTGGAGGTGAAGAGCTCGATGATGCACTCACAAAATTAGGCTGCGAAAAATACAAACACGTTAAAAAGCAGACTACAGCAACCGTTAATTATTATGATATTACTGAGCTTTTTGTGAGCAATCATGAGAGCCTAGATACGATCATTGAACGTTCCATTCGCTATTCTGTTGAGCAACGTAGCTTTCAAAAATCCTCTGCAAGCCGTCGACTACGTGATTTACCAAACATGCAGTTAACGTTAGAGCGTATGGTTAAAAAAGCGGGCATCAATGATGTGGAAACGTTCATGCGCTTAGGTGCTCCTACGATATTTTCTAAAGTGAGAAAAACGTACGGTAGTGACGTCGATGTAAAACTACTGTGGAAGTTTGCTGGTGCGATCGAAGGTATTCATTGGAAATTGCTGCAAGAGCCTCGCAAGCGTCAATTATTAGAAAGCTGCTCATTACGCTGACAGTTTTGTAGCACAGTTATCAAATAAAAAGCCGAGACGTAAGACTCGGCTTTTTATTGTATTTAGCTTACACCTAGAACTTAAAACGAGTCGTAAACATCAGCTGATCGCCGTAAGCATCATTGATACGAGCTTCGGCACCGAGAGAGAAAAGTTCTGTAGAATGAAAACGGGCATAAACAGACGCAATCCAGTCATCATTGTCATCAATAGAAACAAAGCCACCTTTGCCACCAACTTCTAACTGTGGTCCAAGCCATTGACGTACGCCAAGGTTTAATTCCATTCCTGTATCGGCGCTTTTATTATCGCGGGTATCTACGACGCGTAATAGCATCTCACCCGTGAAGTCAGCCCAGTTGTTAATAGGAGCATGAAAGCCAAAACCTGCGGCTGCGTCAAAATCACCTTCAAACTCAGAGTCTATACGACCAATAACATGTGCATTTGGGTGAATTGATTTGCTCATCGCAGCACCAAAGGTGACTGGACTTGCTCCAATACGAGCTTCGATATAGTCATAACTAAAATTGCTCATGACGGATGGGCTATTTCGGTCTATTTCTGCCAGTGTTTGGCCTGAGGCTAGCAGCAAAGCGGCTGCAATGATTGTTTTACGCATAGTCACTATAAACCTATATTTTTAGTTTATTTCCATGGCCAGTCGCGGAATACCCGCGGTGACATTAAAGAATTTAGACATCATAGTGCATAGATTGACATTGTCGCCATTAAAAAGTGTCATTCTTTTGTTGTCTTCGCAAAAAATAAGCAAAGAGAGTGCCATTTCTTCGTTAGGATATTTTATTCACCAAAACTGATGCGGTTTTGTGCGATCGCATTGAAGATTTTCTCGGCATCCAAGACTCTGGCCCAAGGCATTAAATCTGATTCGTTTTCAATCATATATTGTGTTAATTGATCTTTGATAACATCGCGAAGTTTGTTCCCATCCCAAGGTTTGGCTACATAAAAATGTAGGCTGGCATTATTCACCGCTTCTACGGTGTCTTCTAGCCCTGCTTGGCCTGTTAGTAGTACTTTGCGTGTATGTTGCGTCTCTTCATTGCGGCTTAATTCAATTAAGAAACTAATGCCTGTTTGTTCGGGCATAATGTGATCGCACAAAATTAAAGCCAGCTTGATATTTTGAGCTTGGTGATCGGCAATCACTTCTTTTGCCTCTGCAACAGATTCTGCGGCTTCTAAGATAAAAAACTCTTCAAATTCGTCGAGGTCTTGTATGACGCTGTCCAATACTTCACGTTCATCGTCCACGCATAAGATCAAAAATTTGTTCATGATATTCTCCTTAATCATCAGCACGACAAGTTATCGACTAACTGGCAGCCATACCGTCATTGTCGTGTATTTATCCTGTTCAGATTGAACATCGATCCAACCTTGATGCTGGTGGACTATTTGTTGGCAGACAGAAAGCCCAATACCGAGTCCAAAGTTACCTTCTTTTTTCGTCGTGTAATTTAATGTGAAGATACGCTCTTTCTGCTCGTACGGGATCCCACAACCATTATCCGTGAAACTGATGGTCACAAAAGATTGATTACCCTGTTTTGCTAATGTGGTTGCAATGTGCAGTACGCCATTGGCTGGGAAGGCATCAATAGCGTTGGAAATGAGGTTTGTCCATACTTGTTGTAATGCAATCGGTTGACAGGTAATCAAAGGTAAGTCGGCATACTCTTTCTCGACTTTGTGGCGCTTAAGACGATTTTCGAAAATAACCAGAGTGTCTTCAATACCTTCATGAATATTGACCTTGTGCAGCGCTTCATCATCAGGGCGAGCATACCCTTTAAGGCTTCGTACCATATCGGCGATGCGTTGTGCACAAACATTGATAGAACGAAGTGTACTACCAGTTAGGAAATAGTTTTCTAACTGTTCCAGTGTTTCTAACGTTTTTTCGGGATCGTGTTTAGCCGATTGTCGGAGCGCAAGATCATCATCTAGATTGAGTTTGACCAATTTTTTCGCGATCAAACGATGATGAATTTCATTTTCTATGGCTTTAGCGCGTGCCCGCTCTTCTGATGTAGAAGTAGGTTTGGCTGAAAGTGCATTCCTTAATAGTTGGCTGCCTTTATGTTGCAGATTTTTATGTTCAGTCTCTTGGACTAAGTGCTCAATCTTGTCTGACAATGTTTCGGTTCCACGTAAAATTGCGGCGACAGGATTGTTTAGTTCATGAGCGACGCCTGCAACAAGCTGACCGAGCATGGCCATTTTTTCCCGCTCGATTAATTGCTGATGAGCTGACTCAAGTGATTCGAGCGTTTTTTGTAGTTGCAGTTTAGTGTTAATACTGCGTTGTAAGCGGCGGTTAAAATGGCGGAGCAGCAAGTTAGTAAATAGGGGCAATAACCGAGTATCCGAATGCATGACTTTTGCAAACACATCTCGGTCTAGTTTAATCACATCGGTTTTAGTCAGGGTGACGGCAGTAGAAAAAGATTTCTCACCAGTCACAAAAGACATACCACCGACAATGTTGCCTTTTTTGTGGCGAACCACTTCTCTTTGTTGCCCTAAATCATCTTTTTTATACAGGGCCACTTCACCTTCAGTGATGAACCAAAGAAAGCGGTTCTCTTCTCCCTCTTTGGTAAGAAAGTGATTAGTGGAGTATGTACGGCAGGCGCGAGTTTCATCTTCATTTTCAAAAAATTGGTGTAAAGCACCAATTACTTGTTCAGCCAGTTCTGTATCAGAAAGCTTGTGGTAATCGGAGATAAAACCATCTCGATAACTGCGCATTTTATTATCGATGTGCGCGCGTAAGATGCGCTGTTGATCAAGTATTGTGCTGTAGTTGAGAATGTTGTCTTTATCGTGATCTAAGATGTAGGTCGTGAGCTCTTTTTGGACGGTTTTATAGAGCACGTTATTTTGTAGTGGCTTAGTGAGGCAGTGATCTAATCGCCCCTCATTGACGGCGGTGAGAATGGCTTGAATATCTTGTCCGCAGCTTATCAGCACTTTCCGCGCTGAACGCGTGTGGATTGATTTATCGAGTTGAGTCAAAAAATCCGCACCATCAAACTGCTCATGGTGACTGGCAATGACCAATGCAATCGTTTGTTGCTGCTCGTGCAAATATTCTAGGGCTTGCTCAGCTTCATCTATGGTGTCCGCTGTATGAAGATCAAATTTAGCGGCGAACGGAGCTAACTCAGCTCGCAACTGTTCTGTGCTGATTGGGTTATTGTCTAAACAAAGTAGTGCGTAATGGTTCACACAAGCCTCTACTGTCATCGCTGTTTTGACTACTGTAGCAAGTATTACGCAGTGGGTTTGAGAGCTAGGTTTTAGAATTTCTCATCACATCTTAGCAATACTCTGACCTAACTCCATGTTTTGGTTTTCAATTGTTTACGGTAGACTGGGTAAAATCATCAGGAATGGAACGCTATGAAACAGTTAAAAATCATTGGTGCGGTTGGTGGTGCTATCGTCTTAGCAGCATGTTGGCCGTTGGCTGTCGGGCAAATCGGTGAAAAGGTGATCACTAACGGTATTGCAAATATCTCTTCAGGTTCAATCGAGGCGGACATTGTCAGTTATAAGCGCGGTTACCTTTCATCAACCGTGCAAACCCGCTATCAGATTGCAGATAAAACGCTCAAACAACAGTTTGTTGCCGATGGTTTACCGACCCAAGTTTTAGTCAATAGCGAGGTTAAGCATGGCCTGTTGAGTTTAACAGCAACATCCGTTATAGCTGATCAAGAAAATCTACCATTGACGATGACCAGTATCACGCAGTTGAATGGCAATACTCAATACACTGTGGCGCTAGACAGTTGGCACTACCAAAGTGAAGATGGCGAGATGACGTTTTCGACAACGCCCGCCACATTGAAAGGTGATATTTCGGTGCTAGGTGAAATCACTTATCAACTCAATGTTCCTTCTGTTGAGTTGGATTTTACCAGTGGTGAAAAAATGATGCTTTCACAGCTAACTGGTCAAGGTATAGGTAAACAAGATAAAGGCTTCTGGCTAGGACAACAGTCATTGGCGTTAGCAAAAATTAATCTTGTCGATGGCCTAGGTGAAAATACGCTGAGTATGGACAACATGCGTTATTCCTTTGATTCGGTATTAAAAGGAGAGCCTTCTCGTTTTGATAGTAATCACTTGATTGAGATGGATAAATTAACTTATAGCGAAGGCGAGGTGAAGGACCTCAATCTTGATTTTACCTTGGGTGATTTAGATGGTGACGCTTTTGAGAAGCTTTCAACGCTTTACCAAAACAGCCCAGAACTTTCTGATGAGGACATTCAGCAAGCACTACCTTATGTGCAATCATTATTCGAGAAAGGTTTTTATCTATCGATGAATAAAATGGCGCTAAAAGTTGGCCAAGGTGAGTTTGAATCAAACTGGAAGATAGCGGTTCCTGAAGGGACAAATAATGTGGTGCAAGATCCGAGTACCATTTTACCAGCCTTAACCGGCCACATTGATACCTTCATTTCTGACCAGCTGGTTGAAGATTTTCCTTTTATCCAGCAAGGTATTGATGAGCTTGTTGTGATGGAAATTATGCAGCAAACCGATCAAGGATATCGACTCCAAGCTGAACTGAAAGAGGGCAACTTGGAATTTGAAAATGGCAACCAAATGCCGCTATTGACACTATTACTTCCGGCATTGATGCGATAGCGAACGGCGCTCAAGCAAACGATTTCGCGAGTTTTAGCAATCAGTAAGAGAAAAGAGCCGATAGAAGCTCTTTTCTCGCTTTTTATCCACATCAAAAAGTGGTATTAATCACATTAATTGTCGATAGCAGGAGCAAGGAACTCATGGAATCAAATCAAGCGGGCCCAGTCTATAATTTCAGCGCAGGCCCAGTCTATAATTTCAGCGCAGGCCCAGCAGCCTTACCTAAAGCCGTGATGGAAAAAGCGCAAGCCGAGTTTATTAACTGGCACGAGCTTGGCACGTCCGTTATGGAAATTAGTCATCGCAGTAAACCTTTTATTCGCGTTGCTCAAGAAGCGGAGCAAGATCTGCGAGATTTGCTTAATATCCCGAGTAATTACAAAGTATTATTTTGTCAGGGTGGAGCGCGCGCTCAGTTTGCGGCGGTGCCTTTAAACTTATTAGGCGATGCGACTAAAGCGACCTATATTGATGCGGGTTACTGGGCTGAAAGTGCGGTCAAAGAAGCGAAGAAATATTGTGAAATCGATGTTTTCAACGCCAAAGTGACCAAAGAGGGCAAAACAGCGGTATTACCAGCTAGCGAATGGAAAATCGATCCTGAGTCGGCTTACGTGCATTTTTGTCCGAATGAAACGATAGATGGTATTGAGATTAATGATTTACCAGATACAGACAAACCGATTGTAGCTGATATGTCATCTACGATTTTGTCGCGCCAAATAGACGTCTCAAAGTACGGAGTCATTTATGCGGGAGCGCAGAAAAACATTGGGCCAGCGGGGATCTGTATTGCGATTGTTCGTGATGATTTGCTTGATTTAGCCAGTGATGTGCTACCGACTATATTGAATTATAAAGTGCAAGCTGAACAAGATTCTATGTTCAACACGCCGCCTACGTTTGCGTGGTATTTGTCGGGTCTCGTGTTCAAGTGGCTAAAAGGGCAGGGTGGTGTCGCGGCGATTGAGAAAATCAACCGCGAGAAAGCAGCGCTGCTTTATAACGCAATTGATGAGTCACCTTTCTATCGCAATACCATTCACCCAGACAACCGTTCACTGATGAATGTGCCTTTCCAATTAGTGAAACCAGAGTTGGATAGTACGTTTTTAGAGTTGGCTGAAGCGCGTGGTTTAGTCTCGCTGCAAGGTCACCGAGTCGCTGGTGGTATGCGAGCCTCGATTTACAATGCGATGACACTGGAAGGCGTTCAAGCCTTAGTTGATTTTATGCAAGAGTTTGAACAGCAGTACGCCTAACGTTTTTTGATGGTATCAAAAACGATATAACATAAAATACGACCTTAAAAAACAAAGCCCACTAAGTGGGCTTTGTCATTAATCGGCTAGATTGAAGAGCATTACAATTTGTCGGTTAACTCAATTGCTTGGCCAATATAGTTGGCTGGTGTCATCTCTTTCAAGCGTGCTTTTTCAGCTTCAGGTAGCGCAAGGCCATCAATAAAGTGGCGCATTGCTTCACCATCGACTCGCTTACCGCGTGTGAGTTCTTTCAATTTTTCGTACGGTTTTTCGATGCCGTAGCGGCGCATAACCGTTTGCACTGGTTCAGCAAGGACTTCCCAGTTTTTATCGAGCTCAGCAAGCAGCGCATCACGGTTCACTTCCAGTTTACTGATCCCTTTTAGCGTTGAAGTGTATGCGATGATCGCATAACCAACACCCACACCAAGGTTACGCAGCACTGTTGAATCTGTTAAGTCACGTTGCCAGCGAGAGATAGGCAGCTTTTGTGCTAGGTGATTGAACACGGCATTAGCAAGGCCTAAGTTGCCTTCTGAGTTTTCAAAATCGATCGGGTTGACTTTATGTGGCATTGTCGATGAACCAATTTCACCCGCAATGGTTCTTTGTCTGAAGTGGCCCAAAGCGATATAGCCCCAAATGTCACGATCGAAGTCGATCAGAATAGTATTGAAGCGGGCAACGGCATCAAATAGCTCTGCGATATAATCATGTGGCTCAATTTGTGTGGTATAAGGGTTCCACGCCACACCTAGCGATTCAGTGATAAACTCTTCACTAAAGGTATGCCAGTCGAGTTCTGGATAGGCTGAAAGGTGAGCGTTGTAGTTACCTACTGCGCCGTTTACTTTTGCGAGAATCTCGATATTGGCAATCTGCTTATATTGGCGTTCCATACGGTACGCTACGTTAGCCATCTCTTTACCCATAGTACTTGGTGATGCTGGCTGTCCGTGGGTACGAGACAATAACGGAATATCGCGATACTCTTCTGCTAAGTGACGAATCGCATCAATAATGTTGCGCATTTCAGGAAGAAGCACGGTATCGCGAGCTTCTTTGAGCATTAGCGCGTGAGATGTGTTGTTGATATCTTCTGAAGTACAAGCAAAGTGAATGAATTCATTAACGGCGTGCAGCTCAGGAACACCCGCTACTTTTTCTTTTAAGAAATACTCTACAGCCTTAACATCATGGTTCGTTGTGCGTTCAATTTCTTTAATACGAGCGGCATCTTCTTCGCTAAAATTGTCTGCTATCGCATTAAGAAATTGATTGGCTTCATCACTGAATGCTGGAACTTCGGCAATTCCAGCAGTGGCTGAAAGCTTCTGTAACCAACGAATTTCAACAATGGTCCGATACTTGAGGAGACCAAACTCACTAAAGATACTGCGTAACGCAATCGTTTTACTTCCGTAGCGGCCGTCTACCGGTGAAACAGCAGTCAAGGCTGACAGTTCCATGTTTTTCTCCTGAATTTTGAGGTTAAGTGTGAGAGTGAATTCTTTGCGTCAATATTAGACTCGAGCTAATAAAATCTGAGCTTGTTCGATCATTTTCTTACGACCGAAGATCAGATGGCGACGCTTTCCTCCAACCTGACGCCACAAGACAGCGCAACGAATTCCTGAAAGGAGTAAGGCGCGCACTTTGTGCTGGGTTGAAGTTTGTTGAAGTATGGTAGGGGTTCCAGTGACTTGGATTCTCGGGCCAATAGGGCTGATAACATCCAAGTAGATACTGGCAAGGTTGCTGATCATCTGATCATCAAGCAAGTCAAAATGGTTGACTTGACGTTCAATCGTTTGAATACGATCGCCCAGCTGTGACATCGCATCACGACGAGCGCTTAATTTACGCTCTAATGCCATCAGGCTAATGATATAGCGAGTGATTTCACTCCCTGATGGCGTGCTATCAATACCTTTCACCAAACATTCGAGGCCAATTTTTAAGTTGGCCTCAGAGCCGAAGACATCAAGTGTATTGTTTGGATTAGTACTTAAGATAGCCGTTAGAGAAGTTTCAAACGCGTCTGAATCACAGTGACCATTTTTTGCTACGTGTTGCACTAAAGCGACAGCTTGGCAGATACCCGCAAAAGCGATGGTACGGTCATAAAGGGTGTTAGCCACGTTTATTACTCCTAAGTTGTTTAAATTCGCTGCTCAATAATTCCACCGCCAAGACACACATCGCCTTGATAGAAAACCGCGGATTGACCAGGCGTGACGGCCACTTGTGGCTCATCAAAAATGACTTTAATGTTTTCATCATCAATAGGGATGATGGTACACGCTATATCCGTTTGACGGTAACGCGTTTTTACCGTGCAGCTTAGCGTTGCTTGGATTGGTGTACGATCAACCCAGTGTAATTGGGAAGCGATCAAGCCATGAGATTTCAATAATGGGTGATCAGCGCCTTGGACTGCAATCAAAACGTTACGTTTAAGATCTTTATCAGCGACATACCATGGGTCTTCGTTACCGCCACCGCCTTTTTGGCCACCAATGTGTAACCCTTTGCGTTGACCTAAAGTGTGGTACATCAGGCCTTGATGTTCACCAATAACGAGACCTTCTGGTGTTTCAATTTTACCCGGTTGTGCTGGTAAATAGCGAGACAAGAAGTCGGTAAATTTGCGCTCACCGATGAAACAGATACCAGTTGAATCTTTTTTCTTCGCCGTCACCAAACCTTGTTCTTCCGCAATGCGTCGAACTTCGGGTTTTTCTAAATCACCCACAGGAAATAAGCTACGAGCCACTTGTTCATGGCTTAATGTATAGAGGAAGTAGCTTTGGTCTTTGTTGTTGTCCAAGCCGCGCAGCATTTTTGGTTTGTCATTACCTTCAGGGAAGGTGCGTCGAACATAGTGGCCCATGGCGATATAATCGGCATCTAGCACTTCATCTGCAAACTCTAAAAAGGCTTTAAACTTGATTTCTTTGTTACAAAGAATGTCTGGGTTAGGAGTTCGCCCTGCTTTATATTCCTCAAGGAAATATTCAAATACGTTGTCCCAATATTCGGCGGCAAAATTAATGGTATGAAGAGGGATGTCTAACTTATCGCACACGGCTTGTGCATCGGCTAAATCTTCCGCCGCTGTACAATATTCCTCGTTATCATCTTCTTCCCAGTTCTTCATGAACAGGCCTTCGACTTGATAACCTTGCTCTTTGAGAAGATACGCCGAAACGGAGGAGTCAACACCACCGGACATGCCGACGATGACTTTCTTTTGGCTGTTTGCGCTGCGGTTGTCTGACATTACTTAATACCACTCAATTGACTTGGTCGCAGATTCTAGCAGAAAGATTTTCGTCGCGACAGATCCGAGACAGCAATCACACTTCTATCTGGTTTAATTGGCGTCGTATCTGTCAATGTCAGCAGAAATTAGTTTTAGAATTCTACAATGGCTTATGGCATAGTGCGTGCCATTTTAAAGCGTAATAAAAGGCCACAAAATGCAAGATGACAATCAGATTATGGATGACGCATTCCTCATCGAAACAGTAGAGAATCAACTCGCGGACGGAAATCCGTTAAAGGTCAAAGAAACCTTGATGCGCTTGATGATGACAGGTCACTCAAGGGAGGATGCCGTTGCCTCTATTGCTTGTGCGCTTGCAATTGAGATTTTTGATGTGATGAAAAACGAAGGGCAATTTGACCTAAAACGCTATTCAGAGCATTTAGATAGGTTACCTGATCTCAGCTTTATGGAAGGTGAATAAAAATAATCAAGAGCAAACGTTTGCTATAATTGCCTTAGTTGCCGCGCTAATGGGTGCGCGGTAGAATCGCGCATCTTTTTCTCCTCTACTCAGACTGACGTTATGAAATTTCCTGGCCAACGCAAATCAAAGCATTACTTTCCTGTTCATGCACGTGACCCACTTGTTATCCAAGCACAAGAAAATAAAAAAATGTCACGTACACATATTATTGGTATCGACCAGACCTTGGTGGATATAGAAGCGAAAGTAAATACTGACCTCATCGAAAAATATGAGCTTAGTAAAGGCCATTCGTTAGTGATTGACGATCAGAAGGCCGAAGCTTTATACACTGAGCTCAAACAAAATGGTCTGATTACTAACGAATATGCTGGGGGAACGATTGGCAACACATTACACAATTATTCGGTGCTGGCAGATGATCGCTCAACGTTGTTAGGCGTGATGAGCCAAGATATAAAAATTGGTAGCTACGGTTATCGTTATTTATGTAATACATCAAGCCGGATGGATCTGAATTATTTACAAGCGGTCGATGGAGCGATTGGGCGCTGCTTTGCCTTGATCACAGAGGATGGAGAAAGAACCTTTGCTATTAGTGAAGGGCAAATGAACCAACTTCGCGCAGAAAGTGTTCCAGAAAAAATATTTAAAAGTGCTTCAGCCTTAGTACTGACTGCTTATTTAATTCGCTGCAAAACTGGTGATCCAATGCCAGAGGCAACAATGAGAGCGATTGAATATGCTAAGAAATATGATGTACCTGTTGTTTTAACCTTAGGTACTAAATTTGTTATTCAAGATGACCCTCAATTTTGGCAAAATTTTTTGCGTGATCATGTCACTGTTGTTGCCATGAATGAAGATGAAGCCGAAGCATTAACCGGGGAAAGTGATCCTCTTGCAGCGTCAAATAAAGCTTTAGATTGGGTCGATCTTGTATTATGCACCGCAGGACCAGTCGGTTTATTTATGGCAGGATATACTGAAGATGCAGCGAAACGTGAAACATCGTTGCCACTATTACCTGGTTCTATTGCTGAATTCAATCGTTATGAATTTAGTCGCCCAGCATCAAAAATAAGTTGTGAAAATCCGATACGTGTTTATTCTCATATTTCACCGTATATGGGTGGGCCTGAGAAAATTAAAAATACTAATGGTGCGGGAGATGCGGCGTTGTCGGCATTGCTGCATGATATGGCAGCCAATAAATATCATAAAGAGAACGTCCCTAATTCGAGCAAGCATCAGAATAACTTTTTAACCTATTCATCCTTCTCGCAAGTTTGCAAATATTCCAACCGTGCCAGTTATGAGGTGCTAGCCCAGCATTCACCTCGTCTGTCACGTGGTTTACCTGAACGTGAAGACAGCTTAGAAGAAGCGTATTGGGAAAGATAAAAGATTAAAATAATAAAAAGGCTCCGTTAGGAGCCTTTTTATTTGCTAAAGAGTTATTAAATCTCGAATTCTTCTAGAGATTTACCTGCATCAAGTTGCTCTTGAATTGCAGAAGGTGTGCGACCTTGACCTGTCCATGTTTTTTCTTGGCCATTGGCATCAAGATATTTGTATTTTGCTGGACGAGGTGCGCGTTTGCCTTGAACTTTAACTTTGTTCTTAGTTTCACCAGAAAGTGCAGAAATTAATGCGCTTACATCAATACCGTCTTTGGCAATCTGTTCTGCAATCGCAGCCAGCTTCGCTTCTTGTTCTGCGCGAGCAGAGCGTTCTTCTTCTTCCGCTTCTCTGCGTTCTTGAACAACGATCGTTAATTTATCTAGTGCTTCTTCAAGTTGCTCTAGAGTGAGTTCACGGGAAAAAGCGCGTAGGCTACGAATATTAAGTAGAGTTTTTGTTAATTCAGACATGACTATTCCTATTTGATTTAATTTAGTCGACACAGCAATAATAAACTGCTGAATTGGTACTTACAATATTAGATTCAAATATTAATGAAAATTTTATAGATAAATAAAAATCAAAAAAATATGAACTTGTTAATGATGAGCTAATTTCATACATAAGTAGTAGTATCAAGAAGATCATCAATGATTTTTAGATAGACTTATAATTAATGTTTTTTATTATAATCTTCGTGATATTCATTGCACCACATTATGAAAGAAGTCTCAATGTTTCTTAATGAATGTGACCAATAATTGATGCACTTTGATGACATGATCGGTTGCAATGCATTCGTTGTTAAGTACAATGTCATTTACCTAAAGCGAAGTAAGACATTTATCATTGTTAAAATGACTTAATAACGGTGATTTATTGTACTTTCTTTGACGTAGAGGTGCGGTAGAAAATAGTAACTTCTGTTGGGGTAATGCCAATGAACAAAAGTGAAAGGTTTTATCGCCGAAGTAAGTATGCACATTAAAGCAGCTTGCTGGGGTTGTATTCGAATAGGAACAACACTGCCATAGTCTATTCTTTTTTTAAACTATGGAGCGCTACTGTAGGGTTGGGTGAAGTGTTCGCTTCCCTTTCGCTTAGTTCAACATGAATTACATGGTTACCTTAGCCTGTAATTTGTCTGCAGTAGATCTCTAACCATTTACTTACTGGTTTTTGAAGATCATGAATTTAATCGATTTTGCATCATCTCCTCTGTCGCTGTTACCGCCTCTGGTAGCATTAAGTTTGGCTGTTCTTACACGCAGAGTGCTTGTTTCATTAGGTGTCGGTATTGTATTAGGCGCGGTATTACTCGCGGATTATTCTTTTGGTAGTGCATTCAGTTATGTTGCTACTAAGGTATCAAGCGTCTTTGTTGCTGATGGCGGCATTAACACTTGGAATATGAGTATCGTCGGGTTTTTGCTTTTATTAGGTATGATGACCGCGCTATTAACTTTGTCTGGCGGTACTCGTGCTTTTGCCGAATGGGCACAAGTCCGCGTAAAAAGTAAACGTGGCTCAAAACTGCTGGCGGCATTTTTGGGTGTGTTTATTTTCGTTGATGATTATTTTAACAGTCTAGCCGTAGGTTCTATTTCTCGCCCTGTGACTGACCGCTTTTATGTATCTCGCGCTAAACTTGCCTATATCCTTGATTCAACTGCAGCACCAATGTGCGTTGTGATGCCAGCTTCTAGCTGGGGCGCGTACATTATGACGATTATTGGCGGTATTCTCGTTTCTCACGGGATTACCGAATATTCGGCATTGGGCGCGTACATGCGTTTAGTACCAATGAATTTTTATGCCATTTTTGCATTACTGATGGTGTTTGCGGTGGTGTGGTTCCAATTAGATATTGGTCAAATGCGCCAGCATGAAATTAATGCCTCCCAAGGCCGTGGATTTGACGACGCAAATGAAAACGATAGCCAAGACGCACATGAGTTAAATGAAGAGCTTGATATCAAAGAGAGCGAACATGGCAAAGTGTTGGATCTGGTTCTGCCTATCGTATTACTCATCATTGCAACGATTTCAGCCATGTTATTTACGGGTGGTCAATCTTTAGCCGCAGACGGTAAAGCATTTGATCTACTGGGTGCGTTTGAAAACACCAATGTCGGCGCTTCATTGATTTACGGCGGGCTAGTTGGCTTGGCGATGGCTCTGTTTACTGTGTTTAAGCAAAAGCTGCCAATAAATGACATCAGTAATACATTGTGGATCGGTGCTAAATCGATGTTTGGTGCGATTTTGATCCTGATTTTTGCGTGGACAATTGGCTCTGTTATTGGGGACATGAAAACCGGTGCGTATATGTCATCTTTGGTTCAAGGTAATATTGATCCGCATTGGCTACCGGTCATCTTATTCTTACTATCGGGTGTGATGGCGTTTTCAACCGGCACTTCTTGGGGAACGTTTGGCATCATGTTGCCCATTGCTGGAGATATGGCCGCGGCGACCGATATCGCTCTAATACTCCCGATGCTGAGCGCGGTGCTCGCTGGTTCCGTTTTTGGTGACCACTGTTCTCCTATTTCTGACACCACCATTTTATCGTCGACAGGCGCGCGTTGTAACCATATCGATCACGTTGCGACACAATTGCCGTATGCACTGGCTACGGCCTTGGTTTCGAGTGTCGGTTTTGTTGTTTTAGGCATGACAGCGTCAGTGCTGATCTCGTTGGCTTGTGCCTCTGTTGCATTTATCATTGTGTGCATGATTATGGCCGCTATGGCGAAATCAAAAATGACACATTGCGAGACGTTGTAGCCGTATTTTGGTTAAATAGAGTTGATAAAAGGGAAACGAAAGTTTCCCTTTTTTATTACTGGTGCACGACGGCGAAAAAAGATTTTAAAAAAGCAAAATTTTTAGTTGAAAAAGAACATCAGCTTGGTTAGTGTGGAGTCAAGACAGCAAACCAATAAGAGCTGATAAGTATGCGTAATTTTGTAATGAACATTCATCATCACCATCACCCTAAATAATCTTTCGGGGAGATGTACGCATACCCGGGAGGCAGGAAACTCCCGGTGGTTAAGTCAAAGCATTTAGATTAAAACCCTCGGGAGAACGCAAATCTCCCGAGGGTTTTTTCATTTTGCTTTAACTCAATTCCAAATACATTCAATACATTGCACAGGGAAATTGTCATGCAAACACAACGCCTAAGAATTGCCATCCAGAAGAAAGGCCGCTTGAGCTCAGAGTGCCAAGACTTACTTAAAAAATGCGGCGTGAAATTCAATATCATGGGTGAGCGTCTTGTCGTTCACTCTCTCAATATGCCGATCGACCTACTGCTAGTGCGTGATGACGACATACCCGGGCTGGTGATGGACGGTGTGGTTGATCTCGGTTTCATTGGTGAGAATGAACTGGAAGAGGTGCGTTTAGAACGCTTGTCGCAAAATAAGAAAAGTGAGTTTGTTTCACTGCGCCGTCTTGATTTTGGTGGTTGCCGCTTATCCATCGCGATCAATAAAGATCAGCAATACAACGGTCCTCAAGATTTGGCGGGTAAACGCATCGCCACAACTTATCCGCAGCTACTCAAAGCGTACATGGATGAAAAGGGCATTGATTTTAGCACTTGTGTGCTCACAGGCTCTGTTGAGGTTGCGCCACGAGCTGGCTTAGCTGATGCGATTGCTGACCTTGTTTCTACCGGCGCAACATTAGAAGCGAATGGTCTCAAAGAGGCTGAAGTTATCTTCCAATCCAAAGCAACACTCATTCAGCGTCAAGGTGAATTCAGTGAAGATAAGCAGGCATTGATTGCTCGTTTATTGACGCGTATGCAAGGCGTGATTCAAGCCAAAGAGTCCAAATACATCATGCTGCATGCTCCGGTTGATCAATTAGAAGCGATTAAAGACTTACTTCCGGGAGCGGAAGACCCAACAGTGCTGCCTTTATCGGCGGAGAAAAATCGTGTTGCAGTACATGTGGTCAGTACCGAGAACCTATTTTGGGAAACCATGGAGCGCCTAAAAGCATTAGGGGCGAGTTCTATTTTGGTTTTACCTATCGATAAAATGATGGAGTAACGGCGATGAGAACTGTCGTTTGGCAATCGTTGAGTGAAACTCAGCAAGATTCAATTTTAGAACGCCCGGCCATTACTGAAGGAGCCAATGTCACTGCTGCCGTGAGCGCCGTGATTGCGCAGGTGAAAGCGCAAGGTGACCAAGCGTTAATTGAGTTAACTGAAAAATTTGACCGCGTGAAACCGGATTCAATTCGCGTTTCAAGTGGTGAGATTGATGCGGCGTGTGAGCGTCTTTCTGACAAGATGAAACAAGCGCTTCAACAAGCTTATGAGAACATTACTAAGTTCCATAAAGCACAAAAGCTGCAACCGATCAAAGTGGAAACGCAGCCGGGAGTGGTGTGTGAACAAGTCACGCGTCCAATTAATACGGTGGGTTTGTACATTCCCGGAGGCAGTGCGCCTTTACCTTCTACCGTATTAATGTTGGGTGTTCCTGCACAAATTGCAGGGTGTCGTAAAGTGGTGCTCTGCTCACCGCCACCGATTGCGGACGAAATCCTCTACGTGGCCAAGCTGTGTAACATTGATGAGGTGTACAACATTGGTGGTGGTCAAGCGGTTGCAGCAATGGCTTATGGGACTAAATCCGTTGCTAAAGTAGACAAAATCTTCGGCCCCGGTAATGCCTACGTGACGGAAGCAAAACGTCAAGTGAGCAATGATTTTCGCGGTGCAGCGATTGATATGCCAGCGGGTCCTTCGGAAGTGTTGGTGATTGCTGATGATACGGCTGATGCCGATTTCATCGCGGCTGATCTGCTTAGCCAAGCTGAGCACGGACCTGATTCACAAGTTGTGTTAGTGACCCCTTCAGCGGTGATTGCCGATCAAGTAACAGATGCAGTGCAAAAGCAGCTAAAAAGCTTATCGCGCGCCGCCATTGCAGAAAAAGCCTTGGCTTCTAGTTTGATTATCATCGCTGAGTCTTTGACCCAATCGGTTTCTATCTCGAACTACTACGGCCCTGAGCACTTAATTGTGCAAACGCGTAACCCTCGTGAGCTGTTGCCGTTACTTGATAACGCTGGCTCAATTTTCTTAGGTGAGTGGTCACCAGAATCAGCCGGTGACTACGCTTCGGGTACCAACCACGTTTTGCCAACATACGGTTACACGCGTACTTATTCTAGCCTTGGTTTAGCTGATTTTAGTAAGCGCATGACGGTGCAAGAACTCAGCGCAGAGGGCTTACAAGGGTTAGCGCCAACCGTGGTCACAATGGCAGAAGCTGAAGGATTGGATGCACACAAACGTGCGGTCACCATTCGAGTCGAAAAATTGCAAAAGGCGAAAAATAATGGAAAAACTGGCTCGTAAGCAAATTCAAGCACTGAAACCTTACTTATCGGCTCGCCGTATTGGCGGCAGTGGTGATGTGTGGCTCAATGCCAACGAATCGCCATTCAATAATGAGTACAAAACCGATTTTGTGCGTTTGAACCGTTACAGTGATTGCCAACCCAAAGCTATGATCGATGCGTATGCGGCTTATGCCAAGGTACAGCCAGAGCAGGTGTTGACCTCACGTGGTGCCGATGAAGGGATTGAACTTTTGATCCGCGCATTTTGTGAGCCCAATCAAGACGCTATTTTATACTGTCCACCGACTTATGGTATGTACGCGATTAGCGCTGAAACGTTCGGTGTCGAGCGTAAAGTTGTGCCATTAACAGCGGATTGGCAGCTCGACCTGTCAGCCATTCGTGCCAATTTGGACAGCGTGAAGCTGATCTTCGTTTGTAGTCCTAATAATCCAACCGGCAATTTGGTTAAGCGCCAAGATATTATTGCTTTGCTGGAAATGACTAAAGACCGCGCTATTGTTGTGATGGATGAAGCCTACATTGATTTCTGTCCAGAAGCCTCAACCGTTGATTTATTAGCGCAATACCCGAATTTGGCGATTTTACGCACCTTATCTAAAGCGTTTGCGCTTGCAGGTTTGCGCTGCGGTTTTACCTTGGCCAATAAAGAGCTGATTGATGTGCTACAGAAGGTAATTGCACCTTATCCCGTGCCAATTCCGGTAGCCGACATTGCCGTGCAAGCGTTATCGGAAGCTGGGCTGGCTCGTACCAAATTCCAAGTGTTGGATCTCAATGCAAACCGTGCTTACTTACAAGCAGGGTTGTATATGGTGCCCAATTTAACTGTGTTTGAAGGGTGGGGAAACTACCTATTAGTGAAATTTCCCGATGGTGATGCGCTGTTTAAAGCCGCTTGGGATCACGGCATTATTTTACGCAATTCTCCGATTGAAAATTGCGTGAGGATCAGTATCGGTAATCGCGAAGAGTGTGAAAAAACACTCGCTTTTATTCGCAATTATTATCAGTAATCGAGCACCATAAATAGCCCAAAATGAATAAGAGTCAGTCGTTTAAGTGACGTTACTGGCCAATAGAAAAGGATATTCCAGTGAGCAAACAGCAAAAAATTCTCTTTATTGATCGTGACGGCACCTTAATTGTTGAGCCTCCGGTCGATTTCCAAGTTGATCGTTTAGACAAACTGAAACTAGAGCCGTATGTGATCCCAAGCCTACTGGCTTTGCAGGCTGCGGGTTATCGGCTGGTAATGGTCACCAACCAAGATGGACTGGGGACGGATAGCTATCCTCAAGCGGATTTCGATGCCCCTCATGCGATGATGATGGACATTTTTCAGTCCCAAGGAGTGATCTTTGATGATGTGCTGATTTGCCCGCACTTTGAAAAAGATAATTGCTCTTGCCGCAAACCCAAACTGGGGATGGTTAAAGAGTATCTGCAAGGAGGCAAAGTCGATTTTCAGCAATCAGTGGTGATTGGCGATCGAATGACCGACCTGCAACTGGCTGAAAATATGGCGATCCGTGGTATTCAGTATCATCCGAAAAGTATGGGATGGCGTGAAATAGTTAAAGACTTAACCGTGAAAGCGCGCAGCGCCGAAGTGGTAAGAACCACTAAAGAGACCGACATTAAAGTTGCGGTCAATTTGGATGAAACGGGTGGTAATCAGATTACAACGGGGTTAGGTTTTTTTGACCACATGCTTGACCAAATCGCAACCCATGGTGGTTTTCAATTGAAGTTGAGCGTCAATGGTGATCTGCACATTGATGATCACCACACCATTGAAGATACCGCATTAGCACTCGGGCAAGCCTTAAAAGAGGCATTAGGCGATAAGCGTGGCATTGGTCGTTTTGGTTTTTCGTTGCCGATGGACGAGTGTTTAGCACAATGCGCACTCGATCTATCGGGTCGCCCTTATCTGAAATTTGAGGCCACCTTTACACGTGAGCAAGTGGGCGATCTCTCCACTGAAATGGTATATCACTTCTTCCGTTCATTAACCGATACTTTGGCCTGTACGCTACACCTCTCATCCAGTGGCGAGAATGATCACCATATTATTGAAAGTCTCTTTAAGGCTTTTGGCCGCACATTGCGCCAAGCCATTAAAGTGGAAGGCAATGAACTACCTAGCAGCAAAGGAGTACTGTAATGTCGTCAGTCCGCGAAGCGATGAGTGATAACAGCAGCCAGCCGCAAAAGGTCGTCATCATTGATACAGGCTGCGCTAATGTGTCTTCGGTGAAATTTGCCATCGAACGCTTGGGTTACCCAGTCACTATTTCAAAAGATCCTGATGTGGTGTTGACGGCAGATAAGCTGTTTTTACCCGGTGTCGGTACGGCAAGTGAGGCGATGAAAAATCTGCAACAGCGCGATTTAATCATCTTGGTGAAACAGGTTGAAAAGCCACTGCTCGGCATCTGCTTAGGCATGCAACTGTTAGGTCAGCTGTCAGAAGAAAAAGGACAGCAAGCTAACGATCAAGCTAATGACATTGTTGAATGCTTGGGTTTATGTGATGGTGAGGTTCGCCTGATGGATACAGGCGATTTACCACTGCCACATATGGGTTGGAACACGGTCAATGCCGAAAGAGGCCATCCTCTGTTTAAAGGCATTGAGCAGGGTGAATATTTCTATTTTGTCCATAGCTACGCCATGCCCGTCGGTGAATACACGATTGCCGAATGTGAATACGGTAAGCCTTTCACCGCGGCGCTGCAAAGCGGTAATTACTATGGTGTCCAATTTCACCCAGAGCGCTCATCCAAAGCTGGCTCAGCACTGATCAAGAACTTCTTGGAATTATAAAAGGGAATTAGCAATGATTATTCCAGCATTAGATTTAATTGATGGCCAAGTGGTTCGCTTATTTCAAGGCGATTATGGTCAAGTTACCGAATACAAAGTGGACCCTGCAGAGCAGTTTCGCCTCTATCATCAGGCTGGAGCTAACTGGTTGCACCTTGTCGATTTAACGGGTGCAAAAAATACCTCAGCCCGACAGCTTGCTCTGATTGCCAAACTGCTTGCCAGTACCCCTGCCAAGATTCAAATTGGTGGCGGTGTGCGCAGTGAGCAAGATGTGGTGGATTTATTAAATGCGGGTGCGCAGCGCGTGGTTGTCGGTTCTACGACCGTAAAACAGCCTGAATTAGTCAAAGGATGGATGGAAAAGTATGGCGCCGAAAAAATTGTGCTAGCGCTAGACATCAACATTGATCAAGACGGCACACGTAAAGTGGCCATTTCAGGTTGGCAAGAAGATTCAGGTGTAACGATAGAAGCCTTGATTGATGATTACCTAACGGTTGGTTTGACGCACGTATTGTGCACTGATATTTCCCGCGATGGCACACTAGCCGGTTCTAACGTTGAATTGTATATCGATTTATGCAAACAGTACCCACAAGTACAGTTTCAATCCTCAGGTGGTATCGGTAGCTTAGCGGACATCAAAGCCTTAACAGGCAGTGGCGTCGCAGGCGTGATTGTCGGTCGTGCCTTATTAGATGGTAAGTTCACCGCTCAGGAGGCATTCGAATGTTGGCAAAACGCATAATTCCTTGTTTGGATGTCCGCGATGGACAAGTAGTGAAAGGGGTGCAGTTTCGCAATCACGAAATCATTGGTGATATCGTACCGCTTGCAAAACGCTACGCCGAAGAGGGTGCGGATGAGTTGGTATTTTATGACATTACCGCGTCGAGTGATGGCCGAGTGGTGGATAAAAGTTGGGTTGCGCGTGTCGCGGCAGTGATTGATATTCCATTTTGCGTCGCGGGCGGTATTAAATCTGCCGAAGATGCTGCACGAATTTTAGAATTTGGTGCAGATAAAGTCTCCATTAACTCTCCAGCACTCGCTAACCCACAGTTGATTACTGACTTGGCGGATAAATTTGGCGTGCAATGTATTGTGGTCGGCATTGACTCTTACTTCGATCAAGAAACGGGTCAGTATCAGGTCTATCAATTTACTGGCGATGAGACGCGCACCAAAGCAACACAGTGGCAAACTTGCGATTGGGTACAAGAGGTACAAAAACGTGGTGCGGGTGAAATCGTATTGAATATGATGAACCAAGACGGCGTGCGTAATGGTTATGATCTACAGCAACTCCAGAAGGTACGTGCTGTGTGTCGCGTGCCACTTATCGCTTCTGGCGGGGCGGGAACGATGGAGCACTTTGCGCAAGCTTACCAACAAGCTCATGTCGATGGCGCGTTGGCGGCATCGGTTTTTCACAAGCAGATCATCAATATCGGCGAATTAAAACAATATTTACAAGCAGAAGGTGTAGAGGTAAGACGATGAGTTTTCAAGTATCGAGTGCGGTTGCACTTTCTGAGCGTATTGATTGGAACAAAGTTGATGGCCTTGTTCCGGCGATAGTGCAAGATTTTCAATCAAGTCAAGTGCTTATGATGGGTTACATGAACCAAGATGCGTTGCAAAAAACCGCGCAAACAGGCCAAGTGACGTTCTTTTCTCGCAGCAAACAGCGCCTTTGGACCAAAGGAGAGACCTCTGGTCATGTGTTACAGTTGAAAAACATGGCGCTCGATTGTGATAATGACACTTTATTGGTCAAAGTGAATCCCATTGGGCCAACGTGCCATACTGGAACCACAACCTGTTGGGATAACGATGCACAAGAAGAGTCTCAAATGGTGTGGCTTCATCAGCTTGAGCAGCTATTGGCTGCCCGCAAGAGTGCCGACCCTGATTCCTCTTACACCGCTAGCCTTTATGCCCGTGGAACAAAGCGTATTTCGCAGAAAGTGGGCGAAGAGGGCGTTGAAGTTGCGCTTGCGGCGACGTCGGGCGATAAGGCGGAGTTAGTGTGTGAGTCTGCTGATTTGATTTATCACTTATTGGTGCTATTGCAAGACCAAGGATTAGCGTTGAGTGATGTGATTGATAAGCTTAAAGAACGCCATAAATAAACACAGTGAAGCCTCTTAAATAAAGAGGCTTCCGTTTTTTGAGAACGGTGTTAGAGGGTAATTTCTTTCCACTCACCGGGTTGTAGATCGCCTAAAACAATGTCGCCCATCGCGTAGCGCACTAAGCGCAGTGTTGGAAAGCTAATATGCGCAGTCATACGTCGTACTTGCCGGTTTTTACCTTCAGTAATGGTAATCGCAAGCCATGTGGTTGGGATTTGTGCGCGAAAACGAACCGGTGGATTACGTTCCCACAAGGTAGGCGGTTGCAAAATCTCAACCTTGGCAGGCAGCGTCATGCCATCTTTTAGCTCTACACCTTGGCGCAATTTATCTAAATCGTTTTGAGCGGGTTCTCCTTCTACTTGAACCCAATACGTTTTTGGTAATTTTGACTGCGGCTGCGTTAGTCTCGCTTGCAAGATGCCGTCATTGGTGAGCACCATCAAACCTTCGCTGTCTCTGTCCAAGCGACCTGCGGCATACACCTCTTTTACGGGAATAAAATCAGCGAGAGTTTTGCGCCCATCACCATCAGTAAACTGGCTTAGTGTATCAAAAGGCTTATTAAAGATGATGACTTTTCGATCAGCAAGTGATATTCGTTTTTTTACCTCTTCTGCAGATGAAGAGGAGCGGGCGGTTGAACGCTGATGTGGATCGCGCCGTTTAAAATGAGAAGAGCCAGAGGGTTTTGATACTGATGAAGAATCACGACGCAAGCGGGATGACATGTTAACTACCTTGCAAAAATGTAAATGAAGTGTGTTTGAAAGTTTTCTGAACTTTGGATTTAAGCTATGATTTGCGCGCCCAGAAACAGGATTGACGCACAAGATAATAGACTATTATCCTAGTTTTGTTTAATTATACTCAACCCATGCTATTTGGATTCAGTATCAATAAAGGGTTTGGGTGTATACGTATTTTCACTCAATGACTAAAATCGGATAACGCTCAACGACATTCGATTCAGTTTTTGAAAGAGTGACGCTATCGTGTTCAAGTCGCGAGGATGCTAACCCACTTGACACGGACAATCACACAGCGCTGTTTCATCCAATGGTGCTGCTAGAACAAATAGGGAAATTTTTCATGCCTACAGAAAAACCTACAATTATTTATACCATTACAGACGAAGCACCAGCACTGGCCACTTATTCTTTATTGCCGATTATCCAATCCTTTACCGCCTCGTCAGGCATTAGCGTTGAAACCCGCGATATTTCACTGGCTGCGCGTATCCTTGCCAGCTTCCCAGAACATTTAAAAGAAAATCAACGTGTAAGTGATGCGCTTGCCGAATTAGGTGAACTGGCGACCAAACCAGAAGCGAATATTATTAAACTGCCTAACGTTTCTGCATCGGTCCCACAATTGAAAGCCGCGATTAAAGAGTTGCAGGAAAAAGGTTACGACCTACCAAATTATCCTGAAGAACCAAGTACCTACGAAGAAGAAGCGATTAAAGCGACTTACGATAAAATCAAAGGCAGTGCGGTTAACCCAGTGTTACGTGAAGGAAACTCCGATCGCCGCGCACCATTATCAGTCAAGAATTATGCGAAGAAAAACCCACATTCAATGGGCGCATGGTCACCGCAATCCCGTTCACATGTTGCCAGCATGCAAGACAAAGATTTCTATGGAACAGAAAAGTCAGTCACCATTGAAGGTGACACTAAGGTCAAAATTGAGTTTGTCGGCCATGATGGCTCGACTAAAGTCTTAAAGAAAGAGTTTGCGCTGCTTGATAAAGAAATTATCGATGCTTCAGTTCTAAGCAAAAAAGCGTTAGTTGAGTTTTTCGAGCAACAAATCGCAGCAGCGAAACAGCAAGATGTGCTGCTTTCCTTGCACATGAAAGCAACCATGATGAAAGTGTCTGACCCAGTCATTTTCGGCCATGCCGTTAAAGTGTACTACAAAGACGTATTTGCGAAGTATGGCGCGTTGTTTGACTCATTAGGTGTTGATGTCAACAATGGCCTAGGCGATGTTTACGCGAAAATTCAAGCATTGCCACAAGCACAGAAAGAAGAAATTGAAGCCGCGATTCAAGCGGTTTATAACACGCAGCCACCGCTTGCTATGGTCGATTCTGACCGAGGTATTACTAACCTACATGTCCCAAGCGATATCATTGTTGATGCGTCAATGCCAGCAATGCTGCGCGCTTCTGGTCAAATGTGGGGGCCAGATGGCAAGCAACAAGACACCAAAGCACTGCTCCCCGATCGCTGCTACGCTGGCGTTTATCAAGCGGTGATTGATTTTTGTAAAAAGCACGGCGCATTTGATCCCACCACGATGGGCAGTGTGCCAAACGTGGGCCTTATGGCGCAAAAAGCTGAAGAATATGGATCGCACGATAAAACCTTTATCCTCGATGCAGCGGGTTCGGTACGTGTTGTGGATACCTCCGGCAAAGTATTGCTAGAGCAAGCTGTTGAAGCTGGTGATATTTTCCGCATGTGCCAAGTGAAAGATGCACCGATCCAAGACTGGGTGAAACTGGCCGTGACTCGCGCCAGAGCTACTGGCGTTCCTGCGATTTTCTGGTTAGACGATCAGCGTGCGCATGACCGTGAATTGATCAAAAAAGTCAACGTCTACCTTGCTGATCATGATACGGCTGGCTTAGATATTCAGATCCTATCACCCGTTGAAGCGACTCTGTTCACACTTGAGCGTCTCAAAGCGGGTAAAGATACCATCTCAGTTACGGGTAACGTACTGCGTGATTACCTCACGGATCTATTCCCCATTCTTGAGCTCGGTACTTCGGCTAAAATGTTGTCGATTGTTCCCTTGATGAATGGCGGTGGCTTGTTTGAAACAGGTGCTGGTGGCTCTGCGCCAAAACACGTTCAGCAGGTTGAGAAAGAAAACCACTTGCGTTGGGATTCGTTAGGCGAATTTTTGGCGCTGGCGGCGTCTTTGGAACATTTGAGTGTTGTCACTGGAAATGCGAAAGCGAAAGTACTAGCCGATGCGCTTGATAAAGCCACAGGTAAGTTCCTTGATCTCAATAAATCACCATCGCGCAGAGTTGGTGAGCTTGATAACCGT
The DNA here is from genome assembly GCF_024743775.1 of Vibrio sp. RM-69-4. NCBI lineage: Bacteria > Pseudomonadati > Pseudomonadota > Gammaproteobacteria > Vibrionales > Vibrionaceae > Vibrio > Vibrio sp. RM-69-4. Next base: position 133,916 of record NZ_JAMQXI010000017.1, read on the forward strand.
GGCAGTCACTACTATCTTGCAACCTATTGGGCTGAGGCCTTAGCAGAGCAGACGGCGGATGCTGATTTAGCGGCGGAATTCGCACCGATTGCGAAGCAGCTACAAGAAAATGAACAGGTTATCGTCTCTGAGCTGAATCAGGCACAAGGTACTCCGGGTGATTTGGGTGGTTACTATGCGCCAGTGTTTGAAAAAGCATCAGCACTAATGCGTCCAAGCCAAACCTTGAACGCGATCATTGGCGCTTAACCTTCAGTTATTCACCTCTAAGCAATAAAAAAACCCGCCAGTTCGGCGGGTTTTTCATCAAATACACGTTTGGCAGCGATTATTTTGCAAGTTGACCTTCGATTGGAACAACAGCGCTAGCGTGATAACCTTTCGGCCCCTGTTCAATCTCGTAGGAAACTTGTTGGCCCGCTTTGAGTGTGCGGTAGCCTTCCATTTGAATGGTTGAATAGTGAGCAAAAATATCGGTATCCTCACCTTCTGGACAAATAAACCCAAATCCTTTGGCGTTGTTAAACCATTTTACTGTACCTGTAGCCATGCTTTACATCCCTCATTGCATTTTAGTTACTGATGTTGTTATCGAGAAACTTATCCTAAAAACGTTACCCGAATGTGAATATCAATTCAGCCGCTGCCAAATTTTTAGTCACTAATTGACCAATGTAGTCAATGATTCGGCGCAGTCAATAGGCAAAAGGTATGATACTCGACATATTTGCAAATAAATCACTTTTCAGGTTTACATTGTTGTAACGATTAAATAGGGCGTTAAGAATGAAATAGTTAAAGAAAGCAGTTGCTTTTGTTTTCTTTTTAATCAACTACGCCGTTGATAGTTCGGAATAGCAATGTTTTATTTGCAGCGATACAATTGCTGCATTAGTCTCTAAGTAAGGGTTGTTTTTCAACTGTGTCGGTAGCACTAATAACATTAATAGATTCCAACGACACAATGGTTACTGAGAGGCACACGGTTCCACTAGGTAGAGAAGCACTCTAAATACGGTCATCATGAGTAAACATTTTGAATGGGTGACTCCAGACTCAGATCTTCTGGAGAAAGAGAAGACAGCAATTAAACCACCAGCGATGTACAACGTAGTTCTTAATAACGATGACTACACGCCGATGGAGTTTGTGATTGAAATCCTTGAGCGATTTTTCTCGATGGATATCGACAAAGCAACACAGATAATGCTCAAGGTGCATTATGAAGGGAAAGCAATTTGTGGCACGTTCAGTGCTGAGATTGCAGAGACCAAAGTAGCTCAAGTTACTTTGTACTCAAGGGAAAATGAGCATCCACTGCTTTGTACTATGGAGCAAGCGTAGTCGCTTGCTGGAGCAACAAAGTGGTTCCTTAAGGAGGTACTTATGCTTAATAAAGAACTAGAGTCGAGTCTAAACGGCGCGTTCGCTCGAGCGCGAGACAAAAGACATGAATTCATGACCGTCGAGCACCTCCTACTTGCGTTATTAGAAAATGATGCAGCCAGAGAGGCCTTATTAGCCTGCCAAGCGGATTTGGATGCCTTACGCCAAGAGCTTGATATTTTTATTGATCAAACCACACCTCTTATTCCTGAAAGTGACGAAACACGTGAAACGCAACCTACATTGAGTTTTCAACGTGTGCTGCAACGTGCTGTATTTCATGTGCAATCCTCTGGCCGCAATGAAGTCACAGGAGCGAATGTACTGGTTGCAATCTTTAGTGAGCAGGAGTCACATGCGGCTTACCTACTGAAAAAAAATGACATCAGTCGCTTAGATATCGTCAACTACATTTCGCACGGCATCACTAAAGCTTCCAGCGCAAGTGATAATTCAGCCTCTTCCGACTCTTTTAGCAGCGAATCAGCTGATGAAGTCAGTTCTGATGAACGTTTGGAAAGCTTTGCCAGCAATCTCAACCAATTGGCAAAGCAGGGGTTGATTGACCCGCTAATTGGGCGTGATAAAGAGCTAGAACGAACCATTCAAGTGTTGTGTCGTCGCCGTAAAAATAATCCGCTGTTAGTGGGAGAAGCGGGAGTCGGTAAAACGGCGATTGCGGAAGGGCTAGCGTGGCGTATTGTGGAAGGCCAAGTGCCTGAAATCATTCAAAATAGCGTTATTTACTCACTGGATATTGGCTCATTGCTCGCTGGAACTAAGTATCGTGGCGATTTTGAAAAGCGTTTTAAAACCATTTTGAAACAGCTTGAAAAAGAGCAGGACGCGATTCTATTTATTGATGAAATTCATACCATCATCGGTGCGGGTGCCGCTTCTGGTGGTCAGGTGGATGCGGCTAACTTAATCAAACCTCTGCTTAGCAGCGGTAAATTGCGCTGCATCGGCTCAACGACTTATCAAGAGTACAACAACATCTTTGAAAAAGAGCGCGCGCTGGCTCGTCGTTTTCAAAAAATCGATGTGGTCGAACCATCGTTGGATGACACCACTAAAATACTTATGGGTCTGAAAACAAAATACGAGGCGCACCATGATGTACGTTACACCAATAAAGCGTTACGTGCGGCCGTAGAGCTTTCTGCAAAATACATCAATGAACGTCATTTGCCAGATAAAGCGATTGATGTGATTGATGAAGCGGGAGCACGTTCAAGGTTAGTACCTGCAAGTCGCCGCAAGAAAACCGTTGGAGTGGCCGATATTGAAGCGATGGTTGCTAAAATGGCGCGTATTCCAGAAAAATCGGTCTCTTCTTCCGATAAAGACATTTTGCAGCACCTTGATAGAAAAATGAAAATGTTGGTGTTCGGACAAGATGACGCTATCGATGTATTGAGTGAGGCGATCAAACTCTCACGCGCTGGCTTAGGTGCCGACAATAAACCAGTGGGCTCATTCTTGTTTGCAGGGCCAACAGGCGTGGGTAAAACAGAAGTGACAGTGCAGTTATCGAAGCTACTTGGCATTGAGCTGCTGCGTTTTGATATGTCTGAGTATGGTGAACGTCACTCGGTGAGTCGTTTAATTGGTGCTCCTCCTGGTTATGTTGGGTATGACCAAGGTGGCTTGCTAACTGATGCTGTGATTAAACATCCACATTCAGTGGTGCTACTTGATGAGATTGAGAAAGCGCACCCTGATATTTTTAACTTGTTACTTCAAGTCATGGATAACGGCACTTTAACGGATAACAATGGACGAAAAGCGGATTTCCGTAACATCATTTTGGTGATGACAACCAACGCAGGTGTTGCAGAGACAGTGAAAAAATCGATTGGTCTTATCCAACAAGACAATAGTTTTGATGCGATGTCAGAGATTAAGAAAGTATTCACACCCGAATTTCGTAACCGTTTAGATAACATCATCTGGTTTAATCGTTTGGATGAGCGTGTAATCCATCAAGTGGTTGATAAGTTTATTGTTGAACTACAAGCTCAACTCGATGCGAGAGGTGTATCGTTAGAGGTTTCTGAGGATGCTCGTCATTGGCTTGCTGTGAAAGGCTACGATATTGAGATGGGCGCTCGTCCGATGGGCCGCGTGATTCAGGATAAGCTGAAAAAGCCATTAGCGAATGAGTTGTTGTTTGGCTCGTTGGTCGATGGTGGCACAGTGAAAGTGGATTTAGATGGCGAAGAGCTTAAGTTTAAGTACATTGGTTCTCGTGAAGAAGCGGTTCACTAATCGGTAATCCCGATGCTTATCACCTAATAACAAAAGCACGCTGAGGCGTGCTTTCTTCTATGCATTGCATTTAATCCAGTTCTATGAGTAACAAAAAACGGAGCATTTAGCTCCGTTTTTTGTTGCGTTCGAAAATCAGAGATTAACGAGCACGGAAGACGATGCGGCCTTTAGTTAGGTCGTATGGAGTCATCTCTACAGTTACTTTGTCACCAGTAAGAATACGAATGTAGTTCTTACGCATTTTACCAGAGATGTGAGCTGTTACTACGTGGCCGTTTTCTAGCTCAACACGGAACATTGTGTTTGGAAGAGTATCAAGGACAGTGCCTTGCATCTCAATTACGTCTTCTTTAGCCATTTAATCCTCTTTAGAAACTTGGCGATTTTTAACGGACGCATTCTGCCGCTAAAAGATAAATATGTAAAGTTGGGGCGTATTCTACCCTTGCCAACGTTGATTTACTAGCTTTTGATGGCGCTCAAAGCGTACTTTGTAGTTCATTGCTGGGCATTCATCAATTTGATAACCCAAATATAACCATTGTTTCTGTGTGGCTTGGCAATATTGCAGTTGAAATAAAACGCCAAGTGTTCCGAGTGACAGATCTGACTCTGGATCATAAAAGGTATAAAAGGCGCTGGCACTGTTTTGTAAAATATCCGTCACCGCAATCGCGACCAGTTGTCCGTTTTGATAAATATGCAGGTATTGAGTATCTAGCCAACGACAAGCGGAAAAGGTTTCAAACTCCTGCTCGTTGGGAGGGTACATGCTGCCCTCTTTATGTCGCGCTTCAATATAGCGGGCATAGAGTGCAAACCAACCCGAATCCATGGTCGGTTTCAGCTGCCACTGAAAAGCGTGTGCCTTTTTGAGTAATCGCTTTTGGCTGGTTGATAGCTTGACTTGGTCAACAAAAACACGCAATGCTTGGCAGGAGTTGCAATTGTCACAGTGAGGTTTGTAAATGGTATCCCCACTGCGTCGAAAACCATTTGCGAGTAGAATTTCATAATTCTCAGGCGATTGCATGGCGGAGTCTAAAGTCACAGCGACACGTTCTTGCCTATCTTTTAAATAGCTACAAGGGTGGTTATTGGTTAAACCGATGCGTATTTGCTGTAAATCTGAGCTCATGGTTATCCTTCATTAGGCAAGGTGATCCACTGGGGTGTAAAGCAGCGCTCATCGACAGAGCTATCTCTAAAAGATAGCAAGGATTTGAGAAAATCGTCGCGCTCTAATTCGAAAGCTCCCAATGATGCCAGATGCGGATTCATCACCTGACAATCAATCAACTGTCCACCGTGTGATTGAAAATGCTGGCAAAAATACCAAAGCGCAATTTTTGATGCATTGGCTTTGATACTAAACATCGACTCACCGCAAAACATTTGGCCCATTTGTATGCCATAGAGCCCGCCGATCAATTTATCTTCCTGCCACACCTCAACCGAATGACAAAGGCCAGAAGCCGCAAGGGCGAGGTAGGCGCTGCGCATCTCTTCATTTAGCCAAGTTTGATCTGCGGGTCTTACGTTGGCGCAACTTGTAATTACCTCTTTAGTTGCATGGTTAAGGCTTATTTTATATTGATGTTTTCGCTGGAATTTTTTAACGCTTTTAGCTGGAGAAAAAGTTTGTGGGTTAAACACAGCTCGCGGAGCGGGGCTCCACCAAAGAATAGGCTCTTGTGGGCCATACCAAGGAAAAATTCCGTGTCGATAAGCATTATAAATACGTTCTGGTTGTAAATCCCCACCAAACGCGAGCAGTCCATTTGGCTCTTCTAGCGCCTCATCAGCGGAAGGAAAAGAGAAATCATCAAGCGCAAGTTGAGGAAGGTAAATAGTCATGTTCGATCCGATCTGGGTTAACCATCAAGATAAGGCCACGGAATGAGGATAGTAGGGATTTTTCAATAGTTTGCCAATCATTACTATCAGGCCATATTTGTACTGGAGTTCGCTTTTATTTTTAGATAGGCTGCAAGTACGAAGAATTTTCATTTTCCCAGAGCAAACAGGAGCTCTTTGGAAGATGCAAGGAAACACAACTCGAATGGAAAGCCTCACGTTACAACCAATAAAAAAAATTAATGGGCAAGTCAATTTACCCGGTTCCAAAAGTGTCTCAAACCGAGCGCTACTGCTTGCCGCTCTGGCAAGTGGTACGACTAAGCTAACGAACTTGTTAGACAGTGACGACATTCGCCACATGCTCAACGCACTAGAAAAACTTGGTGTGGAGTATCGTTTGTCAGACGACAAAACGGTGTGTGAGATAAAAGGTTTGGGTCGGCCTTTTAGCATCGAGCAATCCGTTGAGCTGTTTTTAGGTAATGCAGGGACGGCAATGCGTCCACTTGCGGCAGCATTAGTTCTTGGACAGGGTGAATTCATTTTGACTGGTGAGCCGAGGATGAAAGAGCGTCCAATCGGTCATCTCGTTACGGCGTTACGTGAAGCGGGCGCTGATATTGAGTACCTTGAAAACGAAGACTTCCCGCCGTTAAAAATTACGGCAACCGGCCTTAAAGCTGGAACTGTGGCGATTGACGGTTCAATCTCGAGTCAATTTTTGACCGCCTTTTTAATGGCTGCGCCACTGTCTGATGGTGAAATGACGATCAACATCGTCGGTGACTTGGTCTCAAAGCCCTACATTGACATCACGTTACACATCATGGCGCAGTTTGGTGTAAAAGTGATCAACCATAACTACACTCAATTTGTGATCCCAGCTGGGCAATCGTATGTTTCTCCTGGGCAGTTTTTGGTGGAAGGAGATGCATCCTCTGCTTCTTACTTCCTCGCGGCGGCGGCTATCAAAGGTGGCGAAGTAAAAGTTACTGGTATTGGTAAAAACAGTATCCAAGGAGATATTCAATTTGCCGATGCGCTAGAAAAAATGGGCGCAGTCATCGAATGGGGGAATGATTATGTCATCGCTCGTCGTGGAGAGCTTAATGCGGTTGATCTCGATTTTAATCACATTCCTGATGCGGCTATGACCATTGCGACGACCGCATTATTTGCCAAAGGCACCACAGCCATTCGCAACGTATATAATTGGCGTGTTAAAGAAACCGATCGTTTAGCCGCAATGGCGACGGAGCTGCGTAAAGTGGGTGCAGAGGTTGAGGAAGGGGATGATTACATTATCATCACACCACCAACGTCATTACAGCATGCGGCAATCGACACTTATGACGATCATCGAATGGCGATGTGTTTTTCGCTGGTTGCACTGAGCGATACCGCAGTGACGATTAATGATCCTAAATGTACTTCGAAAACGTTTCCTGATTATTTTGAACAGCTTGCGCAACTAAGCCACTAGGTATTGAGCCTTTAAACCCAATAATGAAAAGCCTCGAATGAGGCTTTTTTTCATCAAGAATTACGATTGAACGAGAGTGAATTGCTTTGATAAATGCAAGGCAAGGTACTTGAACATGTTAAATACCGCAGTGGTATTAGGTGTTGGCAGCCCCTTGTCGTCTAAAAAGTAGTTGCCTTTAAAAACTAATACATCCTCTTTTTCTTCAACACTATCGGCGCGCATGCCAACGATATAAGCGTCATGTTCTTGAATGATTTGGTTTGCAATAAGTAGCAAATCAAATTCAGTAATAGATTGTTTTTTGCTCATCTTTTACGGTCCTATGAGTAGATGTGCGAGGATAGTGCCGTAAAAGGGTAGGTAATTTCAATGATTTCAAATAGAATTCGGCGCAAAATTCGATGGAGTGGATTCTCAAGCTTTGACCAAAGAGAGAAGCCACGTCTAAGCTTAATCAAGAAAGCCGATTTTTTATGCAATGAGAATGTGTGACTTACGGCATATTTCATTGGATTTATTTCGCGAACTGATAATACTCACTTTAGTATGAGCGCCAAAGCACGTTTAGTAGAGTGCTGCAGCAATGAAAGTCAAGATCATAAGTACCACAGGATTCGATTTTAAACTTCTCAATTTAGGTTGGAAAGCTGGCGGAGAATAGGCCACTGAGCTCTGGTTGCATTTTGACCAATTATTGAGTGGTTGAATTTTATTTTTAAAAAACATGTTGATCTTCTTGTTAACTGGCTCGATAGTAAAAAAAGAAGCAATAATTTAGAACGTCATGCGATTTACTTTCGCGTAATGATTAAGGGCATTTGAGTCAATTATGGGTAAATCACTCGTTATAGTGGAATCGCCAGCCAAGGCTAAAACGATCAATAAATATCTTGGTAAAGATTTTATTGTTAAGTCGAGCGTAGGGCATGTTCGTGATCTTCCAACCGCAGGTCAAAGTACCGCTAAAAAAGCAACGCCTAGTTCTTCTTCAAAGAACCTTAGCGCTGAAGAGAAAGCACGCTTGAAAAGCGAGAAAGACCGCAGTTCGTTAATTAAGAAGATGGGCATCGACCCTTATCACGGCTGGGAAGCGAATTACCAAATTTTGCCGGGTAAAGAAAAAGTAGTGGCGGAATTGCAAAAGCTTGCTAAAGATGCCGACTGCATTTATCTCGCAACCGATTTGGACCGCGAAGGAGAGGCCATCGCTTGGCACCTTCGTGAGATCATCGGTGGCGATGAACAGCGATACAAACGAGTTGTATTTAACGAAATTACTAAAAATGCAATCCAACAAGCCTTCCAAACACCGGGTGAATTGAATATCGACGGTGTAAACGCCCAACAAGCGCGTCGTTTCATGGACCGTGTGGTGGGTTTTATGGTCTCTCCATTACTTTGGAAAAAAGTGGCGCGTGGCTTGTCTGCGGGTCGCGTCCAATCGGTGGCGGTGAAATTACTTGTTGAGCGTGAGCGTGAAATTAACGCGTTTGTCCCTGAAGAGTTCTGGGATATCCATGCTGATACGAAAACGCAAGATAAAACGGATTTCCGTCTGTTGGTCGCGCAAAAAAATGATGTAGCGTTTAAGCCTGTCAACGAAGCGGAAGCTAAATCAGCGGTTTCGATTTTAGAAAAAGCTTCTTACGAAGTGTGTAAACGTGAAGATCGTCCAACCAGCAGTAAACCTTCCGCTCCTTTTATCACCTCGACGTTACAGCAAGCAGCCAGTACTCGCTTGGGTTACGGAGTGAAGAAAACGATGATGCTAGCTCAGCGCTTGTATGAGGCGGGTTACATCACTTATATGCGTACCGATTCAACCAACTTAAGTGCTGAAGCGGTCGAAGCGGTTCGCAGCTATATTGGGAGTGAGTTTGGACAAGCCTACTTACCTGAGAATCCGTTAGCTTATGGAAGTAAGCAGGGGGCTCAAGAAGCGCACGAAGCGATTCGTCCATCCAGTGTGGATGTTAAAGCCGATGATTTACAAGGTATGGAAGCGGATGCTCATAAGCTATACGCGCTAATCTGGAATCAGTTTGTTGCTTGCCAAATGACGCCAGCTCAATACGATTCGACCACTGTGAGCGTGAAAGCGGCAGAATTTACCCTTAAGGCGAAAGGTCGCATCCTTAAATTTGATGGTTGGACACGAGTTCAACGTCCAATGGGTAAGAATGAAGACCAAATTTTACCTCCAGTGAAAGTGGGCGAAACGTTGTTATTGCAAACGTTAGATCCAAAACAACATTTCACTAAGCCACCGGCACGTTATACGGAAGCTGCGCTGGTAAAAGAGCTTGAAAAGCGTGGTATAGGCCGACCATCGACGTATGCTTCTATCATCTCTACTATTCAAGATCGCGGCTATGTGAAAGTGGATCAGCGACGTTTTTATGCTGAGAAAATGGGTGAAATCGTCACCGATCGTCTGGATGACAGTTTCAATGACTTGATGAACTATGACTTCACCGCGCGAATGGAAGAAAAGCTGGACCAAATTGCAGCAGGATCTGCAAATTGGAAAGGAGTCTTGGACGATTTCTTTAAAGATTTCACTTCAGATTTAGAAACGGCTGAACTGGATGAAGAACAAGGTGGTATGAAACCCAACCACATCGTGATGACCGACATTCAATGTCCGACATGTTCACGTCCAATGGGAATTCGTACAGCCTCTACTGGGGTGTTCCTCGGTTGTTCTGGTTATGCACTGCCGCCTAAAGAGCGTTGTAAAACCACCATTAACCTAGGTGACGAAGAAGGCGTCATCAATGTCTTGGAAGAAGATGTTGAAACGGCTGCACTGCGCGCTAAAAAACGTTGTCCTATCTGTGAAACGGCGATGGATGCGTACCTAATCGATGACACACGTAAAATGCATGTGTGCGGGAACAATCCGAACTGCGAAGGTTACGTTGTAGAATTCGGTGAGTTTAAAGTTAAAGGCTATGATGGCCCAGTTGTCGAGTGTGACAAGTGTGGGTCAAACATGGTGCTGAAAAATGGTCGTTTTGGTAAGTACATGGATTGCACCAGCGATGACTGTAAAAATACGCGTAAGATCTTAAGAAGCGGCGAAGTTGCTCCACCAAAAGAAGATCCTATCCATTTCCCAGAATTGCCTTGTGAAAACTCGGATGCGTATTTTGTACTGCGTGATGGCGCTTCAGGTCTGTTTCTTGCGGCGAGCAATTTCCCTAAATCTCGTGAGACACGTGCACCATTGGTTGAAGAATTGGCTCGTTTCAAAGAGCGCCTCGCACCAAAGTATCAATACTTAGCTGATGCGCCTACACATGATCCTGATGGTGTGGCGGCGGTTGTACGCTTTAGTCGTAAGTCAAAAGAACACTATGTACGCACTGAGATAGAGGGTAAACCCTCAGGTTGGACGGCGTTGTACGATAATGGGCGGTGGGAAATTACCGATAAGCGTAAAAACGCTAAAAAATAGCCTTTAATGTGATCAATGCGAAAAGGTAGCCTTCGGGCTACCTTTTTTTTGGCTGGAGTTTGAGCAAGTTCAACTATTCATACTATTCATGGAGAATGTGTCGCCAATATTTTGACATTCCATGTGTAAGGCAGTATTGATTAACTATCCGTGAGCGGGCGGGGTGTCGGATGTTCAGAGTCTTGTGCACAGGAGATAGCCCTATTACACCAGCATGTTGTGAATTGTTCAGTCGGTTCAAGAACTAAAATGGAGCTATTTGGTGTAATTAATATTTATGTCTTTAACCTAGTAAACATAGCGTCATAAATTCGTTGTATTTTTAATAAAAAGAGAGTGTATATAAAATTAAGAATGCATCAATAAAGTGAATAAAAATGATTAGTTAATACATTGTTATGTTTATATGTTACACCGAGCTGTAAATGTGAGCTAGGTTAGGAGTTAGCAAACTAAAGGGTTCAGACAAGTCAGAACAGCGTATTTAAAATTGTATTATTTCTTTAATTCGATAACGTATAAACAACCGATTGCATTTAGGGTGGTGAGGGAGTTTCATACAGCCCACTGCAAGTGGTCAATAAGGATAGCATCCATACATCCCCTGTAAATTAAGGTATGGAATGCAAATATAAGAATGAAATAAGGAGAATTAAAATGGCTGGTGTTTTAGGAATGATCCTTGCTGGTGGCGAAGGCTCGCGCTTGATGCCTTTAACGGAATCTCGTAGTAAACCTGCAGTGCCATTTGGTGGCAGTTATCGTTTAATCGATTTTGCTTTGAATAATTTTGTAAACGCGGATTTGATGCGTATCTACGTGCTTACACAATTTAAATCACAATCGTTGTATTTACATATGAAGAAAGGCTGGAACCTTTCGGGCATCACTGATCGGTTTATCGATTCAATCCCCGCACAGATGCGTGATGGCAAGCGCTGGTACGAAGGTACTGCGGATGCTATCTACCAGAATATTCGTTTTATTGAACTCTCTACCCCCGACCAAGTATGTATTTTTGGCTCTGATCATATCTATAAAATGGATATCCGCCAGATGCTCGATTTCCATAAACGTGTAGACGCAAAACTGACCGTTTCTGCGCTGAGAATGCCGCTGAAAGAAGCGTCTCAGTTTGGTGTGATCGAAGTTGATGAAGCCGGAAAAATGGTCGGTTTTGAAGAAAAACCTTGCAACCCTAAGGCGATCCCTGGGCACCCAGACCTTGCACTTGTTTCTATGGGTAACTACATATTCGATACAGATAAACTCTGTGCAGAACTGCGTCGTGATGCTGAAGATAATCATTCCAGTCATGATTTTGGCAAAGATATTATTCCTAAACTTTTCCCGGAAGGAGAGGTTTATGTCTATGATTTTTCAACCAATAAAATCAAAGGCGAAAAAGACACAACCTACTGGCGTGATGTTGGTACGATTGAGGCCTACTGGGCAGCGCACATGGATCTATTAGAGCATGATGCCGATTTTTCGTTGTATAACCGTAGCTGGCCTCTCCACACTTATTATCCACCGTTGCCACCTGCAACCTTTGTTGATTCACACGATCGTAAAGTACAGATCACCGACAGCTTGATCTCCGGCGGAAGCTACATTCAAGGTGCGAAGATTTATAAATCGGTACTAGGTTACCGCAGTAACATTGGAGCCAACACTTTAGTGAGTGAATCCGTGATCCTCGGTGATGTTAAAATTGGTGAAGGATGTACAATTAAGCGTACGATTATTGATAAAAATGTCGAAATAGCACCAGGTACTATCATTGGTGAAGATTTAGAACTCGATAGACAACGTTTCCATGTTTCTGATGAGGGCATCGTTGTTATCGCAAAAGGAACAAAAGTTGGATTCTAGAATGGAAAAAATCGATGTTTGGTTTACCGTTTCAGAAGCTCAAGGTTTGATCAAAAGTGGTGGTTTGGCCGATGTGGCCAAAGCACTGCCTAAAGCACTGCAAGAGTTAGGTCATCAGGTAGCTATTGTGCTACCTGCTTATCGTTCTATATTGGGCATTTCAGATGCTCCTGTTGTGCTAGAAACTGAGCTTACCCATTGGCCTCATACTTCATATCTGGTCCGCCAGATGGAGCTAGATGGAGTGGCCGTGTACTTAATTGAATGTGAACAATATTTTGGCCGAGCACAAATGTATGGCGAGAATAACCAAGCGTATGCTGATAATGGCGAGCGTTTTGGTTTCTTTTCAGCGGCTAGCCTAGATGTTTTACCTAAGCTCGGTAAAAAACCACAGATTATCCATGCAAATGATTGGCATACAGGGTTAGTTCCATTTTTGTTGAAAACGCGTTACCAGCATGACGCTTATTTTTCTGATATGAAAAGCGTATTGACCGTTCACAACGCGATTTTTAAAGGTATTTTTTCTTATCATCAATTAGAGATCATCCCAGAATTGAACTTATCTGGCATGGAATTTTTACGCTACGGACACGATCACGTCAGTATGCTAAGAGCAGGGATTGCCTTTGCTGACAAAATCAATGCCGTTAGCCCTAATTATGCTTCCGAGCTGCTAACACCGCTTGGCTCTCATGGGTTGGTAGATGATTTTGTTCACCGAGCTAGAGATTTGCACGGCATCGTTAATGGGTGTGATTATAGCGAGTGGGATCCACAAAACGATGAATTTCTTCCTCTTGGCTACTGTGATGAAGCTGAATCACTTCAAGCGGGCAAACGGGCGAGTAAGCGCATGTTGCAAGAGGAGCTGCAATTACCTCAGCGTGACTTGCCTTTGTTTGGGATGGTTTGTCGACTCACCCACCAAAAAGGTTTCCACTACATTTTACCTATACTAGAGTCGTTCTTACGCAATGATGCTCAGCTCATTATTGTTGGCACAGGAGAGCCTGAAGTTGCTGTTCAGCTACATAAAATGGCGGCGAAGCATGCTGATAAATTTGCGTTTGTTGAAGCTTATAGCAATCGTTTTGCACATTTGGTTGAAGCCGGTTCTGATTTCTTCTTAATGCCTTCAGAATTTGAAGCTTGCGGTTTGAATCAGATCTACAGCATGGCTTATGGCACGCTGCCCATCGTTCGTGAAGTTGGTGGTTTAAAAGACACCGTGCGTGATTATGATAAGTTTCCTGAAGAAGCGACCGGCTTTGGTTTTCATGATCCTTCTCCAGAAGCACTGCTTATTGCAATGCAGCGAGCGATGCTGTTTTATCTTCAACATCCCGAAACTATGTTGGAGGTTCAGCAGAGGGCGATGCGACAAAATTTTAGCTGGCAGGATTCAGCGAAAGAGTACATCAAGATGTATCATCTCGCGTTTCATGACTGATGTTCTTATAACAAGTAAGGCGCTTTGGCGCCTTACTTGTTTAGCCGAACAAGCCCGCATGATTTTTTGCTATTCAGCCCCCGTTTTGTGGTAGTCTTGCGTTTCTCAAATTGAAGCTGATTAACGGTTTTGTATGTCTCATAGCTTACTTTTCCATAAGACCTACCTTCATCCCACCAGTGATGAATGGGTTGTTTTTGTGCATGGTGCAGGTGGAAGTTCATCCATCTGGTTTAAGCAAATCAAAGCGTACCGTGAGCATTTCAACCTGTTATTAGTTGATTTACGAGGTCATGGCAAGTCAAACCAACTGTTTAAAGAGTTGATGGCAAATCGTTACACGTTTAAATCCGTCACTCTTGATATTCTCAAAGTGCTCGATCATTTGAAAATTCAGTCTGCCCATTTTGTTGGAATGTCACTCGGTACCATTATTGTACGTAATCTTGCTGAAATGGCGACTGGGCGAGTTTGCTCTATGGTTTTGGGTGGAGCGATAACCCGTTTGAATGTGCGCTCTCAAGTGCTCGTAAAGTTGGGTAATTTGAGTAAACACATCATTCCTTACATGTGGCTTTATCGTTTGTTTGCTTACATTGTGATGCCACAACGCAACCAAAAAGAGTCACGCCATCTTTTTATTCGAGAAGCGAAGAAGCTGTGCCAAAAAGAGTTTAAACGCTGGTTTATGCTGACTTCCGAAGTCAATCCTCTGATGAAATGCTTCAAAGAGAAAGAGCTACCCATTCCCACTCTTTATCTTATGGGAGAGAGAGACTATATGTTCATTCAACCCGTTAAAGACATGGTGGCAATGCATAGACAAAGTGTGTTATTAGAGATCCCAGATTGCGGCCACGTGTGTAATGTTGAACAGTCTGAGATGTTTAACCACCACTCAATTGAGTTCATCCGCCAGCATCAGACTCGTTAGTCTGAATCTAAACAACCGCAGTACCAGCAGGCTGCAAACTGCGGCCCATTTTCCTCGTTGCACTGTCCACAAACCCAGTTAGGTTCTTCGTTTATCTCTTCTATCTGATAGGCCAATAATTGTGCTTGAGCCTCGACGATTTGAGCTTCATCCAACAGCCATATATAGGGCAAGGTTTCTTCTGAAAAAGGGAGCTCTCCACCTAAGCCGTATAAGTTATCGCCTCTCACTTCACAGCGAATATTGAATTGCTGTAAATACTGACAAACTATATATGCCTCTATCGGGTGGTTTGAAACACAAATTTTCATCATTATTCACTTCAGGCGGAAGTTGGGTTTTTGTTCAATCTGGCCATAATCCACTTGGTGAGAATAGGGAAAAGACCTAATAGAGCAAATGAAAGCAAAACCGAAGGAGATACAATACCGGATAAGCTTTCAATTTCAGCTAGTTGAGTACCAGCATTCAGATAAACGGCAGTGCCGGGCAACATACCGAGTTGGCTAATCAGGTAAAAGCGAGCGGTTGATATGGGTGTTAGGCCCATTAATAAATTAATCAAGAAAAAAGGGAAAACCGGAATTAAGCGCAGTGAGAATAGATAAAATGCCCCATCTTTTGCAACGCCTTGATTAATCGTTCGCAGCTTTTGACCAAATTTTGTTTGAATCCATTCACGCAGTAAGAAACGGCTACTCAAAAAGGCGATAGTTGCGCCTATGGTGCTGGCAAAGGAGACAAGCAGTAAGCTAGTCCAAAAACCAAACAGCGCAGCGCCCAGTAACGTGACGACCGCCGCTCCTGGGATGGAGAAAGCGGTGAGCACAATATAGAGTGAGAAATAGATCAAAGCAGCGCTGATCACGTTTTGGCTAATGTATTCGTTTAATAGCATTTGCTGTGCTTTGGCATTATCTAACGTTAGATAGTGGCCAAAATTTACAATCAAAAAGACAATAAAGGCAAATAAAGCCAAGCCTAAGAAAAGTTTTTTATTCATGGTATTCCTCAAAACGACATATTTTACTAGATATAGTGAAGAAGACAGAGGAAGTCGAATTTATATTTCAAAACGGGATGAAAAAAACGCCCGCATGGTGATGCGAGCGTATTTGATTATTTAATCGAGATATTTATTTACTCGGAGGTTAAAGGCTTTTAGCTAATTCATCGCGTCGAGATTGTGGGATAACCGACCAATGCTTGCCTTCAATAGCACCTTCAAGGGCCCATAGCAATTCAAGACTGATTGAAGAAGAATGGGTTTGCTGAATCGCTTTATAGGCTTCCAAAGCCCCCTTTGTATGCAAATCCGTTACAGATTCTATCCCTGCTTTCTTAAGCATACGTTCGGTGGCGAGTCGAAGGTTCGGGAGATCTTTTAGGCGTTCTGGCTTCGTTTGGGCTTGAACTTCTCGTTCTTGTTTGGCGATTTCGAGTGCGACAGCAGCATCTCGTAAAATAAGCGAAGGGTTTTCCCAACAATTGTCAGGTAATGCGAAGTATTTTGTGACGACAGGGAACCCACGTTTTTTATAGATATAGGGCTCATAGCCTTGCTCTTTAAAGCGAGAGGTTGATAGATCGTCTGCGCGAATATGAAGTTTATCGTTTACGACCAAAGCAAACATGGTGTCATCGACAAAAATGCCGAAGCCGCCAAACATTGAACGAGACTTAACGCGTCCAAGTTGTTCGAAGAGTCGCATTGAATCTTTAAGTACTGGTTTATCCATGCTGTAAATTCTCGGTGTATGGGAAAAACGCCACCAAAATCAGGTCCGAGAGATTAGCAAACTTATGCAGAAAGAGTGTCAGTAAGGGGTAAACTTAACGTTTGCATATTTGCCATCGGCAACCCCGCTACCTACCGAATAGTCGGTTTAGGCCGGAGGCTTTGCGTCCCATCTTTTCAAATGGTTTGCCCTGTGCGTGACTTCTAATAGTAAGAATAGATAAATTTTTGGATGAGCATCACGTTTATTTATTATTTGCGTGATGCTAATTCCAAATTTACTATTATTTAATACGGCGTTCTGTCTCGAATATGGGAAAATCCCTAAAATTGACATTTGTCGCTTGCTTTAAATAATGACACTATTTCGTTATGTTTTTTACTGTGTTGCGTTCAACAATCTCGGGATGCATCTCAAACACACGACGTTCATGCTCTTTGTCTTTAATGCGTTCCAATAGGATTTCAAAGGCGTTTTTCCCTACTCGTCGTTTTGGCTGGTGAACCGTGGTTAACGGTGGCGAGAAATACTCAGCAAGTTCAATATTGTCATAACCAATAACAGACATGTCATCAGGAATACGGATGCCTTTTTGTTGCAAGCGACTCATTAAACCGAGAGCCATTGTATCGTTAAAGCAAAAAACAGCCGTTGGGCGCTTGTCCATGGCGGCGATCTTGTCGGCGGCGAGCACCGCAGTATCACACTCGAAGTTACCTTCCAAAATCCAATCTTCATGAACGGTTAGGCTTGCTTCGGCAAGAGCCCGCTTAAACCCTTGAATACGCTCTTGGCACGCCGCTTTTTCGAAGTGTCCACTTAAGCAAGCAATGTCAGTATGGCCATGATCAATAAGGTATTTGGTGGCGAGATATCCGCCTTCCTCTGAGTTATCAATAATTTTATCGGCTTGAGAACTTTCAGGGCCCCAGTCCATGATCACTTTCGGAATGTCTGAATGACGATCAAGCATCTCAAGCAGTTCTTGGGTGAGGTCCGAGCACATGACCAACATACCATCGACACGTTTTTCCGCTAGCATGCGGATGTAGTCGCGTTGCTTCTCGTAAATACCGCCGGTATTGCACAAAATAAGTGTGTAGCCTTGGCGGTAGCAGTAACTTTCAACACCATCGATAACCTCAGAAAAAAATAAGTTTGTCGATTGGGTCACTAACATACCAATGGTACGGGTGGTGTTGCATTTTAAGCTGCGAGCGACTGCACTTGGTGCATAGTTAAGCTCTGATACCGCTTCCATCACTCGTTCTTGGGTTGCTTCAGCCACAAAGCGAGTTTTATTGATTACATGCGATACCGTGGTGGTTGATACGCCCGCTAAGCGTGCAACGTCTTTAATCGTAGCCATAAATTCTCTGTCCTGTCGATAACTGCTGAAAGTGATAGTCACGAAGAGCAATTCAGCGGTATTAGGCCTATCGGTGTTATATTGAAGCCTAAAAGTAGTAAAAACACAAAAACCGCCTCTAATCAGCGGTTGCATCTTAAATTCATTTTTTATCGTTTGCGGTCAAGATTCTAGTCCGCAAATGTCCATCAAGCAACGAAAAATCCACCGAATAAATCGGTCAACAGTCACAATTGACCGATTTAGTAATTGGTATTAACCAAGTTATCTTACTAGTTTGATAAATAGTCGCGGTCTAAGTGAAGAAACGCGACCAACAATTCGCTTGCGGCACCGTAAAAACCAAATTGATCAATTTGTTGGCAGCGAAGATGGAATTGTGGGATCCAAGAGAGCAAATGTTGTTCAATAAAATCACACTGCTGCGTAAAGGCTTGTTCAAGGTGTGTCTCTTGTTCAAGCTCATTGGAGCGAATGATCAAGTTACCTAAGAAATCCAGTTCAATCGCAATGTGGTCGGCGGGTTCGTTGAGTGTATCGTTGACTGCAATGTGATGGGCTGCCATCAAATCCGACATTGCTCTGGCTGGTTCGTCATTGAGCAACCCTGATTTTCCAATGTAAATTGAGGCATAGGGTAGCGCGGACTCCTTATTGGATTTTAAAAAAAGATCACAGAAATCGGCTGCGAGCTCAAGCTGTGCGTCTTCTTTGTCTTGCAATCGGTTCAGTGCATCAACTAATTTATCAATGGCAGGTTTAAGTGTCGCGTTTTCTGCTAATCCTGAAAGAAATGTGCGAATAGCGGGCGTATAGTATTGCTCTAATTCATGCTCCGAAAGTTCTTTCACAAATAAGCTCGAAAGCCACCAATAAATCTCGGCACGCTGTTCATTAAAAGCTTTGATGTCTTGCATGGTATTGGCTCTCCAAGGGGGGGGGGTTGCGAAAATCGTTTTTAAAAAGTAATTGATCTAAGTGTAACTAATAAAAATGAATAGCAGTCGCTAAGAAAATGAAAAAATATGAGTGATTTTTTCATTAAGTTAATGGATGTCTGGAAGGTTGTTTTGAATCAATAAACTCTCATCTTTCTTAATTTTAAAAGTGATACGACTAGAATTATGACTATTTATGAATAGAATGGCTTTGTACAGAATCTCGAGCCGAGGTTTGAACATTTCTATAGAGTAAAGTGGTGTAAATGAGCTATCACGTATTAGTAGTTGAAGATGATGCAGTCACTCGCAGCAAGCTAGCTGGATACTTTCAAAGCGAAGGTTATATGGTAACGCAAGCGGAAAGCGGTACTCAGATGAGAGATGCTTTGAAAAACAGCGCGATAGATCTGATTATGCTAGACATTAATTTACCCGGTGAAGATGGTTTAATGTTAACGCGTGAGCTACGCAGCCAATCTGATATTGGCATCATATTAGTGACAGGGCGCACGGATAGCATTGATAAGATTGTTGGTCTTGAAATGGGGGCCGATGATTATGTAACGAAACCTTTTGAATTGCGCGAGTTGCTGGTGAGAGTGAAAAACTTGCTGTGGCGGATCTCGACCGCAAAAAACAAACTGAACGAAGAGAGCGGTGTATCTCACAATGCGAATTTAGTGCGCTTTAACGAGTGGACCTTTGATATCCAGCGCCGAGCGCTGAGCCGTAATGGTGAGCCCGTAAAACTGACCAAAGCGGAATATGAGCTATTAGTTGCCTTGTCGTCATATCCGAATCAAGTCCTTAGCCGTGAACGTATTTTAAATATGATCAGCCACCGTGTGGATGCACCTAACGATCGAACGATTGATGTACTGATTCGACGCATGAGGGCGAAGATGGAGTTTGATCCCAAGAATCCGCAAATCTTTGTGACTGTGCACGGTGAAGGTTATATGTTCGCTGGTGATTAGCTGAGTGGTCGTGTGTGTAAAATTGGCGTTGGGCCGTGCCTTTTTATTCCCATGATTTTTTGTAGCCGCGATTACCAAGAAAAACGGAGCACATCAGTGGCTCCGTTTTGGGTTGAATACAATTGCTAATTGCTATTGATGTCCAATTCTGTATCGCCATGCCCGGAGGCCCAATCACGTAAGTCTTGCCACAGCAGCCCTAACGTTTCATACCAGTAACGCTCGGTTTGTTCTAAATAACGTGCTCGAGGAGCGTATTTTTCCCAAGGTTGCTCAATATTCGTTTGTGCTAAGAAATTGGTTGGCGCAGGTATTGGGTCAATACCTGCAGAATTAAACTCTTTTAACGCTCTTTCCATATGACTGGCTGACGTTACCAAAACCAGCCTACGCTGTTGAACAAAGGCGGCGGCTTGTCGTGCTTCTTCCCAAGTATCTTTAGCTGTTTCTAGCAAAATAATATCGGATTTATTCACTCCAAGCGCTAGGGCCACCACGGCTAGCATACGCGCATGGCTAAATTCTGACCCGCCAGAGTAGCCTGATAAAATCAATTTTGAGCCGGGGTACATACGCATGACACGTATGCCTTCGTTTAAGCGTACCAACGCAGTGCGGCTGAGTTCCGAGGTCGGCGGGATTTGGTCGTCCACCACGTGGCTGCTGCCTAAAACCATCACATAATCGATGGTGCCATCAACGGGGAGAAAAGCCGAGTATTGTCTTTCCAAAGGCATTAGCATACGCGTTGCAAAGGGTTGGAAAGAGATGAGAAATATCCCCACTAAAGAGAAGAGGACAAACATACAGCCAGTCTTACGTCTGACGGTGAACATTATGAGCATTAATCCGACAAAACCGAGGATTAGCATCGCCGGAAGAGGCATTAATAATGAGGAAACAACTTTTTTCAGCTCAAACATATACAAAATAGTCCGAAAAAACACCACTTGATAATAAAAAGGAACAAAGCCCCTTTATTCCTGCCATTCCTATGACAGAATAGCAGCACGATTCGCTATCATAACTCAAGCCACTGTGACTGAAGACCGGAATTTCGACGATATTGCCCACAAATTTGCAAAAAACATATACGGCTCTGACAAAGGTGAAATTCGTCAAGTCATTGTTTGGCAAGATCTTGAGCAACTGCTCGCTTTGTTGAGCAACCACCCAAAACCTTTGCAAGTGCTTGATGCTGGCGGCGGTTTGGCACAAATGTCACAAAAAATAGCCAAGCTTGGACACCAAATCACGCTGTGTGATTTATCCTCTGAAATGCTTCAACTTGCGGAACAAGAGATCCGCAAAAATGGTCTGCTTGAGCAGTATCGGTTGGTACATTCCCCCGTGCAATCCATCCAATCGCACCTTAGTGCGCCAATGGATGTTTTGTTGTTTCACGCGGTGATGGAATGGTTAGCCGAGCCAAAACCCGCATTGCAGAATTTGTTAGCTCAAGTTAGGCCAGGTGGTATGGCATCAATCATGTTCTATAACCATCATGGCTTGGTGTACAAAAATGTTGTCTGTGGCAACATTCCCCATGTATTGGAGGGTATGCCGCATCGCAAGCGGTTTAAGCTCCAGCCTCAGCAAGGGCTAAAACCTGAAGAAGTGTATCAATGGATCGAAGAATCAGGATTTGAGATTTGTGGAAAATCGGGCATCCGATCATTCAGTGACTATATTGGGAATGTGAAAAATATGGGTGACTACCAATATGAAGATGTACTGGCACTCGAGCAACAATTATGTAGACAAGAGCCGTACCTCTCGCTAGGTCGATACATTCATGTATGGGCGAAAAAGAAAATAGAGCAGGAATAACAATGAGTGAGATGACTCAGAACGCTGCACAGCAACCTATTGATGAATTGGTTAGTTGGGTAAAGCAGCATGATTTCTCATTGAACCTGACGACAGAACGACTGGCGTTCCTTATTGCTATCGCAGTATTGAGTAACGAAAGGTTTGATGAAGAATTAGGTGAAGGTGAGTTACACGATGCGTTTGCCATCGTAACTCGCTTATTTGAAGAAACCGGTGAAGCCTCCGCGTTTCGTGCCAATAATGCGATCAATGAGTTGGTAAAACAGCGCTTAATGAGCCGCTTCACCAGCGAGATGACTGATGGCGTTAGTATTTACCGTTTGTCACCGTTGGCTATTGGTATTACGGACTATTACGTCCGTCATAGAGAGTTTTCCAAGCTGAAGCTCTCAATTCAGCTTTCTATGGTTGCCGATGAAATGGCCAAGGCGATTGAAGCCGCGAATAAAGGCGGTACCCCAGAGCATTGGAAAAAGAACGTCTACGGCGTATTAAAATACTCGGTAGGGGAAATTTTTGATCGTATCGATTTGAACCAACGTGTGATGGACGAGCAGCAGCAATCGGTCAAACTGCAAATCGCAGAGTTGCTGAATAAAGATTGGCGTGAAGCGATCAACAACTGTGAATCGTTATTGTCTGAAACCTCTTCAACGCTGCGTGAACTGCAAGACACTTTACAAGCGGCGGGGGATGAGCTGCAAACGCAAATTTTGGATATTCAAGAATTGGTTTATGGCGAAGCCGAACTCGAATTTATTGAAGAAATCCTGTTTGGATTACAGATGAAACTTGATCGCATCACCAGTTGGGGACAACAGGCGATCGATCTCTGGATTGGCTACGACCGCCATGTCCATAAATTCATTCGTACCGCCATTGATATGGACCAAAACCGAGCGTTTAGCCAGCGTTTACGTCAATCACTCAGCGACTATTTTGACGCGCCTTGGTATCTCACTTATGCCGATGCTGAGCGTTTAACCGACCTGCGTGATGAAGCTCTCGTGTTAAGAGATGATGAGGTGATGGGGCAAGTGCCTCCAGAAGTGGAGTACGAAGAGTTCCAGCAAGTTAATGATGAGCTCTCCTTGCGTATCGGCAGTATGCTCAAAGGTCATAAAGATCAAGGGATGCCAATTGATTTAGGACGAGTACTGAGAGACTACCTCGCCACTCATCCCCATACACATCATTTTGATTTAGCCCGAATTATTGTTGATCAAGCGGTGAGACTTGGCTACTCAGAGCAAGATTACCAAGCCATCCAACCTGACTGGCAAGCGATCAACGATTTTGGTGCAAAGGTACAAGCAAATGTCATCGACAGATATTAATGAATACATGCCAGAAAATCTGGCTAAAGCGATTTCAAATCCTTTATTTCCTGCGCTAGATAGCCAGCTTCGAGCTGGGCGTCATGTTTCTAGTGATGATTTGGATAATCACACCTTTTTATTGGATTTTGAGCCCGATTTAGCGCTGTTTTACCAACGCTATAACACCGAATTAGTCAAAGCGCCGGAAGGCTTTTTTTACCTGCGTCCTCGCTCTACTGCTTTAATCAATCGTAGCGTGCTGTCTGAGTTGGATATGTTGGTCGGCAAAGTGCTCTGTTTTCTTTATTTGAGTCCTGAACGCCTTGCGCACGAAGGCATCTTTACTAATCAAGAATTGTATGAAGAGCTACTGTCTCTGGCCGATGAAAAAAAACTGATGAAGCTCGTTACCAACCGAGCCAGCGGTTCAGACTTAGATAAAGAAAAGCTGTTTGAAAAAGTGCGTACCTCACTGCGTCGTTTACGTCGTTTGGGGATGATCATCCATTTAGGTGATACCAATAAATTCCGCATTAGCGAAGCCGTATTTCGTTTTGGTGCCGATGTGCGCATTGGTGACGACATGCGTGAAGCACAACTGCGTTTGATCCGCGATGGTGAAGCGGTTGTCCACGCCCAAGAACCGAATCAAGGCAGCTTGCTGGATAACGAAGACGAGATTGAAGAACAAAATGTTAACGAGCAAACAGAATGGGAAGGTGAAGCATGATTGAGAGAGGTAAATATCAATCGCTAACCATGATCAATTGGAACGGCTTTTTTGCTCGTACTTTTGATATTGATGGATTAGTTACCACCTTGTCAGGCGGTAACGGTGCGGGCAAATCGACCACCATGGCGGCATTTATCACCACCTTGATCCCAGATCAAAGTTTGCTCCATTTTAGAAACACCACCGAAGCGGGCAGCTCACAAGCGTCTCGCGATAAAGGCTTATACGGTAAACTGCAAGCGGGCGCATGCTACGCCGCGTTGGATGTAGTGAATTCACGCAAACAGCGTTTACTGTTTGGCGTTAAGCTACAACAGGTGGCGGGGCGCGATAAGAAAGTGGATATCAAACCGTTTGTGATTCAAGGCTTGCCAAGCCATGTCAAACCAACCGATGTACTGATTGAAAACGTCTCAGACAGCCACGCGCGCGTGCGTCAACTCAATGAAGTGAAAGAGATTGTCGCGAAAATTGAAGGGGCGCATTTTAAAGCGTTTAGCTCCATTGTTGATTATCACGCGCAGATGTTTGAATTTGGCGTGGTGCCGAAAAAACTGCGTAACAGTAGTGACCGTTCAAAATTCTATCGCTTGATTGAGGCTTCTTTATACGGCGGTATCTCCAGTGCCATTACTCGCTCGTTGCGTGATTATCTGTTGCCACAAAATGGTGGTGTGAAGAAAGCATTCCAAGATATGGAATCGGCGTTACGTGAAAACCGCATGACATTAGAAGCGATCAAAACCACGCAAGCGGATCGCGATCTCTTCAAGCACCTGATTACCGAATCGACAAATTACGTGGCCGCGGATTACATGCGCCACGCCAACGATCGCCACAATAAGCTAGAGCAAACGCTCGCGTTGCGTAACGAGTTGTTCGGCTCTCGCCATACATTGATTGAACAAAACCGATTACTCAATCAAGTTCAAGAAGAGCTTGAACTGCTGTTAGAGCAAGAATCTACCTTAGAGCAAGATCACCAAGCCGCTTCTGATCACTTGCAACTGGTGCAAAACGCACTGCGTCAGCAAGAGAAAATTGAACGCTATCAAGAGGATTTGCAAGAGCTCACTATTCGCCTTGAAGAGCAAATGATGGTGGTCGAAGAGGCGCAAGAGCGCGTCATGATGGCTGAAGAGCAAGCGATTATCTCTGAAGATGAGGTCGATAGCTTAAAGAGTCAACTGGCCGATTACCAACAAGCATTAGATGTTCAACAAACGCGAGCCTTGCAATATCAACAAGCCGTACAGGCGCTCGATAAAGCCAAACAGTTGCTAAATGATGATCAGTTAACACCAGAGCGTGCCCAAGCACAGGTTTCTGATCTCAAGCATCAGCAAGACGCTAATACGA
This sequence comes from Vibrio sp. RM-69-4, assembly GCF_024743775.1. NCBI lineage: Bacteria > Pseudomonadati > Pseudomonadota > Gammaproteobacteria > Vibrionales > Vibrionaceae > Vibrio > Vibrio sp. RM-69-4. Next base: position 158,917 of record NZ_JAMQXI010000017.1, read on the forward strand.
CCACGTTATTAGCGTTAAAGCATAAATTGGACATGTCTTCGGCCGCGGTCGAACAGTTTGAGCAGGCACTGAAATTGGTGCGCAGTGTGGTGGGTGAAGTGCCTCGTCACGATGCGGCTCAGCATGCAAAAGCCATCATGCAGCAAGCGCGTAACGCCCAGCAAATCAGCCAAAATGAAGCACAGTGGTATGCACAGCAGCGAGATCTGGAACGTCGTTTAAATCAGCAGCAAGTGGCGCGTCAGTCCGTGGTTGAATACCAAAAGCAACACCATATTGACTTGCACGATGAGCTAACACTAGAGCAAGAGCGCGAGCGCCACGCCGCTCTGATTGAATCGCTGGAATATGAACAAGAAGTGCTGCGTGAACAGCGCAGTGAGCAGCGCCGTACCGAACAAGATAAACAGGCTGAAATTCAACGACTGGAATCGATCGCTCCGACTTGGATTGCTGCCAATGATGCATTGCATACTTTACGTGAACAAAGTGGTGCAACATTAGAAAATAGCCAAGCTGTGATGGCGCAGATGCAGCAAGTGCTTGAGCAAGAAAAAGCACAATCAATCGCTAAAGATAAGCTGGCAGAACGTCGCGCGCAGCTTGAAAATGAAATCGAGCGCTTGGCGTCTCCTGGTGGTTCAAATGATCCTCGCTTGAAAGGATTAGCGGATAGCTTAGGCGGCGTTTTATTGTCTGAAATTTACGATGACATCACGATTGACGATGCACCTTATTTCAGTGCCATGTACGGCCCGGCTCGCCATGCGATTGTGGTTTCGGATTTATCTGGCATCAAAGAGAAGCTGGTCGAGCTTGATGACTGCCCAGAAGATCTGTACATCATTGAAGGGGATGTCGATGCCTTTGATGATAGCTCGTTCAATGCTGACGAATTGGAAGGAGCGGTATGTGTTCAGCTCAATAACCGCCAAATGCGTTATTCTCGTTTACCTGAGATCCCACTCTTTGGCCGCGCCGCGCGCGAACAACGTTTAGAGTTACTGCGTAACGAGCGCGAAGAAGTGGTGGAAGAGCACGCGAAAGCGGCGTTTGATTCACAAAAACTGCAACGTCTATACCACAGCTTTAACCAATTTGTTGCTTCACACATCCAAGTCGCTTTTGAAGCCGATCCAGAACAAGCGTTGCAAGCTGCACGTGAGCAACGCAATCAACTGGTCCGTGTATTGGCTGAATTGGACGCAAAAGAGCAGCAGCAGCGCAACCAGTTACAGTTGAGCAAACACGCGTTAACGATGCTCGATAAGCTGGCTCCTAACATGTTGCTCATTGAAGATGAGGCATTGCAAGCACGTTTCGATGAAGCTGAGCTGAATATTAATCAACTGGCGGAAGCGAAAGCGTTTTTAAGTTCGCACGGTAAAGCCATCGCGGAGTTAGAGCAGCTTGCTTCAGCGCTTGAAGTTGACCCGCAGCAATTTGATGCACTCACTGCACAATATCAGCAAGCGGATCAAGCTCTTCAGACATTGAAAGTGCAGATCTTTGCACTCTCAGACGTGATTGAACGCCGCCACTATTTTAGCTATTCCGATTCGGTTGCTCTGCTCAGTAAAAGTAGCGAGCTAAGTGAGCAGCTCAAAAACAAATTGGTTGAGGCAGAAAGCGCTCGTACCCGTACTCGTGATGAGCTCAAACAGGCTCAAAGCCAAATGAACCAATATAACCAAGTGTTAGCGGCCTTAAAAAGCTCACATCAAGCTAAGTTGGAAACGGTTCAAGAGTTCAAGCAGGAGCTACAAGAGTTTGGTGTGCATGCCGATGAAGGTGCGCAAGAGCGTGCTGAACGTCGTCGTGATGAATTGCAACAGCGTCTGCATGCCTCACGTACCCGTAAGAGCGACTATGAACGTACACTGACCGCAACTGATCTTGAAATGAAAGCATTAGTTAAACGGTTGAAAAAGGTGCAGAAAGATTATCAAGATCTGCGCACATTTGTGGTGAATGCAAAAGCAGGGTGGTGCTCTGTATTACGTTTGGCGCGTGATCACGATGTTGAGCGCCGCTTGCATAAACGTGAGCTGGCGTATTTATCGGCCGATGAACTGCGTTCCATGTCGGATAAATCACTGGGCGCGCTGCGTTTAGCGGTCGCAAGTAATGACGACCTGCGTGATGCACTGCGTTTGTCGGAAGATAACGCACATCCAGAACGCAAAGTTTTTTTCTACATCGCCGTGTATCAACATCTGCGTGAGCGTATTCGCCAAGACATCATTCGCACTGATGATCCTGTTGAAGCGATTGAAGAGATGGAAGTGGAGCTTGCGCGCTTAACAGAAGAGCTGACTCAACGTGAAAACCGTTTAGCGATCAGTTCTGAATCGGTGGCCAGCATCATCAAAAAAACCATTCAACGTGAGCAAAATCGTATTCGGATGCTCAACCAAGGTTTGTCTAACATTAACTTTGGTCAGGTGAAAGGCGTTCGCCTTAACGTGAAAGTACGCGAGAGCCATGAAATCCTACTCGCGGGATTATCTGAAAAACAGAGTCAGCATAAAGATCTGTTTGAGAGTACTCGTTATACCTTCTCCGAAGCGATGGCGAAATTGTTCCAGCGTGTTAACCCGCATATCGATATGGGGCAACGTTCACCGCAAGTATTGGGTGAAGAGCTATTGGATTACCGTAACTACTTAGAGTTGAGTGTTGAAGTAAATCGCGGATCCGATGGCTGGTTGCAAGCGGAATCGGGGGCGTTATCGACTGGTGAAGCGATTGGTACTGGGCAGTCTATTTTATTGATGGTGATTCAAAGTTGGGAAGAGGAATCTCGTCGTCTACGCAGTAAAGACATCGTTCCATGTCGTTTACTGTTTTTAGATGAAGCGGCGCGTTTGGATGCTAAATCCATTTCAACCTTGTTTGAACTGTGCGAGCGTCTGGATATGCAACTTTTAATTGCTGCGCCAGAGAACATTAGCCCTGAGAAAGGCACGACCTATAAATTAGTGCGCAAAGTGTTTAAAGATCACGAACACGTTCATGTGGTCGGTCTGCGAGGTTTTGGTCAAACTGAAAAACCAAAATCAGAAGCACAGCAGATGGCCGAAATGCTGTAAGCATCGCCTCCATCGCTAATAAAAAAGCCCAATACTCCTGATAGAGATTGGGCTTTTTAGTGATTAAATTTGGTGAGAGTTACTCGCTTACCTCACCTGAACCGAATTGCTTAGCGGCATAAGCCACGCGTTCTTCTGGGCTAGGGTAGATAAGTTGCGATCCTAAACTTTCGATATGCTGCAAACGTGGCAGCAGCCCTGCGCCATTGGCTATCTGGATAGCAAGCCCTGGGCGAGCGTTAAGCTCAAGTACCATTGGTCCTTCTTCTTTATCCAACACCATGTCGGTTCCCATATAACCAAGGCCGGTCATTTCCCAAGCGCTAGAGGCTAAGGTGAGTAGCTTTTTCCAATGTGGTACTTGCAGCGTGGAGAGCTCTTTGCCGGTATCTGGGTGCTCAGTGATGGGTAAATTAAACTGCACGGCTCGTACTGCTTTTCCTGTCGCAATATCAAGACCTACGCCAACAGCGCCTTGGTGTAAGTTGGCTTTACCATCAGAAGCCGAAGTCGAAAGGCGCATCATCGCCATGACGGGGTAACCTTTGAAGACAATAATGCGTACATCAGGCACACCTTCATAGCTAAAGCCTTCGAAACAATCGTCAAATTTAATCAGGTTTTCAACCACAGCAACATCATTTTTACCGCCTAGTGAAAATAGTCCGGCCAAGGCATTACTGATGTGGCGCTCAACATCTTGCTGGTTGATGGTCGCACCAGAAGGTTTAGTGTACACGCCATCCTTGTGCGACATAATCACTAAAATTCCTTTACCACCGCTTCCGCGTGCAGGTTTTATCACAAAGCCCGGCCACTCTTTAACCATGGCATGGATCGACTTCACATCCGCTTGATTACTGATCACACCAATCAGTTTTGGCACAGTACAACCCGCACGCTGCGCAATCAATTTGGTTTGTAACTTATCATCAACCAATGGGTATTTTGAGCGATCGTTATAGCGACCAATGTAGCTATGGTTACGCTTGTTCATGCCCATAATGCCTTTACGGCGTAGCTTAAATGGAGAAGTGTATTCGGATAATGAAAACATCTTTACTCCTCGGCTAACGGTTTAAAACGGCGAAGTTCAGTTAAACGGTATCCAGTATAGGTTCCCAATAGCAGAATGGCAGCTAATACGATCAGCTGTAAGCCAATAAAATTAAAGGTTAGGTGTTGCACATAAGAGTTAGTCATACCTAAGTAGATCAATACTGAGGTAAACAGTGAGCCGCCACCTTGTAAGATAACCTCTTTTGCTCCTTCTTCTTCCCACAGAATCGACATGCGTTCGATGGTCCAAGATAGAATGATCATCGGGAAGAAAGTAATGGATAACCCTTCGGTGAGGCCGATCTTAAAGGCAACAACCGTGAAGACAGAGATAATGAGTATTACAGTGATGATCACCGCCGATATTCGTGCCACCAGCAGCAGGTTTAATTTCGATAAATAGCTACGAATGATTAAACCCGTTCCGACGATAAGCAGAAAGCCCACGATACCTGTCAGTAATTGAGTTTGAACAAAGGCTACGGCGATCAGTACCGGCATGAAGGTTCCCGAAGTCTTTAGCCCAATAATCACCCGCAAGAACACCACAATTAATGCACCGATAGGAATCAACATGATGGTCTTGAACATCGCTTGCTCTTCAAGCGGCAAACTGTGAATAGAGAAGTTTAAGAGTTTGTCGGCCTCAATTTTATTATTGGTTGCCGTTTGAGGTGAAACATCTTGAGACAGCATAGTGAAGTGAACTTGGCTATTTTGTCCACCCGTGACATCCAGCAGTGAAACGTTGGATTCATCCCAAACCAGTAGGTTAGGGTGGTTGGGCTGCGTGCCCGTTTCAGGGTTAAAAAGCACCCACTGATCGCCATTCCATATTTCGTTCATGTGTTGAATCGTTTGACGGCGGCGACCATCTTCGAGCTGAATAACACCAACGACCTTATTGGGAATTTGAGAGTATGACAGCAGTTTTTGTGTGGCGTCTACTTTGCTCATTTTATTGAGTAGTAAAGAGGCGTTTTGGCTGTCGGTGTCATTGAGATTTTTAATCAGTTCGCGGGTAAAAGTAATGTTATCCGCAGAGCGTTGGTTCGCTTGCTCAATTAATGCGATAGCTGCGGCTTCTTCTGGACCGTTAAAGGTCGGTTGAACTACATCGCCCACAGGCGGGATAGGTGTTGCTTTCGCTTGGGGATCAACTAAAAATTGGCTTTTATAGTAAATAGTTTGTGGGCCAGTTGCTTTGCGGATTGACCATTCAACACGTTTGCCTGTGTCAGTCGTAACGTAAGCGACGCCATAACCCGGCGACGATGACGATTCATTGATTAAGGTATACCCATCTTGAGTATGAGGTGCGGCTAAAGAGACTTTGGCTTCTTTACCTAACGCATTGAATTCGACGCGTGCTTCAATATCCCAAATTTGGCGAGTTTCTCCAGGTGTCCATGGCACCCCGTAAGTTTGGTGGCGAACTACACTCAGTGTAATTCCTGCCACTATCAGCAATAAAACGGATAGATAAAATGGAACTCGTGACGTCATAAATGTCCTTGCTACTATTTAGTTTCGGTTTGGATGTACTTGCGACTGACATCGACTAACGCGATATCACGAATAAACTCGCGGCCTAGAAGAATAGCATGGCTCATTTGAGAGCGATCAGCCAAAGTGAACTGTGCTTTTTCGTGAATACTGCCTAATTTTACCCACAGCTCAACAACGGCTCTGCGTTCCATTTCTTCATTGGTCGATTGGCGAATTTTAACGTAGCGAATAATGGGTGATTCAATCCAGTTACTCTCGTCTGTTGCTTTCTCACCATCGGAAAGATGAAAGCGCACCCAGTTTTTCCCATTACGTTCAAACTCTTCAATATCAATCGCATTGAGTGAAGAGGTGGCGGCCCCTGTATCAACTCGAGCATCAAAGGTTTGTTTGATCGAATCAATCGTGACTTTTTCGACTTCACCTAAAATGACGTCATAGCGTGATTTTTGAATAGAGGGTGTAGCGACTGGAATAATTACATCATCATTACTGGTTGCTTCTACACGTTTTTGTTGGTTATTGGTCGTGGTCTGCTTAAGTTTGGTCAGTTTTCGATCGAGCTTTGATATTTGGTTTTCAAGGCTTTCAATGTAATCATTCTGGTTACTTAGCTGAAGCTCAAGGTTGGTCATTGTGTTGCTGAGGTTCGATTCGGAAGCTTGAATCGCTGCGAGGGTAGCTTGGTGGTATTGTTCACCATTGGTTAGAGTGCAACCTGACAGTAAGGCAATGGCAATGACGGGGGCTACAGACTTAAACATTTGCGACCTTATGTGTTTGTAATGAATACGGATAAACCGAAGTTTAGCTAACAAAATTTAGCTGATAAAAAAGGATGCGTACGGCATCCTTTGACAAGGGTAGTATTATACGCATAGCCAAGCGTTAAAACTGTGTCAATTATAGTTTTTTTGCTACCAAAATAGCGCGTCGTGGTGCGGGATACCCTTCTACGGTTTTGCTTGGGTCGTTTGGGTCAAGATAGTCGGGTAATGAGTTGTGCGTCATCCATTGAGTTGTCCGTTGTTCATCAACGGAGGTGACGCTCTCATCAACGATACGCACGTCACCAAAACCACATTTCTCAAGCCACACTTTGAGCGCTTTGGCGGAAGGGAAAAAGTAGACGTTACGCATTTGTGCGTAGCGGTCGACAGGGACCAACACCGCATTTTCGTCGCCTTCAATAACCAGCGTCTCAAGAATCAATTCGCCCCCTGTGACCAACTGATTTTTCAATTGGATCAGATGATCTAGCGGTGAGCGGCGATGGTATAGGACACCCATGCTAAATACGGTGTCAAAGGCGTTCAGTTCGGGTAATTGTTCAATGCCTAGTGGCAGAAGATGAGCACGTTGGTCATCACCCAATAGTTTACGCACCGCTTCAAACTGCACTAAAAACAGGTGCGAAGGGTCGATACCCACACACAGGCGAGCACCTTCGCCAAGCATACGCCACATGTGATAACCATTACCACAGCCAACATCCAGCACGGAACGGTCTTTCAGCGGTGAAATGTGGGGCAATACGCGGTCCCATTTCCAATCGGATCGCCACTCAGTGTCGATATGGATACCGTGTAAGTGATAGGGGCCTTTGCGCCAAGGATGAAAGGTTTTAAGCAAACTTTCTAATTTCTTCTGTTCGCCTAACGTCAGCGGTGTGCTATTTGAGAGAGTGACTGACTGCTTGAGCTCGATCAGCTCAGGTGTACCCGAGGGAATTTTATTTAACGCACGAACCCAGCGGTCAAAGTCGCCATGCTCTGTATTTTGCCAGTCCGTCAACTGTTGTGGCAAAACGTTTAGCCAAGGTTGAAGACGGGTATCTTGAGCGATCAGTTGATAAAAATTGGCAAAGTTAAACATGCAAAGCGTATTCCTAGATGAGGTAAAAAGATCCTAGATAAATGGCTGGTCAGGTTTTGGGCCTTCTAGGGAAAAAAGCCAAAACGGCATTCTATTATTTAATGGCGAACATTGAACCAAAGTTGAAACACTGGAACCACACTTCATAACTTGAAAAGCCAATTTTTTTAAAGCGAGCTTTATGTGTTGTGATGGAGTCTGGGCGCATCACATTTTCAATCGCACTGCGTTTTTGACTGATCTCTAATTCGCTGTAACCATTGGCTCGCTTGAAATCATGGTGAAGGTCAATTAGCAGATCATGCGCCGTTTCATCTTCAAAAATGTACTTTTCAGATAAAATCAGTATGCCACCGGGGCGAAGACCCACGTAGATTTTTTCAAGCAGTGCGAGCCTATCTTCTGGCGATAGAAATTGCAGCGTAAAATTGAGCACCACCACTGAGGCATCATGAATTTCAATCTCACGGATGTCGGCTTCAATCACCTCGACAGGCGTATCCGAACGATAGGCGTTAATGTGCAATTTACAACGCTCAACCATAGCAGGCGAATTATCAACCGCTACAATTTTACAACCTTCTTGGTGAATATGACGACGCATCGAAAGCGTAGCCGCCCCTAAAGAGCAACCCAGATCATAAATAGTAGAGTGTGGCTTAACAAAGCGCTCAGCTAACATGCCGATTGCAGAGATAATATTGCTGTACCCCGGCACAGAGCGCTGAATCATATCAGGGAAGACTTCAGCAACTCGTTCATCAAACGTAAAATCACCAATTTTATCGATTGGAGCAGAAAAAATGATGTCTTTATGATGGCTCATAATGTACCTCATGGCGATGCGTAAAAAGCAATGCTGACCGTCGCGCTACCTTAAAAAAGGCGCACATTCTAAGAGAAAAGTGTGCGCGTGTCATTAACCTCGCACGCGATCATCAAAATAGGGTGATTTGGTGCTGGTCATCTTGGGCTGGAAATGTTGTCAATGTAGGTAATGTGAGTCGTTGTTGCAGCTGTTGGTATAGTTCGGCGGCTAATAATGGGGCTTCAATATTGTCTGGCGTGTGGACCATAAGATAAGGTTGTTTTCCTTGTTCGATCCAATGTGGCAGTTTGGTCATCCACGCTTCAAAAAAGGGGTAATTGGCCTCTAATTCTGGGTGGCCGATAAAACGGATCATCGGCGTTTGTGCCGTGGCAATGGCGTGAACAGGGACTTTAGGTTTCTTTTTCTGAGCATCAATGATGACGTCGGTCGTCGGTTTGGCCGAAAAGATAGGACGACTATCCATAATGATTCGGTCAATCGACGATTCAACTAACCATTGATTAAGCGCTTTTTCAGCTTCTCCCTTAGCAAAAAACTCAAGGTGCCGCACTTCAACACTCAGTGGAAAACCTGCGGGAAAATAGGCGCAGAATTTTTTCAACTGCTCTAAGTGCTGTGGGCCAAAAGTAGCTGGCAGTTGGATGGTCCATAATCCAACACGAGAGTGCAGAGGCTCCATGAGCATCATAAAATCTTTTAACTGATCTTGGCAGCCAGTGAGCTTATGTTCGTGGGTAATAGCTTTGGGCAGTTTGAACGTAAACCGAAAATCATCATGAGTGGCGGCGCGCCAGTTCTGTACTGTGTTCATGGAAGGTGACGCATAGAAAGTAGTGTTGCCTTCTACGGTATGAAAAACCCTCGCATACTTTTCAAGACGCTGCGCAGCAGGCGTTCCCGCGCCGTAAAACGTACTTTGCCAGCCCGCGTGTGACCACATGGTAAGGCCGAGTCGCAGTGGTAAATTCATCATACTGACCTTCTATCCATTACTAAAAATAAATACTCTACGAGAGTTTTGATGATTTTGGTATTTTAACGCTATAATCAGCCGCAATTTCTCAGCGGTGTTGCTATTTTGGTTGATTATTGATTTAAAAAGCAGCAACCCTTGATAAAACACAACAAATTGTATTCTGGAAGGTCGATTTTGCACATCTTTCAGCGTATAAATGGAACTTTGCGCTGCTCAGATAATGACGCTGAGCGGCTTAGAATTGATAACTAATTAGAGATTGGGAAATTCATTATGCGTAGCCATTATTGTGGTCACCTGAACAAGTCCCTCGCAGGACAAACTGTGGAGTTGTGCGGCTGGGTTAATCGCCGTCGTGATTTAGGCGGTCTTATCTTTATTGATATGCGAGATCGTGAAGGCATCGTTCAGGTGGTGGTTGATCCAGATATGGCGGATGTATTTGCAGTAGCTAACCAACTGCGTAATGAATTCTGCATTAAGCTAACTGGTGAAGTACGCGCGCGTCCAGAAAGTCAAATCAATAAAGAGATGGCGACTGGCGAAGTGGAAATTCTCGCGAGTGGGATTTCGATTATCAACCGCAGTGATGTTTTGCCACTGGATTTCAACCAAAAGAACTCAGAAGAGCAACGTCTAAAATATCGTTACTTAGATCTACGCCGTCCAGAAATGAGTGATCGTATTAAGCTGCGTGCTAAAGCGTCTAGCTTTGTACGCCGCTTCCTTGACGAACACGGTTTCCTCGATATTGAAACGCCAGTTTTGACGAAAGCAACGCCGGAAGGGGCGCGTGATTACTTAGTGCCAAGTCGTGTGCACAAAGGCAGTTTCTATGCACTTCCTCAATCGCCACAACTGTTTAAACAGTTGCTGATGATGTCAGGTTTTGACCGTTACTATCAAATCGTAAAATGTTTCCGTGATGAAGATTTACGTGCTGACCGTCAACCAGAATTTACTCAAATCGATATTGAAACGTCATTTATGACGGCAGATCAAGTGCGTGAAGTGACCGAAAAAATGGTTCGCAACATGTGGCTAGAACTACTAAACGTTGATCTAGGCGATTTCCCTGTGATGCCATACAGCGAAGCGATGCGTCGCTATGGTAGCGACAAGCCGGATCTGCGTAACCCACTGGAATTGGTTGATGTTGCAGACCTTGTAAAAGATGTGGATTTCAATGTTTTCTCTGGCCCAGCTAATGATGCTAAAGGACGCGTGGCGGTTATTCGTGTACCGGGTGGCGCGGCATTAACTCGTAAGCAAATTGATAGCTACGCTGAGTTTGTTGGTATTTATGGCGCGAAAGGTTTGGCGTGGATGAAAGTCAATGACCGCGCCGCTGGCTTAGAGGGTGTTCAATCTCCGGTCGCGAAATTCCTTTCGGCTGACATTGTGGAAGGTATTTTACAACGCACTCACGCTGAGTCTGGCGACATCATTTTGTTTGGTGCCGATAAAATAAAAGTGGTGACTGAAGCCTTGGGTGCGCTGCGTTTGAAATTGGGTAAAGATCTGGCGATCACCAATGAAAATTCATGGGCTCCACTATGGGTTGTTGATTTCCCGATGTTTGAGGAAGATGACGAAGGTAACTTGCATGCTATGCATCACCCATTTACCGCGCCACTTAACTTAACCGCGCAAGAGTTGCAAGCCAACCCAGCGGTTGCAAATTCAAATGCTTACGACATGGTACTAAACGGCTATGAAGTGGGCGGTGGCTCGGTGCGTATTCACAATGCTGAAATGCAATCTGTGGTGTTTGATATTTTAGGTATCGATGCGCAAGAGCAACAACTGAAATTTGGCTTCCTATTGGATGCGCTGAAATTTGGTACACCACCACACGCAGGTCTTGCATTCGGTCTTGACCGTTTGGTGATGCTGTTGTGTGGCACGGAAAATATTCGCGATGTGATTGCCTTCCCTAAAACAACCGCAGCCGCTTGTTTGCTAACGGATGCACCGAGTCTGGCTAACCCAGCGTCGCTCGAAGAGTTGGCGATTGCGGTGACGGTCGCAAAAGAAAAAGCGCAATAAACGCAACGGTAGCAGGGTGGCGAAAGTCACCCTCTTTTTTGCCCCGCGTAGGGTTATCCTTTTTTATTTGAGTGAACCTTGTTCTCTCGCCAATTGACTTAGTGACAGGAATCTCTCTTTTGGCTCAAATGTATTTCTATTACTCTGCGATGAATGCAGGTAAATCAACCACTCTTCTACAATCTTCTTTCAACTATCAAGAGCGTGGTATGACGCCCGTGATCTATACCGCTGCCATCGACGACCGCTATGGTGTTGGTAAAGTCAGCTCAAGAATAGGATTGGAATCAGACGCCCAGCTTTTTACTGCTGAAACGAATTTGTATGATGAGATTAACGCACTGCACGAGCAACAAAAGCGTCACTGTATTTTGGTTGATGAGTGCCAATTCTTAACCAAAGAGCAAGTTTATCAATTGACTGAAGTGGTCGATAAAATCGGCATTCCGGTACTGTGCTATGGCTTGCGTACCGATTTTTTAGGTGAGCTATTTGAAGGGAGTAAATATCTACTTTCTTGGGCCGATAAGCTGGTGGAATTGAAAACAATTTGTCATTGTGGCCGTAAAGCGAACATGGTCATTCGCACCGATGAACATGGAGTGGCGATTGCCGAAGGTGATCAAGTCTCTATTGGTGGTAACGATAAATACGTGTCGGTATGTCGTCAGCACTATAAAGAAGCCTTGGGTAAGTAAATTCATTACTTCTGCGCCTTGAACAAATTATTCGATAGGGAGGTTTAAGCCTCCCTATCTATTTTGTATGCCCCACAACTTGTGTTACCACTCAAATTGACTCAGAACTTGGTAAGCAAGTGTCACATCGTCTGGGATCGGTTGCTCAATCTGAAATCCTTGTGCTGGGTAGTCGCGGACTCGCACAAAATCGTCTAATAGTGCACTCAGTACAACATCAACGGTGAAATCCTCATCAAGATAATCGAAAAATGTCTCTCCGCTAGAGGTCACCATCAATGACTCAAATGGGGCGGGCCACTGCTTAACAAATGTGGCGTAGGCACGACGTTCCATGAAGGGTTTTTGAACCACAATAATACGTTGCGCAGTGATCGATTTTTCTACCAATAGATGGTGACTAAATCGTACATTTTCTCCAGAGTGAGTCGCCTTTTTTTCCAGTAAAATCGCGTGGGTTGGGACGCCACAATCTTTGGCTATGTCAGCAAAGGTTTCTGCTTCGCTTTTAGAAAATTTACCCTCAGTAAAACGCCCTTGTCCGCCAGAGAAAAGAAGGTAGGGAGCCAGATTTTGTTGGTACAAATGTGCAGCATACTCAGCCACGCGCAAATCATTGCTGCAAAACACCATAATGATATCGGCCGCGACGAGCTCATGCTTCATCTGCATGTACTGCCACAAGGTTTCAATGTGTTGGTAGAGATGTTTACTCATTCAGTGCCAGTGCCTCTAACGTGTGTGAATAATGAAATTGATAGCCCAATTGGCTCAGCTTGTCGCTTAAGATGCGTTTGTCTGCAATATCGACAATTGGCGGCAATGGTGAGTCTAGCTCGGCGGCCGCCAACGCGGCTTGATAAAACTCAGCTTTACTCACGGTTTGTGGTGTGGTGGCGTTAACGACCTGTTTGGAGAGTTTTTCGCTGGCAAAAATCAGTGCACCAATGGCGTCTTTTTGATGCAACATATTAGCTGGTGCAAGCCGGCTGACTTGCGCCAAACGCGCTGCAAATCGTGAGGGATGACGGTTTGGTCCGATCAAGCCACTACAGCGTACAATGACATAATCTAGCCCTGAATCGATAACGTGTTGCTCGGCTTGCAACATAATTCGTGCTCCTTCACTGAAGTTTGAGTCACTTTGCGCCAGTGACAAGGAGGCATCCTGTTCGCTCATTGGTTGTGCAGTGTCAGGATAGACGCTGGTTGAGCTGACCATGACGATTTTACGCACATTAGCCAGCTTTGCTTGCGCGACTAAATATTGCCACTGCTGCGCATACTCTTGCCCTCTTCCCTTGCGAAAACCGGGTGGAAAGCTACCTATCACAATTTCACTTTTTTGAGCAATAAAGTGCTGCGATAAACTTTGGTCGCGCAGAGAAAGATCGCATACAAAGCCTGTGATGCCATGTTGCGTTAACTCAAGCATTCCTGCCGTTTGGGTGCGGCTGGCGTAGACTTGGTGGTTTTCGGTAAGAGCTTGCGCTAGAGGAAGGCCTAGCCAACCTGCGCCAATAAGGGTAATGGTGCTCATAAAATGTACATCCTGTATTGATTGATTGTATGCCGATCAGGCATCGGTGAGTGGGCTAAGCTGGCGCAACAACTGCCTGACCATTTTATGGATAGGATCGGCGCTCATGCGCTGGTGCTGAATGACATCAATGTTGGTATACCAAGCCAGCTGTTCAAACTCAACAGGGACACGCACTAATTTCCCCATCGCTTGTTCACTTTCGGCTAAATAGCTTGGCAGCAAACACCATCCTAAACCGCTTAACGCCATCTCTAATAATAGATAGTAGTTATCGGCGTACCATATCTCGGGGCTAAAGGCTTGATGGAAACTGCTGGTTTTATGGCTGCGTGAGCGGATAACGAGTTGGCGATGCAATCTTAGCATATCGATATGGGGAGCTTGATGCTGAGCCAATTCATGCTCTGCGGCCACATAAACATCAAAACGGATTGAACCGACATTTTCAAAATCAAGGTTATTCGGTAAGGCCAATTCACTGAAGATGATCCCACAGCTAGCGCGACCTTGTTCCACCATCTCAATCACATCGGTACTTGATGCACTTAAACATTCAATTTCAATGTGTGGAAACTGTGTGGCTAACTGTTTGAATAAATGGGTTAACCCTTGTAACGGGATCCCTTCATCCATCGCGAGCGAAAGCTGTTGATTGGGTGATGAAGCAAGCAGTTGTGCTTGTTGCGCTAAGCGTTGATGTTGCTGCAACGTCGCTTGCGCATACGGTAGAAGTCGTTCGCCTTGCGCGGTTAATCGTGGATAACGGCCGGAGCGATCAAACAGTTCTACACCGCAATCAATTTCTAAATTGATGATGTGTTGGCTAACGGCCGATTGAACTTTGCCCAACTGTCTTGCCGCGCCGGAGAAAGAGCCACTCTCAACGGTTGCGGTGAAGGCTTGCAACTGATCAACACTCAACATATCTCATTTACCGATACTATCTAACTTTTTAGTATCTTCAATATAGATGAAAATGAGTCCATTCAACACCTCAGACGAAGAATAAAGAGGAGAAAAATGATGTCAATGAGAGAGCTGTCGATGAAAGAGCGCCTTTTCCATGCAATAACGTTTGAAGTGACCGCATTAGCGTTAATTATTCCAATCTCCGCATTGGTGACAGGGCAGGGAACGGGGGATTTAGCCATGATAGGTATTGGTTTGAGCCTATTTGCCGTAGCGTGGAACTATCTATACAACGTTTTGTTCGACCGAGTGTTTGGTACCAACCGATTAGCGCGTACGGTTAGCTTACGTTTGTTACACACGACCGGTTTTGAAGGTGGGCTCGTCTTTATTTCTATTCCGGTGATCGCTTGGGTTTTAGACGTATCGATGTGGGATGCATTGATTTTGGAAGCTGGGTTTCTGACCTTTTTCTTTATCTACACCACACTGTTTAACTGGGGATATGATCGAATTCAGCCCTATCAACGTTGGATTGAGCGAATGGCCAAATAAAGAAGGGCGGTTTTTTAAAGGGGCAAGGCAGCCAGCAGAGTCTCGGCTGCCTTTGCAGGCTAGATTAAGAGTTCAAAACGCGCAGCACGCGCTCTGCATGCTCGGCCACTTCGATGCCTTCATCCGTCAAATAGCCACCATCAGGTAATGTACATAGACCTTTTTCGTAAAGACGTTGAACGGCGGATTGCATGTCGTCAGACGCATCATTGCGGACTTTAATGCCAGTCGCAGCGCTGCTTAAATCAAATTGGAGGAGTAGATTGAGCTCGGCGATATTTTGTTGAGTAAATTTCATCTCGACACCTATATAGTGAATGATTTTTTGTCACCATAGATGGCGGCGCTGTTGGCTGCAATCAGTTGTTGTAAGAAATGTTATCTGCAACCAAATTGGGGATATTTCACACAGTTATATTCATCATTGGCTTGCAAGAGAGTGGCTATCCATAGACGCTGGATATGGGCTATCAATAAATTTTTATGATTTTCATCACGCTAAACACATTTTTTGTAAAC
The DNA here is from genome assembly GCF_024743775.1 of Vibrio sp. RM-69-4. Lineage (NCBI taxonomy): Bacteria > Pseudomonadati > Pseudomonadota > Gammaproteobacteria > Vibrionales > Vibrionaceae > Vibrio > Vibrio sp. RM-69-4. The sequence goes on from NZ_JAMQXI010000017.1 coordinate 174,533, forward strand.
ATGGAAAATAGCTCTTGAATTGTCATAGGAATGGAGCGATTATCCGCGCCTTATATAACTTGTTTCAAAATGTTACTTGCCATGAACTTAAACCAATTTGATTCCCTATTGCCACCGCAAATGGCAGAGCGCGCCGCAGAAACTGGCGTTGGAAAAGCGACGAAAGATCCGATGAAGTCTTTCCTTCTTGCCATTTCTGCTGGCATTCATATCGGTATTGCTTTCGTTTTTTACACTACAGTGACGACAGGCACGGGCGATATGGCTTGGGGTCTGAGCCGTTTTATCGGCGGCTTTGCGTTTAGCTTAGGTCTTATTCTGGTGGTGGTCACCGGTGGTGAGTTATTCACTAGTTCAGTGCTGACTTTGGTTGCACGTGCGAGTGGCAAAATCTCTTGGAGCATGCTGATTAAAAACTGGGTCATCGTCTATTTTGGCAACCTTGCTGGTGCGCTGATGCTTGTCGCCTGTATGCTCGTTTCCAAACAATATATGTTTGATGGTGGACAAGTTGGCCTCAATGCGATGGCCATTTCTCAGCATAAGTTGCACCACGAGTTTATGCAGGCAGTAGCGCTTGGCATTATGTGTAATGTGTTGGTGTGTGTGGCGGTCTGGATGACTTTCAGTGGTCGTACCTTGACTGACAAAATTATGGTGATGATTTTACCTGTCGCCATGTTTGTCGCCGCGGGTTTTGAGCACTGCATCGCTAATATGTTCCAAGTTCCGATGGCAATTGGTATCAAATATTTTGCACCCGCTGAGTTTTGGCAGATGACGGGTGCCAATATTGCCGACTACGCAGACCTTAACTTAATGGGTTTTTTGATCAATAACCTATTACCCGTGACGATTGGCAATATCATCGGTGGGGGTGTTTTTGTTGGCATTTGGTACTGGTTAATTTACCTTCGAGATGGATCTCACGAATAACTCCTTATTGAATAGATGATTTTAGAAGCGGCTTTAAGGGCCGCTTTTTGTTGTCATTTCTAAACCATCGCCTTAGGTGGTGATTGACTGCTTCTGCTAGTGTTTGTTCACTATTTATACCTTTAAAACAGCTTATCCACATTTTCTGTGGATAAGCTGTTTTAAAGCCAGTGTGTAAGATGAATTCTATCAAGAAGTGCACAAAAACCCAGCAGTGGGCAGTGCATTATGCACTGAAGTGGGGCGAATATAACACCGATTCCTGAGCGGTGATCGACATCTAACCATTCCTCATTTTATTAACAATAGCCTTACACTTCGGTTGCCATTTGAGCGTTTTGCGGGAAGAAATTCGCACCTCAATCCTATCTTGCAATTCATTTTGTTTCTTTTTTAACGTTTATGAAAAGAAATTAAATTGACACAACTACTCACATTTCTATACATAAATTCTTAATCAAACACAACTCCGTGCGAGCTCAAAAAAGTAGTGGATTCCTTGCTATATAAGGTAGGAATCGATTGAACCCTACAAAGAGTATGGTCTAACATTTCGTATCAGAAATGGTAATAAGCTGAGCTCTGTCGTCGAGCTGCTCAAAATGACTGAAATACAAAACAGGCAAATGTATGAGTGATGTTAATAAAATAGAGAGTAATGAGAAACGTTCGCTTGAGTGGAAGTCTTTCCTCTTAATCACAGTGGTTCTCTTTCCGATCTTAAGTATCGCCTTTGTCGGCGGTTATGGATTTATTGTTTGGATGCTGCAAGTGTTCCTCTTTGGTCCTCCTGGTGCGCACGGTTAATTCCACGGTTCACCCGTAATCCTTTTGATCGAAAATTTAAGAGAGCGAATCATGAAATCATTGTTAGTCAAAATTTGGCGCACTATGACTCGTCCAGCCGTGCACATCAGCCTTGGTGTGCTCACGATGGGCGGTTTTATCGCCGGTGTGATTTTCTGGGGCGGTTTTAATACTGCACTGGAAGCCACCAACACAGAAGCATTCTGTATCAGCTGCCACACAATGCGCGACAACGTTTATGTTGAGCTGCAAGAAACCGTGCACTGGAAAAACCATTCAGGCGTGCGTGCCACTTGCCCAGACTGCCACGTACCACACGAATGGACCGCTAAAATTGCGCGTAAGATGCAAGCCTCTAAGGAGGTATTTGCGCAAGTTTTTGGTGATTTAGGTACCCCTGAAAAATTCGAAGAGCGCCGTATTGAATTGGCCAAGCATGAGTGGGAGCGCTTTTCAGCCAACAACTCATTGGAATGTAAAAATTGCCACAATTACGATTCGATGGATTTCGAACAGATGTCGGCAACCGCGCGTATTCAGATGAAACAAGCAGCGGAAAAAGATCAAAGTTGTCTAGATTGCCATAAAGGGATCGCCCACAACCTGCCTAAAAATATGGATAGCTCAGGCGGACTGATTGGCGAGCTAGAGCAGTTGGCATCTAAAACCGATTACTCGGTCGGCAAGCAAGTGGTGAGCGTTCGCTTCTTACCTATTTATGAAGATGCGCAAGCCAAAGTGGAAGCAGGCCTTCTGAACCCAGCATCGGCAGTCACGGTATTGGATGAGAAAGGAGAGATGATTCAAATCGAAATTGATGGTTGGCGCAAAGCAAAAGGCTTTGGTCGTGTGATCCAAGAAGATTTTGGTATGAACATCGCTGTGGGCTCCTTGATGAAAGAAGCGGCACAAAATGATGCAATCGTCACTGTTGGTGAAAAGCGTGTCGATGATCTCACCGGCCTACCTTGGGAAAAAGTAAACGCGAAAGTGTGGATGAAAAAACAAGCCATGCTCGATAGCGTGGATCCAATTTGGGAAAAAGCGGGTGAGGCCTATAAAACGAACTGCTCTGTCTGTCATAGCCAACCGGATGAAGCGCATTTTGATGCGAATACTTGGCCGGGCATGTTTAACGGCATGATGGCATTCGTCAACTTCGACACAGACAGCGAAGCGTTAGTCTTGAAGTATCTACAAAAACACTCTTCAGATTTTGCTGAAGGTCACCATTAATCCACGTCAAACGGAGTTTTAAATATGGCGATTACACGAAGAAGTTTTCTTAAAGGTGTAGCAACCACCAGTGCGGCGTCGGTTATTGGGCCAAGTTTATTGGTCTCGACATCGGCTAACGCGGCAGAAACAACAGGCAGTTGGAAAGTATCAGGCTCTCATTGGGGTGCATTTCGCGCACATGTGTATGGCGGAAAAGTACAATCGGTCAAGCCGCTAGAGTCAGACACGCACCCCACGGATATGCTCAACGGAATCAAAGGCATTATCTATAGTCCATCACGAGTGCGTTACCCAATGGTTCGCCTTGATTGGCTCAAAAAACATAAATACAGCGGTGAAACACGTGGCAACAACCGTTTTATCCGCGTAACTTGGGATGAAGCGTTGGATCTGTTTTATCGTGAACTTGAGCGCGTACAAAAAGAGTACGGCCCTTGGGCGCTGCATGCAGGACAAACGGGTTGGAACCAAACAGGGTCATTTCACAACTGTACAGCGATGATGCAACGCGCTGTAGGTATGCACGGTAACTTCATCACTAAAGTGGGTGATTACTCAACAGGTGCAGGCCAAACCATTCTTCCTTACGTGTTAGGTTCGACAGAAGTGTATGCCCAAGGAACCTCTTGGTCGGAAATTCTTGAGCATTCAGACAACATTGTTTTGTGGGCGACCGACCCGGTAAAAAACCTGCAAGTTGGCTGGAACTGTGAAACGCACCAATCCTTTCCTTATCTTGATCAGTTGAAAGAAAAAGTGGCAAAAGGAGAGATCAACGTTATTTCGGTTGATCCAGTCAAGAATAAAACCCAACGCTTCTTAAACAGTGACCATTGGTACATTAACCCACAGACCGATGTGGCGTTTATGTTGGCGGTGGCACATGTGTTGTATAACGAAGATCTGTATGACAAGGCGTTCATCAAAACCTATTGCTTAGGATTTGAACCTTTTATTCAGTACGTTCAAGGCGAAACGAAAGATAAGATTGTTAAGTCGCCAGAATGGGCCGCCGAGATTTGTGGCGTAACAGCCGATAAGATCCGCGAATTTGCACGTATGCTCGTTAATGGCCGAACTCAGTTACTGTTTGGTTGGTGTATTCAGCGTCAAGAGCATGGCGAACAACCTTACTGGGCTGGTGCGGTTGTGGCGGCGATGGTTGGTCAAATTGGCCTGCCAGGCGGGGGGATCTCCTACGGACATCATTATTCTGGCATTGGGGTTCCATCAACCGGTTTTGCCTCGCCCGGCGGCTTTCCACGTAACCTAGATACGGGTTCAAAACCGAAATGGGACAACGAAAACTACAACGGCTACAGTAAAACGATTCCTGTTGCTCGTTGGGTCGATTGCTTGCTAGAGCCGGGTAAAGAGATCCGCTACAACGGTTCGAGCGTAAAATTACCTGATTACAAAATGATGGTTATTTCAGGCAACAACCCGTGGCATCATCACCAAGATCGTAACCGAATGAAGAAGGCGTTCCGCAAGCTTCAAACCGTCGTCACGATCGATTTTGCTTGGACGGCGACTTGCCGTTTCTCCGACATCGTTCTTCCTGCCTGTACTCAGTTTGAGCGCAATGATATCGATGTATACGGTTCTTATTCGGGCAAGGGTTTGATTGCCATGCACCGTTTGGTTGACCCTCTGTTCCAATCGCGTACTGACTTTGAGATTTTCACTGAATTGACGCGTCGCTTTGGCCGCCATGAAGAGTTCACACGCGGCATGGATGAGATGGAGTGGGTCCGTTCGCTCTATGACGAGTGTAAAAAAGCCAACGCGGGTAAGTTTGATTTACCAGAATTTGAACAGTTTTGGCAGCAGAGCGTACTGGATTTTGGTGAAGGCCAACCTTGGGTTCGCCACGCCGATTTCCGTAAAGACCCTGAGATAAACGCATTGGGTACACCGTCTGGCTTTATCGAGATTACGTCACGTAAGATTGGGCGTTATGGCTATGAACATTGCCAAGATCACCCGATGTGGTTTGAAAAAACCGAGCGTTCGCACGGCGGTCCGGGTTCAGATAAGCATCCATATTGGTTACAATCTTGTCACCCAGATAAGCGTTTGCACTCACAAATGTGCGAGTCAGAAGAGTATCGCGCGACCTATGCTGTCAATGGCCGTGAGCCCGTGTATATCAACCCAATCGATGCGAAACAAAAAGGCATTAAAGCTGGGGATTTAGTTCGCGTATTTAATGATCGCGGCCAGCTATTAGCTGGTGCCGTCTTAAGCGATGGCTACCCGCGCGGCGTGATCCGTATCGAAGAGGGGGCGTGGTATGGCCCGTTGAATGAAAAAGAGGGAGCTATTTGCACCTATGGCGATCCAAATACACTCACACTCGATGTCGGCTCATCTGAGCTGGCGCAAGCCACTTCAGCCAATACTTGCATTGTCGATTTCGAGAAATTTACTGGTAAAGTACCACCAGTGACGTCATTCGGTGGACCAATCGAAGTGGTGTAATTCCGTTATTAGCTCAACGAAACGCCAGCAAACATGCTGGCGTTTTACTTGTCACATCCAAACTTGTACCTTGGGCGTTCTCATTGTTGAATAAAACAGCATACGGAGCCACGTCAAAGAGAAAACGTGATCAAAACAACTTACATGTAACGCGAATTCATTAGACACTGCCAGAACAACAATTTGTACTTTGTACTGAGGTGTTATGACAACGATCACTCTGCCATGTCATCGAGAAGTTGAGTTACTTCAACCGGATTTGATTGCCCAATTGCAAGGCGATGAGATCAGTTTTTCCTATTCAGGAATACATAACTCGCCCATTTCCGATCACTACTCGCTGTTTCGCACTCTATTTGACGTTGAATCGGACGCACGAGTGATTGGTGACGGTTTTCAAATGCTAGCGCAAACTGCAGGTTCGCCGCATCATCCGGTGGATGTGGGGCGTTGCCCTGACAATAGCTTGAGCTACCGGATATACCCGCTGCAAGACAGCCAACGTTATTACAACACGCTGGTGATTGAACAATCCACCGGATACCAACTGTTTGGTTTTACCTCTTGCCACCGTTTTGCTGGCTATTTTGAAATGCTTGAGGAAAGGACGGGCACCTATTTAGTCGCTTCCATTGACGGCGAGCAGACCCATCCACAAGATTGGACAAATAACAGTTTAGAATCCGTCGTTATTTTGCAAGGTGATTCATTATCAGGTTTGTATCAACAGTATGCGCAATATATTAGTTGTCACCATACGCCGCGTGCTGGTGTGGCACAACCTGCGCCCGTTGGATGGTGTTCATGGTATGCCTATTATGCCGATGTTAATGAACAGCACATCCTAACCAACCTTGCGGCAATGCAAGGAGAACTTTCGGGGCTAGAATGGGTGTTGCTGGATGATGGCTATCAGGCGTTTATGGGCGATTGGTTGACGCCGTCCGATAAGTTTTCTCGTGGTGTTAAAGCACTGATCCAAGAGATCAAACAAGCGGGGAAAAAACCCGCAATTTGGCTCGCTCCCTTCATTGCACAAGCTGAATCTCAATTGTTTAAGCAACATCCAGATTGGTTTGTACAAAATGCTCAAAGACAACCACTGAAAGCTGAAGAAGTAACCTACGGTGGCTGGCGCTGTACACCTTGGTATGTGCTGGATGGCTCTCATCCTGACGTGCAAGAATACTTAACCCATGTGATAAAAACCATGAAAGAAGAGTGGGGTGTTGAGCTGTTTAAGTTAGATGCGAACTATTGGGGAGCACTTAAAGGACGGCGTTATCAGTCGGGAGTGACGGGTGTTGAAGCGTACCGTTTAGGGATGCAGGCGATAGCAGAAGGCGCGGGAGATGCATGGTTACTTGGATGTAACGCGCCGATGTGGCCGTCACTGGGTTTAGTAGATGCCATGCGTGTTTCGGACGATGTCGAGCGTTCGCCACAGCGCTTTGAACAAATCGCTAAAGAGACTTTTTATCGCAGTTGGCAGCACCGCAAGTTATGGCAAATTGATCCTGATTGCGCAACACTGACGTCGCTTGCGAATCAATCGACCGATCGCATCAGCTATGAATTTCATCGCAATGTATTGCTTGCGTGTGGTGGTTTATTGCTTTCAGGTGATCCACTCCCAGAATTAACCTCTTTTGCTAAGCAGAGCCTAAATAAGTTAATGATTAGGCGCAAACACAACCAAGATGCGGCTAAGCCAACTTCATTGGCTCTCAATCACCTATTTTTAAAGTTAACAGAACGCAATGATCTACACTGCGTGTTCAATTACCAAGGTAAGGCGTGTGACTATACCTTAACAGCGAGCCAGCCAGTGAATTGGTATGACTACTGGACAGGAGACAAGCTTTCACCAGAGCCAGTCAAGGTATTTGAAGTCTCCTTGGCAAGTGGCTTAACCAGCCGAGCAGTGATTACCTCTTGTTAGTGGAGTGCCCTTGTTAACAGAGTGCTCTTGTTAAGAGTGCTCAGGTTAACTGAATGATTCGGGGTAGCGGAATGCTGCGCTAAATTAGCCATAATTTCTTAACCACAAGTCATGACAAATTCTGAAAATCAGGTAAAGTATCTGCCTTTGTGAGCAATCTCGCCTATCACCTTCGATAGGCCATCAAATAGCATTAAAATAGGAAGAAAGATGATTTTCGTTGTCGGTCATAAAAACCCAGATAGTGATAGCATTTGTGGTGCATTAGTTGCTGCTGAATTACTTAAAGCACGTGGTCTAGAAGCAACGCCTGTTCGTCAGGGTGAAATTAACCGTGAAACTCAACACATTCTTGCAACAGCCGGTGTTGATCAACCTGAACTTCGCACTAGTGTAGCGGGCGAAAAAGTATGGCTTGTGGACTATACCGATCTTGCGCAAGCACCTGATGACATCAACCAAGCGGAAATTCTCGGTATTGTCGACCATCATCGCCTAGGTGACGTAATGACAGTGAATCCGCTAGAAGCGTGGATTTGGCCAGTCGGTTGTACCTGTACTATCTTGTTCAACCTATTCAAGATGGAAAATGCACCAATCACACGTCCTTTAGCCATATTGATGATGTCTGCGATTTTGTCTGACACGGTCGGTTTTGCGTCTCCAACGTGCACACCAAAAGATAAAGAAGCTGTGCTGGCACTGGCTGAAATTGCTGAGGTTGAAGACCTTGATGCCTTTATTAAAGCGCTTTTGATTGCGAAAACAGACATTGAAGGTTTATCTGCCGCTCAACTTGTTGAGAAAGATTTGAAAGCTTATCCATTCAACGGCCGTGATGTGGTGGTTGGTCAAGTGGAATTGGCAACGCTTGAACAAGTCGATGGCATGATTGACGCCATTCAAGCAGACCTAGTTCGTCGCTGCGAAGAGGAAGGCCTTGCGTTTGCCGCCGTGATGTTGACCGACATTACCACCGCGCAGACCCGTCTTCTTTATACTGGTGAATGGGCTGAAAAACTGACTAAACACGAACAAGATGGCATGTTGATGATGGAAAATACCTTAAGCCGTAAGAAACAAGGTTGGCCTTGGCTGCAAGCTGAATTGGCTTAATCCTTTTTATCATCTTATTGTTTAAGATTCTAAATGTAACGCCTGCAGTGCTACACTGTAGGCGTTTTTATATTCCCCAACTTTCGCATGGAGCCGGGCTATGGCAGACGCATTAACCACAGAACAGATAGAAACAATCAATCGCTATAATGAAGAAGAACGTTTTAAATACTGCATTAAAGCCATTGTTGCAAACCGTGAAGTTTGGATACTAAAAGATGAGCACGGTTGTGTCATGCTCAACACAGAAGAAGATGATTGTGTTCCTGTGTGGCCTAACCAAGAGTTTGCCAAGGCATGGGCAACAGGCGAGTGGCAAGCGTGTGAAGCGGAAGCGATCTCTTTGAACAAATGGCACAGCCGTTGGACTTCGGGCCTAGAAGAAGATGAACTGTCGGTGGTGGTGTTCCCCAATGAGAATGAAGAAGGCGTTGTGTTATTTCCCGACGAGTTCGATTTTGAATTGAAAAAGCAAGCCAGTAAAACTCGCTAACTCAAAGAGCTTCTGATAGAAGCTCTTTTACTAACACGATTAAATGTTAGATGGCACTCTCCGGCTGTCAGACAAAGTACTTCACAATGCTCTTGACAGCCCTGCCATAGGCCTTACTCCAGTCTAGGCCTCAACGCTTTCCAAATACCCTGAATTCCAGTTTGTAACGCTCGTTTTGCCGTTACAAACCGCATGACACAGTGGGATGGGTGAATGTATTTTCAGACAGTTTTGATGTGTACCCAAAAGTGGCATTACTGGCTTAGTTTGACAATGAAGTGCAGCGCAAGGTACTCACTGTCTTTTACCTGAATAGAAGACGTCAGTGGCAGGCTGGGACTGCTAACAGTACTTCTCTTTTTCTGACTGTCCCCTATGCTGTCTCCACCTCACGTTTTGTATTAGGTAACCTATGGAAAGCTATTAGTATGAGAACAAGGTGGTTTACTTTCACCAGCACGAAATGGGGCAGAAGTGTTTCAGCCAGAACGGGCTGAAACCTTAAAGCTTTAAACACTTGAACGCGAATATGCCAACTCTGAAAATTGAATAATGTGGACAAAGAGCATTCCTTTAGTCCACAGTCTTGGTACAGCAGAGAACTTATGTTAATTATTGAAATTCATAGCCAAATACTCAGCTAAATTTCTTCACTTAACCATGTCGCATACTGCTTAGTGTAGTAGCTGACAATTAAATCTGCTCCAGCTCGTTTTAGCCCAATAAAAGTTTCGTTCACCACTAACTTTTCATCGAGAGCACCAGCTAGAGCCGCAAATTTAATACTCGCATACTCTCCACCTACTTGATAAGCGGCTAACGGTAAATGAGTCTCTTGCCTTAAGCGGGAAAGCACATCTAAATAAGGTGTGCCTGGTTTGACCATAAGGATATCAGCACCTTCAGCTTCATCAAGAGAAGCTTCGAGTAAAGCTTGTCGACCGTTGGCATAGTCAAGTTGATAGCCTTTCCTATCACCATTGAGTTCACAATCTACTGCCGTTCTAAATGGCCCGTAAAAGGAAGAAGCAAACTTTGCTGAATGTGCCAAAATTGCCACGTCACGATAACCGGCGGCATCAAGACCCAGACGAATCGCTTTTACTTGACCATCCATCATTGCTGAAGGAGCTAACATGTCTGCACCCGCTTGAGCTGCTGTTAAAGCTTGCTTGACCAAGTTTTCAACCGTAAGGTCGTTACACACTTTACTACTCTTTATTACTCCACAATGCCCATGATCAGTATATTCACAGAAACAAATATCTGGAATAACCATCATATCAGGCACAGCAGACTTTATTATTTTAATCATACGTGCAAGTAAACCATGATCATTCCATGTGTCGCTTCCTTGCGCATCTTTAGTATGAGATATTCCAAAAGGCATCACATAGCGTATACCTAAAGCATGAAGTTCTCGGACCTCATCCGCTAAATGAAACTCTGGGATTCTGCTTATGCCAGGTAGAGTAGAAATTGGCACAGGTTGCTCTATATGCTCCTCGACAAATATAGGATGAATTAAATCACCTAGCTGCACATGATTTTCTCTTAATAAGTCTCGCATAGCTTCGGAACTTCGGAGGCGTCTTAGGCGTCGTATTGGGGCAGTATTCAAAATATCATATCCTAATTTAAGTTACTCGATACAAAGGTTCGTTAGTCAGAGCTTATGATTTCTCTTTAGTAAAAAATCACTTTTTGATCTAAAAAATACAGTTTTTTCACTCTGATTTTCAATACAAAATCAGTCAATAGTTATGTCAGAAATGAGGTGGCAGCCTACTACGCAATACTTTTCTATATTCAGGCTTCGTATAACTTTTAGTATGGAAACATATGCCTTCAAAATTTAAAAGAGCATTTGTACTAAACGATTTTGGAGAAAAACTATTTTAGCAACACGCATCTATCATCATAAATGAAATACTCTCAACGCTAACGAAACTAATTCCCTCCCCTTTTAGGGGAGGGTTAGGGTGGGGTGAACACTGTCAATCCTCCCCTTCAAGAGGAGGGCCACCCCCTCCTAACCTCCCCCTAAAAGGGGGAGGAACAGTACAATATCGTCGATATTGTCTTCCGACCTTACATACAGAGCGGCTATTTAAAGCTGGGCGCTTTGTTGAAGTGGCTCTCAATCATTCTTTGAGTGATGGGATGAGTTGGATTAGACAATACTTCTTGTGTGTCACCCGATTCGACTACTTCGCCTTCGTGCATCACCATAATTTTATCAGTAATGTGTTTTACAATACCAAGGTGTTGAGAGACATACACAAACGAGACACCCATCTCTTCTTGCAGTTCTAGAAACAAGTTAATCATCTGTGATCGCATTGCCATGTCTAACCCGTTTAATGCTTCATCAGCCACAATGATCGACGGTTGTAGAATCAGTGCTCGTGCCAAGCAAATCCGCTGTTTTTGCCCGGTGGCGAGCATTTGCGGGTAGAAGTAGGCGTGCTCTGGCAATAATCCAACGCGCAATAGCGTATCTTTCACGCGCTTCATGCGCGCTTCCGGTGGCATATTAGTATTTCTTTTGAGCGGCCCTTCTAGAATACGACCAATTTGAATTCTTGGGTTGAGTGATGTGTTCGGATCTTGAAAAATCATTCGAATCAGCTTACAGCGCGTGGAGTAATCCTTGTGTTCCAATAACTCTCCATTAACGCGTATCTCGCCAGCAGAGGGTTCAACCATCCCCGCAAGCATTCGTGCCAATGTCGATTTACCAGAACCATTTTGGCCAATAAAACCAATGGTTTGTCCCGCTTCTAACGTAAAGCTGACCGGTTTGACCGCATGCTGAATTTTCTTGCGAAACAGACCTGAACGAGTAATGAAATCTTTAGTTAACCCGTTCACTTCTAATAATGATGCACTCATGACTGTTGCTCCATATTGAGAGGGAAATGACAGGCAAACTTATGATTTTTAATACGTTGTGGATACGGTATTTCAACGCATTGGCGCTGAGCATAGGGGCAGCGAGGCCCCAACCGGCAACCAATCGGTAAATGTTGCAAGGGTGGAATGGAACCCGGTAAGGATTGCAATTTTTCTTTATGCGGGATCCAATCACTAAAATCAGGCATCGCTTTCAGTAGTGCAGCCGTATAAGGGTGTTTGGGTTCACTCAATATTTTCTGGGTATCGGCTGACTCAACAGACTGACCGCAGTACATCACTGTAATACGGTTAGCCCATTGGGTAATGGTGGTTAAGTCGTGGCCAATCAATAGAATCGTGGTGTTATTGACCTGATTCATCCGGCTGAGCAGGCGCAATATCTGTGATTGGGTAATGGGGTCCAAATCGTTCGTTGGTTCATCAGCAATCAAAATTTTTGGTTTGGTTGCGATAGCCATCGCAATCATTACCTTTTGGCATTCACCATCAGTTAGCTCATAGGGGTAGCTACTCATGATGCGAGCGTGCTCTTTGATTCCTACTTTATGTAAAAGGGCAATGGCTTGTTTTTTACGCCATGTAAAACGCTGCCACCATTTGCCTTCAAATGTGCGCGATGGGATAGATTCAATCAACTGTTTTCCCACTTCATCTGAAGGGTCTAAGCAGGTTGACGGTTCTTGAAAAATCATCGCGATGTCGCGAGCAATCACTCGCCGGCGTTCGCGCGGCGTCAGCTGAAGTAGATCAATGTTACCTAAGCGCATGCGGTCGGCGGTGATGGTCCAATTATCTTTGCATATTCCTACGATGGCTTTAGCCACCAAGCTTTTTCCTGATCCGGATTCTCCCACCAACCCGCGAATTTCGCCTTCGTTCATGGTTAAGCTCATGCGATCGACGGCTTTTACCATGCCCTGTGGCGTATCAATTTCGATGGTGAGATGGCGAATATCTAATAATGGCATTATTCCACCCCTGCATTCAGAGCTTGTCGTACACCTTCACCGACTAAGTTGATGATGATCACCGTAAACATAATCGCTAAACCGGGGAGAGTGACTGTCCACGGTGCGAGGTAAATCAGCTCAACTGAATCACCTAAGATGGTGCCCCATTCGGTGCTTGGTGCTTGAGCACCCAAACCAAGAAAGCCCAAAGCGGTGATGTCTAAGATGGCAATGGATAACGCGAGTGTTATTTCGTTGGCGATGACAGCAAGTACATTGGGTAAAATGGAGTTCCACAACAGATAAAAGTCATTGGCACCATCTAAACGTGCGGCGAGGATATAGTCTTTTTCTACTTCGTTGTGTACGGCAATATACACCGAACGAACAAAGCGAGGGATGAGTGCCAAACCAATCGCAAGCAAAATATTGAACTCGCCAAAACCGAGCAGTGCCACAAAAATAATGGCAAGCAGCAATGATGGAATCGACATGACCGTGTCGAGTAAGTGGTTCAATGTACTGGACAATAATCCTTTGGTCATGCCTGCCATGATACCGATAAAACAGCCGATCACAGCTGCGATAGCGGTGATTAAAATAGCGGCAGCGAAGGTGTATTGGGTACCATCAATCAACCGTGACAAGATGTCTCGGCCTAAATCGTCGGTACCTAAGAAAAATTCGACAGTACCTGCAGGATCCCAAGAAGGCGGTATTAACAGGTTGCTCGTTTGCAACTGTGGATCATGAGGGGCTATCCAAGGAGAGGTGAGGGTAATCAACACAATGAGTCCTAAGCACCACAAGCCAAACATTGCCAAACTGTTATTGCGATAGCTGCGCCAAAACCGCTCAAACTGAGTCGGAATATGCTCTTCCTGATAAATGTTATTTGTTAGCATACCATTCCTTTCTTACCAGCGGGTTAACCATAGCGCCAATCAAATCAGACAGAATGTTTGCTGTGAGAACGAGCGTACCAACTACGATCACGCCGGCTTGAATGGAGACATAATCTTGGTTAGATAAGGCATCGAGTAGCCAACGGCCAATTCCTGGCCAGTTGAAGATGGACTCAGTAATAATTGCCAACGTTAACATACTTGATAGTTGAACCCCGAATTTAGGAATAATCGGTGGAATTGCATTTCTCAGCACATGAGCAGTCACAATTTCGTAGTGACTTAAGCCCTTAATTCGAGCGGCGCGTATATAGTTTTGAGCCATCACATCGGCTACCGAAGAGCGCATCAGGCTTACCACTTGTGTCGTCGGTGCTAGAGCAAGCACCAAACAGGGCAAAATCATATGTTCAATAACACTTTGCAAAGCATGGGCACGGTAGGTGCCTTCAGCGAAAAAAGCATCGATTAACGCAAAACCAGTTACGTGTTCTACTTGATAGAGTAGATCATAACGTCCTGACACGGGAAGCCATTCATAGTGAAGAGAAAAGACCATGATCATCAGTAGAGCCACCCAAAATAGCGGGGCTGAATAGCCGGACATTGACGTGAAGGAGATGACGGTATCAATCCATTTACCTTGCTTCATTCCTGCGAGCGCACCAATAGGGAGACCAATTAACAAAGAGAGAGTAAATGCGATGAGGCATAACTCCAGCGTTGCTGGAAAGACCATCGCCAGTTCGTCCACAATCGGGACACCACTGTGATTGACGCCAAAATTGAGTTGCAGTAGTTGCCCTAAATAGGTTGACCAACCCGACCAGAAACCATGGTCCATTAGAGGCGAGTGGGGATCTAAGCGCAGCAGCGCAAACCCGACCATAGTCAAAATGAGTAATGTGATAATAAATAAGTTGAGCCTGCGTACCGTATATAAAAACACTATTCGATCCTCTCAACCGTATTGAATGGCTGTACATTAAACGGACTGAGTTTAAAGCCTGTTAGCGTCTTATTGTATGCTTTAAATTGCATTCCGTGTGCCAGTGGGATAACCGGAAACTCTTCGTTTAAAATATTTTGCGCCTGTTTGTATAAGTTAAGGCGATAGCGCGGCTTGTCTACTTCCAAGGCCAAATCGAGTAGAAAATCGAAATCACTATTACACCACATCGAGGCATTGAGCCCCGAACGCTCGGAATTACAAGAAAGCAGTGGACGTAAGAAGTTATCTGGGTCGGCAGTATCGCCATTCCAACCGGTTAAAATCAGATCAGCGTTAGCGTGCTGGGTCAAATTTGAGCGATCGAGACGGTCTTGGGTGATGATGTGCAGCGTAATACCAATATCGGCCAAGTTCGCGTTAATTAACTCGGCGGTTTTACGTGGGCTTGGATTATAGGCATGAGGCTCTGCAGGGACTGACATCGTCAATTCCAAGTTGGCGTAATAGCCGGCCTCTTTAAGTAATGCGATCGCGTAATTACGATCATAGCGAATGTGAACGTTGTCTTTTTGGTAAGCCCAAGATGACGGCGGCAGTAGGTTATAAGCAATACTCCCTGTACCGTAATAGACCGAGTCCAAAATATTTTGGCGGTTGATCGCGAAATTAAGCGCTTTACGCACGCGAACATCACTAAGTGCAGGATGAGATGTGTTTACAGCAATGAACGAGACGTTCATTGCTGGTTTGGCATTCAGTTTGATTTCTGCTTGCTGTTTGATGATCGGGATCTGACTTGAAATCGGCGAGCTAAGTACGTCACACTCATAGCGTAGTAGTTTGGCGAGTGTACCAGTCCCTCGGTTGGAGACATCAAATACGACTTGCTCCATCTTCGCCACGCCATTCCAATAAGCACCATGACGACGAAGGCGGATAAGGTCATTGACTTTAAATTCGTCTAGATAAAATGGTCCGGATCCAACAGGATGGCTGTCGATCATGCTTTTTTCATCTTCAATCACTAATTGATTAGCATACTCATAGGAGAGTATGACAGCGTGACTGGTGGCGATATTGGATAAAAAAGAGTTGTCGGGACGACTAAGGGTAAATTTAACCGTGAGATCATCCAGAGCGTGAACATCGATCAGCAAGTTTTTGAAATCAATACCCGCAAACCATGGGTAGACGCCACTATTGACGTAATGAAACGGGTTGGTTGGGTCAATGATTCGGCGAAAGCTGAAGACCACATCATCGGCATTAAGAGCGCGAGTCGGTGTAAACCAAGCGGTTGATTGAAATTGAACGCCACCGTTTAGCTTGAACGTATACTCGGTACCTTGTGGATTCACCGTCCAACTTGTGGCTAAGTTTGGTATCGGTTGTAAGGTTTCTGAGTCCAATTGTAACAGTGTGTCGTAAATCTGTGGGCTGAGAGCTTCAGACGTAATACCGCCCTCAACCAATTGTGGGTTAAAAGTGGTGGGGTTACCGTGACCACAATATACGAATCCGCTCTGGCGAATTTTACTATGGTCAATTTGTTCGCTACAGCCTATCAGTAGGCTAAAGCTGCATATTCCTAGTGCGAATCGTATCAATGTTTTCATAAAGAGAAATAACTATGAGAAGTAAGGCAAACAAAGCCAATCATTATGCCTCAAAATCCTGATAATCTACCATTTTTTGTTGCTCTAAACCTAGGGTTAATCGCCATTACTGCCAACGAGTTGATATTTTCTCACCATACCTCTCAATTGGTGGTAGCTCAAGCCGAGTAATTCTGCGGCTTGTCTTTGATTAAACTTACTGGCATTGAGCGCGGCACTCAGTAGTTGTCTGTCCTGATCCTCCTGCCACATTTTGTAATCCATCGGAAATTCAAAGCCAGTGGTGTAAGTATGGCGATCTGTGGAGAGATTGCCAGTAAGGTCATCTGGTTTGTGCCACTCATTAGCAAAAGGGTTAAAAACCAAGTTTTCAATCGGATGGGAGGCCGTTCCATGTTGATAGACAGCACGCTCCACGACATTTTTAAGTTCACGCACATTTCCCGGCCACAAGTAGTGTTGAAGCTGATCTGCCGCTTCTGCACTAAACCCGACAAAGAGCGCTAAGTTCAGTTCACGGCACATCTTAATCGCGTAATACTCAGCAAGTGGCATAATATCTTCTTTTCGCTCTCTTAGCGGTGGAAGCTGGATCACATCAAAGGCCAGTCGGTCGAGTAAGTCAGCTCGAAACTTTCCAATTTCAGCTAATTGTGGAAGATTGGCGTTGGTTGCGCAGACGATACGGACATTCGCATTAAGCCGTTGGCTACCGCCGACACGTTCGTAATGCCCATATTCAATCACTCGAAGTAGTTTCTCTTGCACAGCAAGCGGCGCGGTGGCGAGCTCGTCCAAAAAAAGAGTTCCACCTTCTGCCCGTTCAAATCGTCCTTGGTGACGTCCTTTGGCTCCGGTAAACGAGCCTGATTCATGACCAAAGAGCTCAGAGTCAATTAACCCTTCACTCAAGGTTGAACAGTTTAACGAAACCAGTGGTTGGTCCCAACGTTTGGAAAGATAGTGTAAGCGCTGAGCGATTAACTCTTTGCCCGTTCCCCGCTCGCCAATAATTAATACCGGCCTATCAATCGGTGCAAGCTTAGAGACTTTATCCAGTACCGATAAAAATTGAGGCGCTTCACCCAGTAAGTTTTGTTGCATGTTCACTCTCCACACTGTGATTGAAAGGGTGGTTAAATTCACCAACTCTTGGCGAAAATCATCATAGCACAGTAATCTCATTCTATGAGATATTATCTAATTTATTGATTATCAATGAATTTATATATGGCATGAAACTTGGTTATCTCTTCTCGTCTTAAACATTTTGAGCGATTCAAAATGGCTCACCAATAACTACATCGTCATGAACAACTAATCAGGAGATTGAACATGGGTATTTTTTCTCGTTTTGCCGATATCGTAAACTCGAATATCAGTGCACTGTTAGATAAAGCGGAAGATCCTGAAAAGATGATCCGCTTAATCATCCAAGAGATGGAAGACACCTTGGTGGAAGTACGCACCAATTCGGCCAAAGCTATTGCGGATAAGAAAGAGCTCGCGCGTAAAGTGGATTCTATGGCCTCTCATATTGAAGATTGGCAACAGAAAGCGACCTTGGCGCTTGCTAAACAGCGTGAAGATCTCGCTCGCGCTGCTTTAATTGAAAAAAAGAAATTGCAAGAAATGCAGAAAGGCTTGCACACTGAACAAACCTTGGTAGAAGAAACTATCGATAAATTGACTGGGGAAATCGGTAAGTTAGAGGCCAAAATTGCCGAAACACGGGTGAAGCAACAAGCTTTGGCACTTCGTAGCCAAACTGCGCACAACCGTCGTGATGTGCAACGTCATTTGCATACTAGCCGTACTGATGAAGCGATGGCGAAGTTTGAACAGTACTCGCGTAAAGTCGATGAACTTGAAGCTGAAGCCGATCTCTACGCTATGTCCGGTAACGCTAAGTCACTCGACCAAGAATTTGCTGAACTTCAAGCGCAAGATGAAATTGAACAAGAGCTAGCAAAACTGAAACAGCAAATGGACAAAAACCAATAACGAGGAGTGGCATATATGTCATCATTTTTTATCGCAGGTCCACTGATTGTCTTTTTGATTTTTGTTGCACCGATATGGCTTTTTCTGCATTACAGAGGTAAACGACATAGCAGCAACTCATTGTCACAAGAGGATTTAGAGCGGATCAAAGCGTTATCTGAAAAAGCGGAAAAACTGCAAAGCCGTGTTGAAACCCTTGAACGCATCTTAGATGCTGAATCACCGACTTGGAGGCAAAATCATGGCTAGCCGAGAACTCTACAAAGATCCGGTCAATGGCAAAATAGCTGGCGTATGCGCTGGGCTTGCTAATTATCTTGGGTTAGAAGTTTGGTTGGTGCGTATATTGGTCATCTCGGCTGCACTACTCGGTGGTGGTTTTTTAGTGCTTTTAGCTTATATGGCTTTGATGCTGATGTTAGAAAAGCAGCCTACTCAGTATGTTGAAACGTTAAAAGCCCAACGCGAACATACATTGAAGAATAAGCCTTGGGAGCAAGGACAAACCGCCGAAGCTTTGCTGGCGACATTGGATCAAGATTTAACTCGAGTGGATCAGAAAATCCGTAAAATGGAGGCTTATGTCACCTCTGAAGCATTTAAAGTCCATCGTGAGTTTAATCAGCTTTAAAAAGCAAAGCTAGGCACGTAGATTTGCAGTGTCATTGTTCAACTGACACCGCAAATGAAGGTAAGGGTAAGGAAACAAAAAATGAAGCATCATACAGAAATGACTTGTGCATGGGCGATGAATCACCCTTTAGAGCGCGATTATCACGATAATGAGTGGGGCATTCCCGTTTACGATGATGTCAAGTTGTTCGAATTTTTGACGTTAGAAGGTGCGCAAGCTGGGCTGAGCTGGATTACGATTTTGAAAAAGCGCGAAGGTTATCGCTTAGCCTTTGACGGTTATGATCTTGAAAAACTGGCTCAGTACGACGAAACGCGGGCACCTTACATTATCGAGCATTTCGATGTGGTGAAGCACAAAGGCAAAATTGCCTCTGTTTATTCCAATGCACGAGCGGCTTTATTGTTGCAGCAAGAGTATGGTTCCTTATCCAAAGCATTGTGGCAGTTTGTGGATGGTCAACCAGTGCTCAATCATTGGCAGCAGATGAGTGATATCCCTACATCGACGCCCACGTCTAAGGCGATGAGCCAATTTCTAAAGAAAAAAGGCTTCAAGTTTATTGGCGAAACGATTTGTTATGCTTTTATGCAGGCGGTGGGTATGGTGAACGATCATTTGGCTGATTGCCCCAAGCGTTAATTTTTCAGGGCAACCTAATATGCAAAAGACCGCTGAAGATTCAGCGGCCTTTTGGTCTTCCGCTCATATTATGCACGCAGAGCAAGCTGTGCACTGTAGCGTTCTAATCCCGCTTTTAGATCAGCGATCAGATCGTCTACATCTTCAAGACCAATATGTACTCGAATCAGTGTACCTGCAAAGTGTGGGTGTGCGACGGTTCTTAAACTATCAAAGCTTTTGGGTTCATTAGCTAAAATCAAGCTTTCAAATCCACCCCATGAAAAGCCCATACTAAAATGTTGCATGCCATCGAGCAAAGCCGTCGTAGCTTTTGTATCACTGCTCTTTAATACAAATGAAAACAGCCCGTTACCACCAGTGAAATCACGCTGATAAAACTCATGTCCAGGACAAGTCTCTAAGGCAGGATGACGAACGTGATCCACTTCAGGTTGGTCTGCTAACCAGTGTGCAATGGCTAAGCTATTTTGAGCATGTTGACGTAAGCGAACATCTAACGTTCTTAGCCCTCGTAGCCCTAGATAAGCGTCATCAGGTGAGACACATTGTCCCATCAAATAGCTTTGCTCTCGCAATTGATCCCAGCATTTTTCATTGGCAATCGCTGTTCCTAACATCACGTCTGAGTGGCCAACAATGTATTTCGTCGCCGCTTGGATCGAAATATCAACACCATGTTCAACAGGTGAAAAGTTCACGCCCGCCGCCCAAGTGTTATCCAGCATGACAATGATGTTATGTTCATGTGCAACCCGCGATAAGGTCGGGATATCTTGCACTTCCATCGTGATCGAACCGGGTGATTCAGTGAACAACACTTTGGTATTGGGTTGGATCAAAGCTCGGATCCCTTCACCTATGGTCGGTGGGTAGTAGGTCGTTTCTATGCCCATTTTTTTCATGATTTTTTCACAAAAATCACGAGTAGGTTCATAGCAAGTGTCGACCATCAGAATATGGTCACCCGTTTGCACAAAGGAAAGAATACTATTGGCAATGGCGGCCGCACCGCAAGGGAAAAGCGCGCAACCGACGCCACCTTCAATTTCCACCATTGCTTCTTGGAACGCAAAGTGCGTATGAGTACCACGGCGTCCATAAAAGAGTGTTTTATTAGCCCGATTGACAGTAGCATGATTTTTTTCAGCCACACTATCAAATACAACGGTAGAGGCGCGCTGAATAGGTGGGTTGACAACGCCATTGGTCCACTTTTTACTACGACCCGCATTGACCAACAGTGTTTTTTTACCTTCTGACATCCGAAATCCTTGTCTGGGAGAGAGTTCGTTATTTAAAACATGGAGTTGCCTAGCTTGGCAACCCCAGTCAGATAAAAAGTTTATAGCAGAGGGTTAAACAGATAGAACAATCGTTCAAAAAACCTATGATACAGCGGGCGTTGCTCCCATATTGGTAGCTCAACCAAGTGCGATTGTTCTATATAGTGTTGTTGTAGCCAGTTCATTTCTTGAGTGAAAGATTGGTCTTCAATCGCGAGCGTGACTTCAAAATTGAGCCATAAGCTGCGCATGTCGATATTCACCGTACCGACAAGACAGAACTGGTTATCGATCACGACTGATTTCGTGTGCAGCAAACCACCGTAGAATTCGTATATTTTCACCCCTGCTTCAAGTAGCTCGCCATAGAATGCGCGTGATGCCCATTTGACCATCAATGAGTCATTTTTGTGTGGAATAATGATCTCAACATTGATACCGCGCTGAGCGGTCATTTTTAGCGTTGCTAATAGGTCTGCACTAGGCACAAAGTAAGGGGTAGTGATCCTAACGGATTGGTTTGACTGATTAATCGCCAGTGTTAACACTTGAGAGATTAAGTTTTCTGGCATACCAGGGCCTGAAGGGACAACCTGTACAGGATGATGGGGCTGATCCGGACCAATTGTGCATTCTGGTTGTGCTGGTAACATACGTGTTCCCGTTTCCACCTCCCAATCCCAGCAATGTACTGCGGACAGCACATTGACCGCAGGACCAGTGATCCGCACCATGATATCGACCCATTGGCCCACACCGGAGTTTTGTTTGAAATAGGCCGGGTCAACCAAATTCATCGAGCCTGTGTAGGCAATTTTATCGTCGATAACAATGATTTTACGATGTTGGCGTAGGTCTAAGCGGCGTAAGAACATCCGCCACGGGCTCACTTCTAACGCTTGGACGACTTCAACTCCTGCGTCTTTCATCATGGTATACCAATGACTTTTGAAAAAACGGGGGCTCCCTGCGGAATCAAGTAGCAGCTTAACGTGCACATCCCGTTTGGCCGCTTGGATCAGAGCCGACGCAACCGAATCCGCCAATCCACCTGGGTGCCAAATATAAAAGACCATTTGGATGCTAGTGTGAGCTTGTTCGATGTCGGCAATGATGGAATGCAGAATTTCGTTAGGGGAGGTTTGCAGTGATAACGTATTACCACTTAAGGCCGGAATCCCCATACGGTGGTTACACAGTTCATCAATTTTATAAATTTGAGCACCCATTCCCTCAGGGGCATGAGCTTGGCAATCGTTAAGCTGTCTAAACCAATCACCAAATGGAGCAAACATTTCCTTCGCACGCTCTGCACGCTTGCGGCCTAAATTTAGCTCACCAAAAAGAAAGTAGCAGATCACTCCCACAATCGGAATGATATAAATCACCATCAGCCAAGCCAGAGAAACACTCACCGCTCGGCGTTTCAATACAACGCGTAGCGTGACTGCGGCGACCAAAAACCAATAGAGTGCGATGCCTGCTAAAGTAAGAACGTGGTAAACCTTGTCCATGCCATTAATCTTGTCGATAGAATAAGTCACGATAGTAAAGGGAAAGGGAAAAGTAAGGAAGTTTATCGCGTGAATAATATGAAAATAGTAACAGATGAATCGTGTTACTAAAGTGATCATAGCAGTTTAAAAAAATGATCTGAGGATAAAAAAGCAACAATTGAACTATAAAACTACGGTCTAATCCATAATTTATATCGTTCGGACTTCCAATTTTAATCTCAAACTGTTTTACTTGCCACCATCACAGTGCGACTAAAAATTATAACTTGTGTAATTAAAAGTTTACACTCACTTTTAGCACTGCCTAACAAACACAACATTGGTAAATAGTTTATGGCAAGTAGTTCAAGAGGTCATTTCTCATCGAGACTTGGTTTTATTATGGCGGCTGCAGGTTCTGCGGTTGGCCTAGGGAATGTGTGGGGTTTTCCGACCAAAGCGGCAAGTAATGGTGGCGCGGCATTTTTAGTGATTTATTTGGCGATGGTATTCTTGCTGGCGTTTCCAATGCTGGTTGCGGAATTGACGATCGGGCGACATGGACAATCTAACCCCATCGCTTCTTTAAGAAGTATCTGGACCAAAAATCGTGCGGCGGCGGCACTGTTTGGCATTATCGCGATGATTGCCTCATCGATGATCCTCAGTTTTTACTCCATTCTTGCCGGATGGCTTATGGGTTTTGCGGCATCTCCTATATTAGGCTTGTTGGGTTTACAGACGGCGGCCGATTGGTTAGTGAATTTTAGCGGCTTACGCAATGTTTTACTGGCTCTCGCATTTTCTTTGCTCACTATTTATGTTGTGCGAAAAGGTGTCGCGGACGGCATTGAAAAATGGTCTACCCGTTTGATGCCAGTGCTTTTTATTCTATTCGGCGCCATGACTGCTTATATCTTTACCCAAGATGGGGCAATGGAAGGATTGAAGATGTATTTGATCCCTGATATTGCGCACATCACTCCCAGTTTATTAGTAGACGCAATGGGGCAAGCTTTCTTCTCTCTCTCTTTAGGCGTTGGAGCGATGATCGTTTATGGCTCATATCTTAAGAAAGATGTTAATTTGCCAAAAACAGCGGCGCAAGTCGCGGCGATTGATACGGGAGTGGCGTTTGCAGCTGGCCTTTTGATTCTCCCAGCAATGTTTGTGGCTAAAAATCATGGTGTCGAAATTTTTGATGATGCAGGCAACTTGATGAGTTCGGGCGATTTAGTCTTCACCGTGCTGCCTGCGATGTTTGATAATATGGGCAGTGCAGGGGTGTTGCTCGGCTTTGGTTTCTTTATTTTGATGGTTATCGCAGCGCTAACTTCTTCAATTTCTATGCTAGAAGTACCAGTATCTTGCGCGCAAGATGAACTAAAAATGACTCGTAGCCAAGCAACATGGATGATCGGTGGAGCCATTGCGCTGCTGAGCATCATCATTTCCCTTAACTTTGGGGCGTTATTTAACCTAGTGGCTAACGTCTCGACCGTCTATATGCAACCTTTATTAGGTGTGGTTTGGGCTATTGTGGTGGGTTGGGTTTGGCATCGTAATAAATTGCTTGATGAGATCAAACAAGGTAACCCAGACATTGCACAAAGCCTATTCTGGAAAATTTGGCCATGGTACGTGCGTTTTGTTTGCCCCGTGGCGATTTTAATGGTGTTTGCTTATTCATTAATTTAGCGCATTCCTAAGGCTCTCATCCGAGAGCCTTTTTATCATCCTACGGCCTTGAACCTTGCATTTATTGGTATCTGTGTTGTTTAACGCTATACTCAGCCGCCTATTCTGCAGTTAGTGATTCACATGTTTGATATTCTTTATACTCACAACGATTTTCTCATCATCAACAAGCATCCCAATATTTCTGTGCACAAAGATGACGGGGATACAATGCTGCTGCAAGAAGTGGGTAAGGTTTCAGGTGATGGCCAGCTCTACTTAGTTCATCGGTTGGATAAAATGACGTCCGGCATTTTATTGCTTGCCCGCCACCAAGCTGCGGCCAGTGAGTTGTCTAAAAATTTTGCAGCAAGGGAAGTCGAGAAATTCTATCTTGCCATTGGCAGTAAAAAGCCTAAAAAGAAACAGGGTTTGATAAGCGGTGATATGGAACGCTCTCGACGTTCGTCGTGGAAGTTAGTAGCGACACAAAATAACCCTGCCGTAACGCAGTTTTTTTCCTGCTCTGCTGAGCCGGGTGAACGTCTCTTTTTATGTAAACCTTTTACCGGAAAAACCCACCAAATTAGGGTTGCTTTGAAATCACTCGGCTCTGCAATTGTCGGTGACCCGATTTATCATTCTCATGATGATTCTGATAGAGGCTATCTACACGCTTTTGCGTTACGTTTTTGCTATCAGGATCTGTGGTATCAATTTATCTGCGACCCACGCAATCAAGTAGCGATGGGGCAGAAATGGAACTCAGACATTGTTAGCCAAGGGATTGAATCTTGGTTAACACCTTGGAATCTAGTTTGGCCGAAAGTAAACAAATGACAGAACAAACAATGCAACGCTCAGCGCTTCCTCACTTTTTTACCCATATTGAGCAGCAGCTCTCTTGTAATACCGGTGAAATTCGCCGCTTATTTCATGGCCGAGGTCGTCAGTGGCCAGGTCTAGAACAGCTCACCTGTGACTGGTTGCAAGGGCAGTTAGTCGTCAACTTATTTAAAAATGTCGAAGAAGATTTTCTCGCGGAGTTAAAAGCGGGTTTGTCGCACCTAACAACCCGTCCGTTATGGCTAGAAAAGCAAGGTAGTTGTGTCTTACTTCAGCATCGATATGCCGATGGC
Source organism: Vibrio sp. RM-69-4 (assembly GCF_024743775.1). Lineage (NCBI taxonomy): Bacteria > Pseudomonadati > Pseudomonadota > Gammaproteobacteria > Vibrionales > Vibrionaceae > Vibrio > Vibrio sp. RM-69-4. Next base: position 199,770 of record NZ_JAMQXI010000017.1, read on the forward strand.
GCGCCTTCAGAAACAGTATGGGGAGCGTTAGAGCCTTTCCCTGTGGTGGTCGAAAATGGCTTAAAGTACCAATTGAGCATTGGGCGTAACCAGAATTTCGGGCTGTTTTTGGATATGCGCTACGGCCGTGAGTGGGTTTCATCTCATGCTAAACATAAAAATGTACTGAATCTATTTGCCTATACTTGCGGTTTTTCAGTAGCAGCGATTGCTGGTGGTGCTGACCAAGTTGTGAATGTCGATATGGCCAAAGCATCACTGGCTAAAGGCCGTGAAAACCATCAATTAAATGGCCACAATCTCAATTCAGTGAAGTTTCTTGGACATGATATTTTCAAGTCTTGGGGAAAAATCAAAAAATCAGGGCCATATGATCTGATTATTATTGATCCTCCTTCGTTTCAAAAAGGCAGCTTTGCGCTGACTAAAGATTATCAACGTATCTTACGCCGTTTACCTGAGCTGTTAGAACAAGGCGGCGAAGTGCTTGCATGCGTTAATTCACCAGCCGTAACCTGCGACTTTTTAATCGAAGGGATGAAGGTAGAAGCGCCATCACTTACTTTTCAAGCTCGCCTAGAAAACCCACCAGAGTTTGAAGATATTGATCCGCAAGCCAGCCTGAAAGCACTGATTTTCTCCTAAGTATAATGGAGACTAGGTAAGATCACGCCATAATAAAGTTGGTTATGGTGTGGTTTCTCCCGACTTCAGGAATTATTAATTTTGCAAAATATGTTCAATCGGTGAGGGTTTAGAATAGATGAATCCTTGGATAAGATACACAGCACGAGTAGCAAGATAATCAACTTGGTCTCCGCGTTCAACGCCTTCAGCAATAATTTCAATATTAGCTTCTTGTGCTGAAAGAATAATGGAATTGAGTACCTTTATTTTTAAGTCGTCAGTTCCAATCGTATCAATAAACATCTTGTCTATTTTAATACAAGAAATACCAAGATTTTGTATATATGAGTAACCACCGTAGCCTGTCCCAAAATCATCAATTTTGAATTTATAGCCTTTTGCCATAAGATGAGATAGTGCCCTACCTGCATTTTCAATATTAATAAATGGCGTTCTTTCTGTTATTTCAAAATGAATCTGTTTGCTGGTCGGCCAATTGAGTTCTTCTAGTGTTTCTGCTAAGCCTCCACTTTCAATATGGGCTGGCACGATATTGATACTCACCCACTGCTGCACATCGAATTGTTCTAAATCATCAATTACTTTTCTTATGATTTGATTCGTTATCTGGATGATTAAACCGGATGTTTCCGCCGGACCAACGAACTCATTTGGTGGAACGATCTCTTTGCCTTTGCACCAACGAACTAAGATCTCATAGCCAATAACTCTCTCTTCTCGGCTATCAAGAATGGCTTGGTAGTAAGGGATGAATTGTTTATCTTTGATGCCTTTAAGAATTAATCCTTGAATTGAGTTTTTATAATTTCTGAACTTTAAATAAAAAATAGATAATAAGATACCAATTGCTAGCGCAATTGGATAACCCCAATATATTAATTGGTAGTAAAGATATTGGTTGAATTCTTTACCAACAGAGAGTGTTTCTTGAATATCAAACTCTTTTATGGTGTAACTAATGGTTGTGATGTGGTCTTGGTAAGCAATCTCTTTATTTCCTCGACTCATTCTCAATCCATTTAAACTAGGCGATAAATAATGAAAATTTAATAAAAAGCAATTTATACAATCACCTTTTAATATCTCTTCTTGCCAGCTACTGTCTAATATCCAAAAAATCCGATTACCTTCTTTTTGATAATAAATAAGTAGCTCTTTTTCTGTATCAAAAAGTGCGGGAGTGGTGGACATGTAAAACCCTGAAGAGAGGTCATAGGCTTTCAACTCATCCGAAAGTTGTAATGGGAAACCGACAGTCGAGCAGCTACGCCCGTCTTTGTTGACAACCGCGATCATTCTAATAAATCGGTTGTAGTACTTGGAATCACGAATTAATGACATATCGCTTGCTTGGCATTCATAATTTATCTGAGCGACTTGATCTAAAATCATATCATTTAAGCTCTGAGCTCTATTGGCCAAGTAAAGATTGACGGTATCGAGTTTGCTTTCCAGCACATAGCGTGTCAACGGATTGATTAATATCGGGATGACTAACGAAAAAATAAGAGTCGGGATCAGAAAGAGTAAGATCGCTATTTTAACGGGTCTGGTCAAAGTCATAAATGCAACCTTAGGCATCGTTATGCCACTGCGTTAGTAAGTGCGCAGTTTAGCATGCCACTGGTTCAATTGATGAGAATTTCGAAGAGTTATACGATTACCCAATGTACTGCATTATCTGGATTTGAAGCCGTAGTTCGAAGCCAAAAGTGATAGCGTTAATCATGGTTGTATTCTTGACGTGAGTGAGTGTTAGAGAGTGTTTGAAATCCAGAATAAATGCGGGTAATGGTGGTGAACCAGCATGCGCCGCCGAATAGATAAGCTATTAAGGCAAAATGTTGAGGAAAAAGACAAAACAGGACGAAACAAGCAATCGTTTCTGTACCCTCAGTCAAGCCTGACATGTAATACAGTGATTTATGCTTGTAGATAGGGCTGTGGATGTTTCGCTTGCTGGCCATCACGGCGAAGGCAAGAAAGCTGCTTCCCGTACCGATAAAAGAAAAGATCAAAAAGGCGCCAGCTACCGCATTGTGCTCAGGTGAAGCCAGCACAAAACCAAACGGAATGAGCGAGTAAAACAGAAAATCTAAACTGATATCGAGAAACCCTCCCGCATCGCTGACCCCCTGAATTCTTGCCAACGCACCATCAAGGCCATCCGCTATTCGGTTTAGTATGATGAAAATTAATGCCAGCGTGTACTGCGAGAAAGCAAGTGCAGGAAGTGCACAGCAACCTAAAGCAAAACCCCAGAGTGTCGTTTGGTTCGCTGTAATGCCTAAGCGATGAAGCCCTTGAGCTGTTTTCTCTAGTGGCCAACGAATGATTTTGACACTAAATCGATCAAGCATGTGCGCTCTCCCATGAGCAGGTTAAAATGCGGCTGTTAGGCGGAACATCGTCTTTATCGTGCGTGACCATCAAGGTCGGAATGCCTTCGGCGACCAGTTGATTGAAGACCCAATCCCTAAATTGGATCCGCAGTGCTTTATCTAACTTACTAAATGGTTCATCCAATAGTGCCAGTTTAGGTTGAGCCAGTAGCATGCGAGCCAAGCTAATACGTGCTCGCTGCCCCCCAGATATCTGTTCTGGGTAAGCATTGGCAAGATGTTCGAGAGAAATTTTCTGTAATGCTTTTTCTGCTTGAGACTGCCGTTCATGGCCTTTTACCGAGTTGGGTAAGGCAAAAGCCAAATTTTGCCAAACCGTCAGATGTGGGAAGAGCAGATCATCTTGAAATAAAATACCGACTTGCCGCTGATGTGCAGGCCGCAAAGTGATGTCGACATCGTCCAGTATAACTCTGCCTTGGAAGCTAAAATCCCTCCCCAAATGACCCGCAATTACATTAAGTAGCGTTGATTTTCCGCAGCCGCTCGGCCCCATTAAGCTAACAATTTCACCTGGGGAGATGGTGATATTTAAATCCGATAAGAGAGCTTCACCATTTTGTTTATGGATGGCGAGGTTTTCGAGGCAGAACGTCATGAGTAATGGCTTCCTTACGGGCAGTTTTTTTAACGATAGGGTTCATGGTACGGCGATGAGTTTGTAGGCGGCTGATCACAATCGCCAAGGTGAAAAAAATTAAAGGAAGTAGGGCTTGCCAAATGGCATAGATAGCGGTGACTCTGCGGTCAAAGCCACTCGAGAGCGCAACGGCTTCGGTAGTAATAGTAGCGATCCTTCCTGCGCCGAGCATCAAAGTCGGCAAATATTGCGCTAAGCTCACACTCATTCCAACCGCTGCCGCGTAAACGATGGCTGGCAAGAGTTGCGGCGTTTTAATTTGCCAAAATACTTGCCACGGCGTTTTTCCTAAACTTAACGCTGCTTTAGTCAGGTTTTGATTGTAGCTTTGCCACGGGCCATCCAACGCAAGGTAGACAAAAGGAAAGGCGAAGAATACATGTGACCATGTAACCCAAAGCCAATACTGATCGCTGGCTAAAAAGAGTGTGGCGATCTGCATGCCAAATAACAGTGAAAGTTGAGGAATGAGCATTGGCAAGGCGATCAAATAACTGGGTAAATGGCGCTGATATTTGAGCTTATACTCATGAGCGAGTAGAGATAACACCAGCGCAATCACAGTGCTGAATAGCGCTAATTGTACGCTTTGATAAATGGTTGGTGCGATATTCAACCATTCGTTGTCCCAAAAACGGGCACTGAACTGGCTGGGCCATAAGTCTGGAAAGCGCCAACGTTGTGCAAAACTCCAAATCACCATTAAAGGCAACATCAGCAGAGATAAGGTAATGATGAATAAAAACAGTGATTTTCCTGGCAAGGAAAGCGCATAGCGGCCTGAGTATTGCCAGCGTTTGTAGTGTTGCGTCGAACACTTTTCGATGAAGAGAACGATCAATAACATGGCGCTTGCAAGTATAAACAACAGAACGGCGCCAGCGGCGGCGCGAGGAATTAAGGCTAAGTTAGGGTCACTAAACCACTGCCATACCAATACTGCAAACGTTGGTGGATTATTGGGGCCTAAAATGAGCGCCAAATCGACAACGGATACGCCGTAGGCAATCACGGCAAAGAGGGCAAACCGCAGTTTATTTAACCACTGTGGGAAGATCACTTTTAGCCATAGTTGGGGTTGAGAATAACCCAGCGAAGCCGCTGCTTGTTGCAGTTTATCAATGTTTAATTGCTGCAAGATGGGGATGCTCATCAGCAGTAAAAAAGGAACTTCTTTAAGTGCTAACGCTAAGGTTAACCCGACTGCGTAAGGGTTGCGTACTAAAAGTGAAGCGCCATCTCCCATGAATGAGGTTCCAAACAGATGATACAAAAGGCGATCCGTCATGCCGCTTGGTGAGAATAAAAAAGCAAAACCAATGGCAAAAGCGACGTGAGGCATAGCCAGTAACGGTGATAAAGCGTTCTCTACTTTTGACCAGTGACGGCTGTGCCACAATGATTGCAATATCACAAAGCAGATCGCCGCGGCGAGATAGGTACTGATTAACGCAGAACCTATGCTAAGTAGTAGAGATTGCCCGACTCCCGACCATTGTAAGATGGCGATGTAGCCATCTAGAGAAAAGTGGTGCAAGCCAACGGGAGGAATATAACCCAATGAGGAGAGTATGACCCCAAGTAGGCCGGGAACAACTGGGGCAATACAGATGACAATAATCAGCAAATAGCTTGCTCTAAACATCGGGCTTTATCTCAGTCTCTTTAGTGGCCGTAGCGTTGTTGCCATTCGGCTTCAAGCGCTGTTTGCCAACTTGGATGTGGCTCGGCGATTGATTTAAACAGCTGAGTTTTCTTGGCGCTGCCAATTAAGAACTCATTTTGTAATACCGATGGATCTCCCCAAATGGAAAGATCACCTTTACGAGATTGTGCTTCCGGACTGAGTAAGAAATTGATCGCAACCAATGCGCCTTCTTTGGCGCTCGCATTCCAAGGAATGGCGAGAAAATGAATGTTAGAAAGAGCCCCTGTTTCAAACGCGTAGGAGCGGGTAGAGGCCGCGAGCGTTCCATTTGCTTGAGCGGAAAAAACAGCATTGGGGTTAAAGTTGATGGAAAGATCAAGCTGACCATCATCAAGCAATTGCAGCATTTGAGCGGAACCGCTGGGAAACTGCTTGCCTTGACGCCAGGCCACAGGATGAAATTCATCAAGATAGCGCCAAAGAGGTGCTGTCACTATGGCAAAATTTTGTTCATCCACAGGCTTAGACAGGGCAACATCGTTCTCTGTTAGTTCAATCAATAAGGCTTTAAGGAAACTGGTGCCATGAAACTCAGGAGGACGAGGGTAACTAACACGATTCGGAAACGCCTTTGCGTAGCTCAACATTTCTGAAAATGAACGGGGTGGGTTATTGAGCTTTTCCTGATCGTAAATAAACACCAGTTGTCCTACACCCCAAGGCGCTTCAAGGCCAAGAGTCGGCTCTGAAAAATCTTGATCGATCGGCAGTGAGGAATCAACATATTGCCAGTTAGGTAAACGCTCCGTAAATGGACCATACAGTAAACCATTACTTTTCATGGACTTAAAGTTTTCACCATTAATCCATACTAGATCGACACTGCCATTATTATTTTTAGCGGCCGCCTTTTCTGCAATAAGCCGTGTTGTTGTCTCGGCAATATCGGTCACTTTCACCTGTTTTAACTCGATACCGTAGCGATCTTGAAGCTCGTTGCCTGCCCAGCGAATGTACTCATTAATCTCTTGGCTTCCTCCCCACGCGTGAAAGTAAACGGTTTGTCCTTTAGCTGCATCTGTGGTTTGTTGCCAAGTTTGCGCTGACGCGGAAAGTGCGAAGGCACACGTGCAGAGTAAGGTGATGAGCTTTTTCATAATTATCCTTAAAGATCTCTTTATTCAGTGACTTAGTGAATAGACCGGAGATGTTTCCATGTTCATTCATTATGAACGAAAAAAAACAAAAGATCTGAATTGGTGAGAAAAAGCAGAAGTCGCAGATAGGTGAATGATGTGTGAGGTGGTCTACGGAAATGGCAGCCTGATGGAGAAGACTGCCATGAGAAGAATGACTGAAATTAATTTACCCAATCACGTAAAGTAAAGGTGAGCGTGTGAACCTCATTTTTAAGCGTTAGGCTATCTTTAGTCAGGTTGATCTCGCTCCAATCTGACAATGTTTGAGAAAACGCCTGCTCGGTATCCATGACATCACCGATACACATCATCATGGTCATGCCCATTTTTTCGATGCGGAATTGGTTGTCTTTTAGCTCGGCTTGCCCAAAAAAGTTATTGCAACCTGCGTTACCGCTAGCCATCATCTTTTCGCCGATTTCTAATCGCGGTGCTTTTTGTTTGTCATTATTGACCACGTCCTTGCCATCAATTTGCACCAGTTGCCAATTGTGATGCTGCAAATCTTGAGCGGTAATGCTTTCTACATCACCATTACTTGCACAGGCACTCACCAATACAGGTAGAGAAATTGCGGCTAGCCATTTTTTTGAACTAAACTTCATCGTATTAGACCCCAGAATTTGGAAAACGCGCACAGTATATAAAATTGAGTACTGTTTTTGTCAGTATAAGGTGATTGTTTTATATGCGTCACAGTTTGCAATCAGGAAGTGACACACGTTACTCTTATGTGGCGGACATTAAATTGGAAAAATAATTGAGTAACCATGGAGCAACTCGAATTTTTTAAAGTGCTGAGCCCTTGTATCGGTGTATGTTCAGTTGATGACAAAGGTTATTGCCAAGGCTGTATGCGTAAAAGGGAAGAGCGTTTTAACTGGCTCTCAATGACTACTGCGCAGCAACTGCATGTCATAAAATTATGCCAACAGCGCTATAAGCGGAAAAAACAGAAACAACAAGCGCAAAACAAGGCAGATTCCGAGCCAGAAACGAACCCGCAGCGCGATCTGTTTTAATCAATTACTTCATTCCCCAAAAATCACTGACCCAACCACCAGCATGTTCATCAAAATGATTACCGTGAAAACGTTTATTCACATCGGGTTGTTCCATGTTGGGTTTTTCTGTCAGAAGCTGTTGAATATAGTTCGCCATTGGATCCGTACGTTGGTGCCGCGTTACAACATCTTTTATCAGTTGTAATCGATAAGTGGAACTTGCGCGTTTCATTTCTATGACCTCCATTGTTGTGGTAACCAATAGAAAAAATAGAAGCGATCCAGTACAGCGTCAATCAAAGGTCTGCTTAAAATTTGCTCAATTTTATGATTAAAAATTAACCACCTGATTTGGCTCGATTAAAGCTTTTTAAGCCATAGAATCTATTTAAAGAGAGATCGCTCTCGAAATTTTGTGATTGCTTTTCAGTGTTGCAACCGAATGAGCGACCCCATCACATAAACATATTTATAAAATCAATAATATCCACTCTGTTTTAATGAGAGCCTGTTTATACGTATGAGTATGTTATGAAACTAAAAATTGTTATTAGCGCAATACTTGCTTCTATTGCCGCTTCTTCTTTCGCTGCTGATGGCGATATTCATCAGGTTACCATTCTCGGTACTTCCGATATTCACGGGCATTTTATGCCATGGGATTATGCTGCTGACAAACTGAATATGCAGGGGAGCCTAAGTCAAATCGCCACCAAGGTTAAACAGATACGAGAGCAAGATAAAAACGTTATTTTAGTAGATGCGGGAGATACGATTCAGGGAAACTTTGTTGAAACGTTTAAGCATGAAGCCGTAGACCCTATGATGCTCGGTTTTAATGAGATGAACTACGATGTTTGGGTGCTGGGTAACCATGAGTTTGATTTTGGTTTATCGGTATTAAATCGCTCCCTGACTCAATTTAAAGGCCGAGCGTTAGCCGGAAATATTCAGAGGCCCGATGGCAATCCATTCTTACCCGCCGCAACAATTATTGAAAAAAATGGCGTCAAGATCGGTATTATTGGAATGGATACTCCGATGACACAAGTGTTTGCTGAAGGCACTAATCGCCTTGAAGGCATGAGCTTCACTAACCCAACACTTGAAGTGAAAAAAGTGATTGGGCAGATAAAAAATGATGTCGATGCGATCGTTTTGGTTGCGCACATGGGGCTGGATAACGAAAACGACATCAAAGATACGGGCGTATCTGATATTGCCAATGCTAACCCTGAAATCGATGCCATTGTTGCTGGCCACATGCACACTAAAATTGATAAAGCGACGGTAAACGGTGTCATCATTACCGAGCCTGATAAATATGGACGCGTTTTATCTCGAATCGATTTCCAATTTGAAGAAAAAGATGGCAAATACACGCTCGTTCATAAAGACAGCTTCACTTATCCTATGAAAGGTGTTGATTCTGATTCGAAAATGGAAACGCTGTACGCACCTTATCATCAACGCTTACGAGAAAACGCCAATCGCGAAATTGCGATACTTGACGGAGTCGACTTGGTTCCTGATGATGAAATACGCGGTATCCCTCAAGTGCATATTCAAGATACCGGCATCAGTGCGCTGTTTCAGGAAGCCAGTTTTTTCTACGTGCCAAAAGCAAACGTGATCGCACTGCAAATTGATAATGACCAAGCTCAACTTGATACTGGCCCAATCAAAGCAAAAGATATCGCGTTTAACTATCAATATGCTGGTGGTGAAATTACGGTTTACCAAATGACGGGTAAAGAGCTGCGCACCTACATGGAATGGGCCGCTGGGTATTTCAATTCCGTCTTGCCAGGCGATGTGACTTATAGCTTTGATCCAAAGCGGCGCGCATCGAAATACTCAACCAATGATTTTTTTGCGGGTGTCACTTACACCATTGATCTTACTCAACCTGCGGGTAAGCGAATTAAAGATCTGCGTTTTGCTGGTGGACAACCGATTGATGATACTAGTGATATTCGGTTGGGTATGAATAGTTACCGAATGGGGCATTTGACGCAGAAAGGGGGTAGCCTTGAAGGGCGGTCATTCCCGATTATTTTTGACTCGGAAGCGGAATATGGCGAAGAGGAAGGAACTATTAGAAACCTAACGATCCGCTATCTCACCCAAGAAAAGCAAGGCCGCTACGAAGGGAAACCAATGCAACGTTGGAAGCTGGAAGGTTTGCAAGGGTATGAATCGGAACGTGCCATCGTGAAAGCTCTAATTAATAGTGGCCAAATTGATGTACCAAGTAGTGATGATGGGCGTTATAGCAATATCGCCTCGATCAATGTTAAAGCACTGCTTTTTACCAATAAGGCCGCGGCTGAAGAGGCAATCAATGCGCGTATTTTGCAAAGTAGCCAAGCTTCTGATGCTGAAAAACAGCGTATCAATCGAGAGATTGTATTGCTCAATGCATTGAATGCTAATGTTTTAGATTAGCTAAAGTTTTAAATTAACGGTTAAGGCTCTGGCCAAAAGTCAGAGCCTACTACTTTAACGACTAACTCATCAATAACCAGAATCCAACACCTATCATCAATGAGCCTGAAATACGGTTCATTAGACGCACATTTTTTGAATGCCCTAGAGCTCGTTTTAACCCCTTGCCACCTGTTGCGTAAAGTGTCATACAGACAAATTCTGAGACCATAATAATGGACACCAGCAGTAACAGTTGAGGTGCAAGTGGTGTTTCACTATTAATAAAAGGCGGAAGTAGGGAGATCATAAACGCCCAGCCTTTAGGGTTAGCAATCGCGGTCACAAAACCTTGCATGACAAGATCCCAGTCTTTGTTATGGGGAGTGACTTGTGAGTCGCTACTGAGGGCAAGCTTGCCTTTTGAACGCCACATCTGAATGCCTATATAGCCAAGATAGATGGCACCGATGGTTTTGAATCCGGTAAAGAGCCAAGGGTAATTGAGCATAATCGAAGCCATCCCCAAAACGGCTGCGATGGAAACGAATGCCACACCGACGATCTCTCCCATCATCATCCATAAAGTTCGGCGATAACCAATACTCATCCCAAGACTCAGTGCCAATGTCATGCACATACCTGGAGTAATCGAAACAAAAAAGAATGTTGGTATAAATGCCAGAAGTAAAGTACTGCTCATTAATCAATCCGTGTTGAGAGACAAGAGCTCTAGCATACACATTAATTACAATCTTCACTATTTCACTTTGCTGTGCAATTGACGACAGTGCTACTTACGGATTGAAACCAATAAAGATGACCGTTTGGGATGATGAAGCATAGATAGGATGCACAGAGATGAAAAAAGCCGCATTGCTGCAGCTCTTTCGTTGTTATGGCTTACTTCTTACGATTTTTTAGTCGATTCATCATGTTCAAACGACGTTCTGCTGAGGCTTGATCCGGCTTTTCGTCATTTGGGTTGTTACGACGGCCTTGGCGATCTTTGTACGCCGCTTTTGTGTGAAGTTTTTCAATGTAGGCATCACGCTGTTTAGGTTCATAACCTGGCTGCTCAACACGACGGATGCGTTGCTGGATAAGGTTTTCAACCTGAACAACAGTCAACTCTTCTTCGCGGCTGACAAATGAGACAGCATGTCCCTGTTTGCCAGCACGACCAGTACGACCTATGCGGTGTACATAATCTTCGGCGAGAAATGGCATGTCATAGTTAACCACGTGTGGCAGGTCGACGATATCTAAACCACGTGCAGCCACATCGGTCGCAACCATGACACGCACTTTGCCTTCTTTAAATTCTTCAAGAGCGCGTCGACGTGCACTTTGTGCTTTATCGCCATGACATAGCACGGCCTTGATGCCATCCAGTTTCAGCTCTTTCACCACTTCATTAGCCGTCTCTTTATAGTTCACAAACACTAAGACTTGTTGCCAATTTTTGCGGCCAATCAGTTCAGACAGCAGTTCCGTTTTACGCTCTTGATCGACAGGGTAAACCACATGCGCCACTGTTGCGGCCGTGGTATTGGCACGATCAGCATTAATGCGTTTGGGTTTGCGTAAAATATCGCCCGCCAGTTGGTTAAGCTGAGTGGATGTAGTGGCCGAGAACATCATGATTTGCGGTGAGGTTTCCACTTCCAGCATGATTTTACGCACGGGATTGATGAACCCCATATCTAAAATTCGATCTGCTTCGTCGAAAACCAAAAACTCAAGGTTGGCGAGTGAAACATTACCTTCACTTAAATGCTCTTCTAATCGGCCAGGGGTCGCGACCAAAATGTCCACACCCATTTCAAGCTGACGAACTTGAGAAGACATTTTATTTCCACCGTAAACAGCAGCGACATTGAGTTTGGTGTATTTGACGTAGTCTTTAATGTTCTGGGCAATTTGCGCCACTAATTCACGCGTGGGTGCCAAAATTAAGCCTCGCGCTGTTTTAGGCGAAGGTTGCTTGCCGCTATCTAACAGATGTTGAATAACGGGCAGTGCGAATGCTGCGGTTTTGCCTGTGCCAGTTTGCGCCGTTGCAAAAATATCATGCCCTTTACGAGCCTCGGGAATGGCTTGTCGCTGAATGGGGGTAAGTTTTTCATAGCCGCATTCAGTAAGCGCTTTAACAAGTTCAGGTGCAAAACCTTGAGATGAAAATGACATTTAACGGGTTCCTTAAGCAGACAGCCTACAGTTGTTAATTTTAGCCGTGCACTATATAGGATTTAGAGTGATTTATCTCACGTTTATCGTGATCAGTGATAAATTTCCCACATTATTTACCAATTGTATTTGAGTTCACAAATGAGATGAATTGGTGATTCATAGCGGTTGCCTATCTTTCTATTATGTTTTTACTTCAGAAGCCGATAATAAATGGTAGACTCTCAACACTTGCGTAGCATCATGATGACGCAGAAGTAATTAACCTTGATAAAGGATGCATAGACGCCATGGACAATGCAGATTTTGTACAGAAACGGCAATATTACCGCTTAAAGTATCCAAAGCGGGCAAGACCTACCGTAAAAATTGATGATCAGCTATTCCATGTCTGTGAAATATCAGAGCAAGGCATTCGTATTTCAATGCCGAGAGTGACTACCTTATATTGTGGTCTATCGATGTCTGGTACGGTGCAGCTACGCAGCAACAATACAGTCAAAATTGCAGGTCAAGTACTGCGCTTTCAACAAGATGAAGTCGTGGTTCAACTATCCAATGGTCCTGCTTTTAAGCACATGGTTGAAGAACAGCGTTATATTCGCCAAAGATACCCGTCTTACTTCTCGTCTTTACGTTCTGCTTAAATCAAAAACTGTCTGCGTTGAAACGAGCGGTGCGTGCTTCTGCGATTGTGCAGTGCGTGATGTGTATAAGTTCGGCGAGAGTGATTGATGGGTTTTGTTTAACAAGCCTTACCAACTTGGCTGATTTGGGTTCAAGCTGTTCCTGATATTCTGCCAGTTTGTCTTTGAGTCTCGTTATTAAAAATTGCATGACCAGTGAATCAAGTTCTCTGAGCCGATTTGCCAATAATTCAAGTTGCGTTATCTCACCACTGATTTGCCAATTTCTGGAACGTCGTATTCGTTTCAGGTCGCACTGATATTCTCTCGCCAGCATTTTTGCTTTTTTCGCATTTTCTCCACCAAGCCGATGAATCAATGAGGGGAGGGAAATCGTGATGATCATAATAGCCATGTTCTTGTTTGAATGACTTTCCGTTATAACACGGTCTTATAAAACGGTGAAACCCCGATAGTTGGTAGCTATCGGGGTTTCGAATTTTTAGATTTCTCGGATGGTAAGGCCGATCATCTTTATGCAAAAGGTTGGATTTTATCCAACTAATTCCTTGGTAGGAAATTAGATGCGGATGAAGTCCATGTGCTCAACTTTTGGCTTGAACACGTGACGTTGAACGTCTTGTGGCTTAACTTTTACTTCTGCGCCATCAATTACTAGAGTAATTGCTTCGTAGAATTCTGGTTTGTCCATTTGGTTGATCACGTCAGAATGATCCAGTGCGATAGCAACTGGCGCTGCTTCACCACCGTAAACAACTGCTGGGAATTGGCCCGCGTGACGTAGGCGGCGGCTCGCACCTTTACCTAGTTCAGTACGTACTACTGCTTCGAATTTCATAGTTTTTACACTCAAATTAGTAAAAATAAACTTCACATCTGCAATGCGACCTTGCTGATGTGGTATAGCTTTGATAGTGAATCAATGATTACTAACAAAACGAGCGCGGATACTAGCACTCTATCTAAGATGGGGCAATAGAAAATCCCTTGCAGCATCGATTTATTGCAGTGTTACGAAGGACCGTGACAGTCTTTATTGCTTAATGTCGAGTTCGATTTCGTCCATTAAACCGAACGAAAAGTTAGCACCGCTTTTAACCCCCCCATAGTGCTAGTCGATAGGGTTAGCGTACCGCGATAACTGTGCGCCATTTCACTGACAATATTCAACCCAAGCCCAGATCCAGAGGTTGTTTCGTCTAAGCGCACGCCACGCTGTACCGCTTTGGCCAGATCTTGCTCAGCAATACCTGGGCCATCGTCTTCGATGTGGATTTCTACCCAGCCTTCTTCTCGATTTTTTGCGTGAACTCGAACTAAAGAAGCTGCCCATTTGTAGCTATTTTCCAGTAGGTTGCCGAGCATCTCGTCGAGATCGGTTGGGTCAACGGCAACCTCTAGATCAGAATCCAACTCATTAACTAACGTGATTTCACGCTGTGCGTAAATTTTGTCAAATGCCATAGAAATAGCATCTACCCGTTCGCTTGGATTGGCTTTTACCGCAAGAATATTCATTGAGCCAGCCATGCGCGCGCGGCCTAGATGGTAGTCAATCTGCTTTTGTAACTGTTCAATCGGTGTTCTGAGTTTCTGCTGTTGTGCGAAATCAAGATGATCGATCTCATTGCGCAGTACAGAAATCGGCGTTTTTAAAGCGTGAGAGAGATTGCCTGCATGATTACGTGCACGTTCAAGCAATTCTTGATAGTGGAATAACAGTGCATTCAAATCATTGACTAACGGAAAGACTTCTTTTGGGTACTCGCCACTGAGACTGGCTTGTTGACCTTTGCGCAATGTGGCCAGCTCTTTTTGCATTTTCCCTAACGGCCGTAATGACCAACTGACTTGCAAGCCAATCAGCACCAATACACCACTGAAGAGCAGACCTAGTATCATCCACAATTGGCTAATTACGCTGTTTAAAGTGTCTTGTAATGGCGCTTCATCAAGACCGATGGTAATGGTGATAGGAGAAGGGAAATCTGGTAAGTATATGATTTGTTCAATGACGATCAGTTTTTCATCTCTTGCGCCTTTGACGATGTTTTTCAAGCCATGTTTTTCGCTGATAAGGCGCTTATCCCACAATGAGCGAGAACGAAGCGATTGATCATGGCTTGAGGCCGTCCAATAAAGGCCGCTGTAGGGTTGGCTAAAACGAGGGTCGGAAAGGCGCGACGACAGTACTAGATTCCCTTGCGGTGTCGCTTCCAAGTTCGCCGTGATTTCATCCATCGCTAAGCGTAGCTGACTTTGCACATCATTGACTAGGTAGTCTTTGATCAGTGTGGGAATGCCAATTCCCGCCGCTAAAATCATGGTACCTAACCAAAACGTTGCCGCGAGCAGTAAACGACTTTTTAAACTGAGGCGCTTTAAGGCCGAGGTTTTATTTTGCATTAAGCTGGTATCCCAGTCCTCTCACGGTTTTGATAATGTTGTTATTGATTTTTTTACGGATGCGGCCAATAAACACTTCGATGGTGTTGGAGTCTCTATCGAAATCTTGTTTGTAGATGTGTTCCACCAGTTCAGTCCGTGAAATGACTTTGTCGGCATTGTGCATGAAGTAGGCAACCACTTTGTATTCCAGTGCCGTCAAGCTCACCGCTTGACCTTGCCACATCACTTTAGAGGTTCGAGTATCAAGGCTTAAGTCACCGATTTGCATCACAGGGGAAGCGTTACCTGATGCTCGGCGCAGTTGTGCGCGGATACGAGCGGTTAATTCCACCATCTCAAATGGTTTGGTGAGGTAATCATCCGCTCCTGCATTTAAGCCCTCGACTCGTTGAGTCAAACCGTCTCTTGCACTAAGGATCACAATGGGCGTATTGATGTTTTCATCTCGAATGCCTTTCAATACGGTGAGCCCATCGAGTTTGGGTAAACCGAGGTCAAGCACAATCACATCCCACTCTTCTGATGTAGCGCGATAGAGTGCATCAATGCCATCTTGTGATAATTCAGGCACCCAGCCGGTCTGTTCAAGCGCTTCTACAATTTGTTCCCCAAGACGAGGATCGTCTTCGACTACCAATATTTTCATGGTTATTCTCTATTTTTTGATGATGTCGCGTAGGTTCCTGCCACGAATAGCCATTAGTTCTAATGTGCTTGCATTATATTCTACGCGGATAACTCGGTTGTCATGCATCAGTTTTAATTCGTAGACCCATTCACCATCATCTTCATCTAACTCTACCTTGATAACTCGGCCATTGAGTTCTTTATCTATCGTGGCATAAAGCTCAGACAATGGATGAATTAAACCTTTTTGAACTGCCGCGTAGACCTCGTCTTGATCCTCATCAATCTCTACCTTGGTTCCTGGCTTATAAGTGTCTTGAACCCAATCGTGTACATCACTGCTCGCAGCTAAAGTGGGTAAGGATAATGATGAGAGCAGCAGTAAGTGTGCGAAAGCTTTACCCTTTTTGAACAACATGTTGCGCCCCCTGTAAATAAGATGAACAGAGTATAAATGACCTTACATGAATAGAAAGTGAATCATCGGTTTTGTAGCTCATCTTCAAAGATCTTATCGCGCATTTTCCAAAATCGTCCCACTTTTCGCGCAATGACAAATTGTGGTGGACGAAAACGGTGTTGATGAGCCACCACTTTGCTTGGTGAAGATTGATCAAAAGGGCGATGCTTATCGGCTAGGTGTGGTCGCACAAATTGGTCGTGGAACACCTGTTTCTGTTTCTTGGTGGTTAGTGGCCAAAATTCGTGGACTTGTGCATCGTTCTCACCACGATAGGTAACGCGCAGTTGCGCTTTTCCACTTGCATCTTTATGTACATTCAAATCCATTTCGATACATTCAAAAACCAATGCATCTTTGAGGTTGAGTGCTTCTTTGAGCTTTTTATCAGGGTCAACCAGTGTTGCGTCACATTCATGGCAGATACGTGCGGCGATATCGTTGTCAGCCCCACACTCACCGCAATATTTTGCTCTAAAACGGTAACCACAGTGTTCTCGTTCGCCACTTTCTTCGTCTGTAAAATAGCCTTGGCAACGTCGACCATAGTGTTCAAGCAAAAAACCAGCGGCATCGAGTTTACCCCAAAAGTTGTTATTAAAACCGCAGGCCGGACAGGGAATGGTAATAATTTCACTGTTGGGATCGGGCTTTGGCTCACCGACTTCTGGTTGATAAAGATCATAGTTATTGCCCGCATAATCCAATACCAAACATTCGGTTTTTCCTGCGGATAAGCGTAGCCCACGTCCGACAATTTGCTGATATAAACTGATGGACTCGGTGGGGCGTAAAATCGCAATCAGATCAACATGCGGAGCATCAAAACCTGTGGTTAATACCGACACGTTAACTAAGAATTTGATTTGGCGCTGTTTAAACTGCTTGATGATGGTGTCGCGCTCAGGGGGCGGCGTGTCACCAATGACGATGGCAGTTTCGTTATTGGGCAGTAATTGCACAATTTCTTGGGCGTGGCGAACGGTGGCCGCAAAGATCATTACTCCCTGTTTTTGCTGTGCTAGTTGGATGATTTGTTGAACAATCTGTGGTGTGGCACGTTTCGATTGCTCAATCACCATGTCGAGTTCGGCTTCTTTGTAGCGCCCAGTATTGGCGGGTTTTAGCTGCGAAAAATCGTAACTGAGCACGGGGGCATCAACCATTCGCGCTGGCGTTAAAAAAGCTTCATCAAGCAGATAACGGATCGGTAGCTCAAAAATACAGTCACGGAAGAAGCGAGGCTCCTCACTGCGCACTTGGCCACGAGTATGGTATTGATAAATCCAGCCCATGCCTAAACGATAAGGCGTAGCGGTTAACCCCAACACTTTAATCCCTGGGTTGAGCTCGCTTAAATGGGTGATCACCTTTTGATAGCTACTACTTTTCTCATCCGGTACGCGGTGGCATTCATCAATCACCAGTAATGAAAATTGATTTTTAAAGGCATCTAAATTGCGCACCACGGATTGTACCGAAGCAAAGACGACCTGTTGATCTGTCTCTTTTCGTCCTAAACCTGCCGCAAATACCGCGCCTTGCAAACCGTAGCCCTCATATTTGGCATGGTTTTGCTCTACCAGTTCTTTCACGTGCGCTAGTACTAAGACTCGTCCTTTGGCAAGCCTTGCCAGCTCAGCAATAACCAAACTTTTTCCTGCCCCCGTCGGTAGTACAATTACGGCGGGCGTAGTGTGATGACGAAAATAGTGGATCACGGCTTTGACCGAGTCCGATTGATAAGGACGAAGTGTGTACATAACTCGCGTTTTCTCTTGTTGAACGCTGGATAAAAACAGTGAAATAGATCAACTATTTCATTTTAGCTGCGTATAATACCTGACTTGATTTAGATGAGGTAATCATGCGGTTAGATAAATTTTTGTGTGATGCGTTAGGTGCGACACGTAAAGAAGCCACCAAGATCATCAAAAGTGGTGATGTCACAGTAAATGGTAAGACGCAGAAAAGTGGTTCATTGCAGGTGACGCAGGAGTGTGAGGTGGAGTGGCAAGGCCGTGAGTTAATCTTGCATGGTCCGCGCTATATCATGTTACACAAACCCGCTGGTTACGTTTGCTCACATGAAGACGGCTTCAATCATACGGCATTTATTTTGCTCGATGAAGTGAATGTTCAAGACTTGCATTTTGCAGGACGTTTGGATGTCGATACCACAGGTTTGGTTCTGATCACCGATGACGGTCAATGGTCTCATCGCATTACCTCGCCAAAACACAAATGCGACAAAACCTACCGTGTCTGGCTTGCAGACCCTATTGAAGCGAATTATGTCGAACAATTCTTAACGGGTATTGAACTGCGTAATGAGCGTGAGCCAACCTTGCCTGCGCAATTGGAAGTCGTCGGTGAGAATGAATGTTTACTGACCATTCATGAAGGCAAATACCATCAAGTTAAACGCATGTTTGCTGCTTTAGGCAATAAAGTGGTTGGCCTTCACCGTGAGCGCATTGGTCATATTGTGCTAGATGAGGCACTAGAGCCCGGTGAATACCGTTATTTGACTGACCAAGAAGTGGCTTCTATTGGGGCTTGAACGGCCTAGCTTTACTGCAACTTCATTCCTTATTTATCTGGAGAACTATGACTTCATCTCAACCTGTTACAGCGAATAATACGCCGCACATTAGTTTTTTACTCTTCTTAGTATTAGGCGCGATTGGCGCATTAACGCCGCTGGCGATTGATATGTATCTGCCAGCCATGCCAGCGATTGCTAAAGATCTCGGTGTGAGTGCTGGAGCGGTACAAATGACGCTGACCGCTTATACCGCTGGTTTTGCGATAGGCCAACTATTGCATGGCCCGCTGGCCGACAGTTATGGCCGTCGCCCAGTGCTGCTGATCGGCGTATTACTGTTTGGTATTGCTGCCACTGTGAGTGCGACTACGCAAGGTATTGAAGCGTTAACGTATGTTCGCGCTGCGCAAGGTTTTGCTGGAGCAGCGGCGGCTGTGGTTATTCAAGCGGTGGTGCGTGATATGTTTGATCGCGAAGATTTTGCTCGCGCCATGTCTTTTGTCACCTTAGTGATGACCGTTGCCCCGTTAGCTGCGCCGATGATTGGCGGACACTTGGCCATTTGGTTTGGTTGGCGTTCGATATTTTGGGTGTTGGCTATTTTTGCCGCGGTGGTGATTGCTCTCGTGGTTTGGAAAATTCCAGAAACACTCAGTGCAGAAAATCGTCAACCGCTGCGCTTTCGAAATACCATTCGCAACTATGTGCAGTTAAGCCGTAACCCAGTCGCGATGGGGCTTGTTTTTTCTGGTGCTTTCTCGTTCGCTGGTATGTTTGCCTTTTTGACCGCAGGCTCTTTTGTCTATATTGATATTTATGGAGTCGATCCTGATCAATTTGGTTACCTGTTTGGCCTCAATATTGTCGCGATGATTATCATGACCAGTTTAAATGGTCGAATGGTGAAACGAGTCGGTTCCCACGCCATGCTACGCTTTGGTTTATTGATTCAGTTGTGCGCAGGTATCGGGCTATTTATCGCGTGGTTACTCAACCTTGGTTTATGGGGTATTGTGCCTTTTGTGGTGCTTTTTATTGGTACATTGTCAACGATAGGCAGTAATTCAATGGGATTATTGTTAAGTGGTTATCCGAAAATGGCGGGTACCGCTTCTTCACTGGCTGGAACGTTGCGTTTTGGCACAGGCTCAGTGGTTGCAGCGATTGTCGCGATGATGCCTAGTGATGTTGAGTGGCCGATGATTGTGGTCATGACGGCGTGCTCGGTACTTTCATCTCTTTTTTATTGGACATTAGGAAGAAAGGCGTAATGTCAGAGTATTACCTCGAAATTCAACGTGTAGTGAATACAGCGCTGCAAGAGTTAACAGCAGAACACCAAGCGAATAAGCTGGTGAATGCGCCTTTAGCTAATAATCACTTTTTGGTGCATTGGGTAAGTAAGGCATTGAAAGCACAACGATTCCATCGCTGTGTGGTGGATGATTTAAATCGTTGGCAGAAAGCTGGACGTTCGAAAGGCAACCAATCTGAATTACTGTTTATCTTCAAACGCATCTCAGCATTTTACGGTCAGTTTTTTGCGCAAGAGGCGGATAACATCATTACCGATAAGAAAATTGACGCGTTTTTGGAATTCATGGAAGCGGCTCACTGGGAAGTGACAACATGTGATCCATTGGTGAATGAAGGCAAATTACAGCTTTTTACCGATGGGCAAAACTCATTGGCTTTGTGCGCAAATCAGTGTGAATCATGCTTTGATGGTGAACTGCTCGTGAAGCCGATGAACTGGTTTGTACGGGGCCATCATGCTGATTTCGTCGAAAAGGCCAGCAGTGCTGGCTTTATGGTGCATAAACGTACCGATTATAAGTCGAATGTGAAATATCATGGTGAGTATTTGATATACCCAAGCAACCATGGCGTGCAATTGGCTGAAATTCCATTAGGCTTTCCTATTGATTAGTATGGAATTGAAACCCAATAAGTTGCAGAGCTAGCGATTTCGCTAGCTCTTTTTTTGTGCCTTTTTGACGATGGCTTTGACCATGCCATTAAAAATAAAAAGGTGGGCAGGCATCATCGCGAACCAGTAAAGTAACCCTAAGAATCCTTTGGGGTGCCACCATGCGGTCACATTGAGTTCTCGCGTTTCGCCTAGATCTTTAATGGTAAATTCCAATCGCCCTAATCCTGGGCCTTTCATCCCAAAAAGAAGAGACAAAAACTGTTGAGGTTGGCAGCGGATCACTTTCCACGAATCAATAAAATCGCCAACTTGCAGTTCCGGGCCACAAGGGGAGCGGCGCACAGGTTTGCCACCACCGAATAAAAGATCGAGCCATTCGCGTGTACGCCATAGTGCATTGGCAAAAAAATAGCCTTCTTGGCGGCTGCCTATGGTTCGGATAACATCCCATAAAGCCTCAGCAGAAGCGCTGGTCTGAATCGTTGCTCCTGCCTGTTTAGGATAGTAGCCAAAACCGGGTTGCCAACGCTGTAGGGCACTTGGATCAAATCCCCACACCTGCGAGCGTGTAAATTCACCTTCATGCTCGATTATTTTGGTGACAACGTCACGATATGAGATCAGTCTTTGAGGATAGCGTGCTTCAATGGCTTGTGAGTCGGCAATGTAATCATGATCTAAACCGGCAAGTAGTGCTCTGCCAATATTAGAAGGGACGGAGGTGACAAGACCTAGCCAGTAAGAAGCCATTTTGGGGGTTAATAGTGGGGTAGACCATAACCGAAAAGGTTTCTGCGTTGCCTGACAAATAATGGCAAATTGTTCGCGGTAGGAGAGGGTGTCAGGCCCACCGACTTCAAACAATTGGTGTGCAACGGGCTGCTCATTAGCTAATTCAAGTAGATAATGATTGAGGTTTTCCAGCGCTATCGGATTTGCTTTGGAATCAACCCATTTGGGAGTGATGAGCATCGGTAAGTTGTAAACAAAATCACGCATGATTTCAAATGCGGCTGATCCCGGTCCAAGAATGACACCGGCTCTTAATTCGGTCACTGGTACAGGACTTTTCCTAAGTAGATCGCCGGTCATTTTCCGTGCTTTGAGGTGCTCTGAGTTTCCGGTTTGTGGCTGAATCGCACTTAAGTAGATCAGGTGTTTGACCTGGCTAACCTCAAGGGCTTGTTTAACGTTTTCCGCTAACGACAATTCATAGTCGACGAAATCATGTCCTTGCGCCATACCGTGCACTAAAAAATAAACCAGTTCAAATTGTGGGATAAGCGCAAGTGTCGCCTCTTTATCGGTAAGGTCTAAATAACGCAAGGTAAGGTTGGGATGAGATATGGCACGTGAGGTTAAATAGTCAATGTGCCTAGCTGCGGCCGTTACTTGAAAACCTTGCGCTAATAGCAAAGGTAACAGTTGTGAGCCGACATAGCCTGATGCGCCGAGTACTAACACTTTTTTCATGACGGTCCCTTCAAATAAGATGGTTAGATTATGCTCACAGACGTATAATAGCGACTTCATTTTTCCTGTGCTATCAATGTGTTGAATTTGAGGTGATCGGTTGTCTATTTTTTCGCAAATCGTGTTACATACAAGAGGCGATTTTTTCCGTCGCTTAATGGCTATCGCTCTGCCGATCACCTTGCAAAGTATTATGTTTTCTAGCCGTGGTCTAGTGGATGTTTTGATGCTAGGGCAATTAGGTGAGGCTGAAATTGCTGCGGTAGGCGTTGCCGCTAGAGCAACTTTTGTCACCACCATCATGCTAGTGGGCGTGACAACCGGAGGCGCACTGTTAACAGCTCAGTATTGGGGCGCAGGAAACAAACAGGGCGTGCGAGAAAGTACGGCACTTACGTGGTTAGTCGCTAACCTATTTGCTGTAATGACGGTGGCACTATTTTTACTGTTTCCAAGTCAAATCATGGCACTAACCACGGATTCAGAGACCGTTAATGCGCTAGGTAGCCAATATTTGGTTATTACCTCACTCAGTATGTTTGCTGTAGCTTGCGTCAGTAGCATGGCGGTAGGGCTGCGAGCGATGCATAAACCGGGGCTCAGCACGTTTTTTAGCGGTATCGGTATTGTTTCAAACGTGTTTTTAAACTGGGTGCTGATTTTCGGAAAATTGGGTTTTCCCGCGATGGGAATCGAAGGTGCGGCGATTGCTACCGTGCTCAGTGGTTTTATTGAAGTTGCGTGTTTATACGGTTACCTCTATGCCAAGAAACATCTGTTAGCGTTTGGAATTGACGATATCCGAGCCATCATTGAATGGCCTACCATTTCTCGTTTTTTGAAGCTTTCGTTGCCAACTACCTTTAATTTCCTAGCATGGGCAGGCGGTTTATTTGTCTATCATGCCATCATGGGGCAGAGTGGTGTGCAAGGGTTAGCGGCGTTATCGGTGATGACGCCAGTAGAATCGATTTCATTGAGTTTACTGATTGGGATGTCGAATGCGGCTGCGGTTTTAGTCGGTAACCAACTTGGCGCTAAGCAGTACGATGCTGTTTATTATCAAGCCTTAGGTTTAACTATCATCAGCCTTCTTGTAGGCGTGATCGTCGCTGCCGCCTTGTATGTGGTGCAGATCCCTATCCTGAACTCTTTCACCGCCTTGACGGATGAAACCCGTGCTTTATCTGAAGAGTTTATCGTGATACTGAGCCTTGGCATCATTTTACGTTCCATTCCAATGACGGTGATTGTTGGCGTGTTGCGAGCTGGCGGTGACGTAAAGTTTT
Source organism: Vibrio sp. RM-69-4 (assembly GCF_024743775.1). Classification (NCBI taxonomy): domain Bacteria; kingdom Pseudomonadati; phylum Pseudomonadota; class Gammaproteobacteria; order Vibrionales; family Vibrionaceae; genus Vibrio; species Vibrio sp. RM-69-4. The sequence continues at coordinate 223,314 of NZ_JAMQXI010000017.1, forward strand.
GTCTTTATCAAGATTTAGTCGCGCAGTGGCTGATCGGTATTCCGTTAGCCGCATTTTGTGCGATTGTGCTTGGTGCTAAGCCTGAAGCCATCTATTTATTGTTTCTCGTTGAAGAGTTGATTAAATGGGGCGGTTCTCTTTATCGAATGAAAAGCAAGAAGTGGATGCGAAATTTGATTGAAAATTAGACACAACGCAGTTAGGTGGTGCAATTTGATGCACATAATGTGATCCGGTATCCAAAATGCTTTCTACTGCAGGAGAATTAGTGTAGATTCACAATCCAATTTTAGTCGATTGCGAGCGATTTGATGTTACAGCTGACCAACCTGTGTAAAGGCTATCTAGATGGCGATGAATTTCATCCCGTGCTGCAGGGGGCAGAGTTAACATTAAACCGAGGCGACCAAATCGCATTGATGGGTGAAAGTGGTTCGGGTAAGAGTACATTACTCAACCTTATTGCCGGATTAGATATTGTCGACTCTGGCGAAATTTGGTTTCCAAGTTTTGCCATGCATGACACGTCAGAAAATAAGCGTACCGCTTATCGCCGAAATAACATTGGTCATATCTTTCAGCAGTTTAATCTTCTTCCCACCCTCAATCTCGCGGATAATATTCGCTTTTGTCGTCAGTTGAAAGGAATGCCGGAAGACCAAGGTTTACTGCGTCAAATTCTTTCTTCGCTTGATTTAATGCCGTTGCTAGGCCGATACCCTGAAGAGGTTTCTGGTGGGCAGCAGCAGCGTGCTGCGATCGCGCGCTCCTTGTACATGGAGCCTAAGATTTTATTAGCAGATGAACCAACCGGTAGTCTTGATGAGCGTAATGCCGAGGCGGTGATGCGTTTATTGACGACCTTAACTCGCCAGTTGGATTGCACGTTATTATTGGTGACGCACAGTGAAAAAGTCGCGCAGCATATGGATGGTCGCGTACGTTTACAAGGAGGGTTGTTGCATGTTATGGCCCGTAGTTAAGGCGCTACTTGGTCATTATCGGCGTTATCCTTTACAAATCATTCTAGTATGGCTGGGTTTAACGCTTGGCGTCTCATTGTTGGTGGGAGTGACGGCCATCAACCAGCATGCTCGTCAAAGTTATGAACATGGCGAAAAGCTGTTTTCTAATCCATTACCTTATCGTATTCGTTCCAAGCATATTGCCAATAAAATCCCCCAAGGTTTCTATATTCAGTTGCGCCGTGATGGATTTTCTCAGTGCGCTCCTTTTGAAAACCATCGTTTGACGACAAAAAATGGCACGGATATTTCGCTGATTGGGCTTGATCCCGTCGCGATGTTGCCAACCAATAGTGGCCTTCCTCTATCGGAATTTTCGACATTATCATTGATGAATCCGCCGTATCCTATTTTGGTGAGTGTTGATCTCGCTCGTCTCCAAGGTTGGCAAACGGGTGATTTTATCGTGCTTGATGATGAATCAAAGTTAGGTCCTATTCAGATCGATCAACAAGATCTCATCAACGGCACGCGCGTTATTGCGGATCTATCCTTGGTGCGTATGCTCAAGAAAAGTTCGGGCTTATCTGTTATTGCTTGTGGTGATATGCCGCCAGAGAAACTGAAAAGACTAAAAGATAATTTACCTAATGGTTTGACGCTAGTCCGTAGTTCTCGCACTGAGCTGGAATCACTCACGCGTGCTTTTCATCTCAATCTCAATGCAATGGGTATGTTGGCATTTTTGGTCGGGCTATTCATATTCTACCAAGCCATGTCTTTATCTTTAATCCAGCGCCAACCTTTAGTCGGGTTATTACGGCAAGCGGGCGTTTCTGGCTGGCAGCTTACCCAAGCATTGGTGATTGAGTTGTTTGGCATGGTCCTGCTTAGCTGGATATGCGGTAACGGATTGGGGTTATTATTGGCCAATCAACTTATCCCAGCGGTTTCAGCCAGTTTGGGTGACTTGTATGATGCTAATGTCGGTTTATCGATTAGCTGGAATTGGCAGTGGAGTAGTTACAGTTTAGCCATGGCGTTGATTGGTGCATTTGCGGCGTGCGCTTGGCCCCTCGTCCGGTTGCTAAAATCGCAGCCTATTCGTCTTTCGGCTCGTCTCTCTTTGCTTCGATTTGCTGGCACAGAATTTCGCCTGCAAGCCCTTGTTGCTTGCGCATTGACTGTCGCGGCGATTGCCGTGTATCAAGTTCCACAAACGCAACTTTCTGGTTTTGCAATTATTGCGTTGATGTTACTCAGTGTTGCGCTGTTTACGCCTTATCTTATTTGGACGCTCTTCAACAGTTTTTCCTATTCACTCGCTTGGGTAAAAGCGCGTTGGTTCTTTGCCGATGCAGCGGCCAGTATGAGCTATCGCGGTGTCGCAACTATGGCATTTATGATTGCTATGGCGGCGAATATTGGCATTGAAACCATGGTTGGTAGCTTTAGAGACACTACTGAAAAATGGTTAAACCAACGTTTAGCGGCCGATATTTATGTCTATCCTACCAACAGTTCGGCATCAAGAATGAGCAGTTGGTTGAAAGCGCAGCCTGAGGTCAATGATGTTTGGTGGCGTTGGGAAAAAGATTTCGCCACTGACAAAGGTGCATTGCAAGTGGTCAGCACGGGTATCTCCGATGGTGAGTTAGACTCGTTGACGGTTAAACTCGCTGTTCCTAACTATTGGTATGATTTACACCATTCAAAGAGTTTGATGATCAGTGAATCCATGGCGCTTAAATTAGGCATTAAGCCTGGTGATTTTATTGACCTTTCTGAGCCTTTGGGCCAAAAGTGGCAAGTCGTGGGGGTGTATTACGATTATGGTAACCCTTACCACCAAGTCTTATTGTCACACCAAAATTGGTTATTTGCGTTTGCCAGTACGGGAAATGTGGCGCTAGGAGTGGTTTTGCACGAAGGTGTGAATGACCAAGGATTAAAGAAGCGACTAGAATCGGTATTTAGGTTGGGCCCTGAGCGGATTTTTGATAACAATCACATCCACACTCAAGCGATGCGGGTGTTTGACCGAACCTTTGCCATCGCCGATACGCTCGGGCGTATTACTTTGTTGATTGCCGTGTGTGGTATTTTCTTTGCTACGTTAGCCGGAGAGGTTTCCCGCCAGCGACATGTTTCGCTACTGCGTTGTTTGGGTGTTTCTGGTAAAGAGCTGGTGGTGATTGGCAGCTTGCAGTTGTGTGTTTTTGGGGCGATAGCGCTCGTGATTGCAATGCCGTTAGGGCTTGCACTCGCTCGTCTTGTGGTGGACATCGTGATTAAACAATCCTTTGGTTGGACAATCCAACTGCAGTTGATCCCCGGGGAGTATTTGAAAACGGCAGCATGGGCGATGGTGACCTTGATGTGCGCAGGTGCAATCCCGGTTATTCGTTTGGTCAGAAGGCCACCGATTAGCTCATTTAGAGACGCGTTATAAATGATGAAACGATACCTCGTACTTTTGTGCTCTTTGTTGATTGCTGTATTGTTCAGCCTCTATTCGTGGCACCAGTATTGGCAGGCACAGCAAACGATTTCAGAATATGCCGTTTCTGAAACAGCTTCTAAGCAAATGGATACATCATCAATATCGAAAGAGCACCCGTTCGAGTTCGTGCTTCCTAATCGCTCGGTACGACTTCCTCAAGATTTCAATTTTCATCAAGGTTTTGAACATGAGTGGTGGCATTACTTTGCGAATGTCAGTGATGAACATGGGCAGCAATATGGGATCCAGTGGAGTTATTTTCGTCTCGCTAATGAAGCTCGAGATGCCAATGGATGGCTTAGTCCTCAGCTTTATCTTGCTTATGTGGTGATCTCTGCAAAGAATGAAGTCTGGCGTGAACAGCGGATTGCGCGGGGCGGAATTGGTCAAGCCGGCTTAGAATTAAAACCGTTTAAAATGTGGATTGATAATTGGAACTGGCGCGCACCGGGGACGACTCCATTTCCTGGAGTATTAGACGTAGCGACGGACACGTTTTCACTCTCATTAAAAAATAACCTTTCCGGGCCATTTGTATTACCTGGTCAGCAGGGATACCAAAAAAAGCATGATTCACTCTCTTTAGCCTCATATAGTCTCCAAGCACCGTTTTTGCAGGTCAAAGGTGTGCTCAACTTAGGTGTTAACTCTCAACCTATTCAAGTTACAGGTAATGCATGGCTGAGCAAGGAGTGGGGTAATAATCTACTGCCTAACGCTAAACAGGGATGGGATAAGTTGTTCGTTAAACTCGATAGCAAAACAACCTTATTGGTTAATCGCTATCGTTATTTTCAGCAAGAGCCCTATTTGTTTGGGGCAATTGTGAAAGATTCGGGCACCACGATCGCACTATCTGCTGATGAAATTGATTTAGTTCCTGTCGTTTCTGCCGCGTCGGAGAATGAGCGTGACATCCCGTTACAATGGGTGGTAAACATCCCTAAATATAATATTCATCTGGTGACGAAAGCGGTGAATCGCGATTTGTGGTCACCCTTTCTGATCCCTTATTGGGAAGGCCCCATTATCACCGATGGTAGTCATAAGGTGACGGGTTTCATGCAACTAACGAGCAACTAAGTTCAAATATTTGCGGAATCTAAAGGTCAAGTTGTTCTTGGCCTTTTGTGTTTTTGTGAACCTTTTTTATTTTGTTGTAAAATTGTTATACATGAAAACTAATCAACAATGGGAAAATAGTGAAAACCAAGGAATATACGTTGTATTGTTATACTTGACTCGGAAATTCCGATTCTTAATATCTGAACAAGCGATTTTTACTTCTATCAGCTACTGTATAAACTCTGTCATATTCATTTGTTAATGGTTTATTAACATGCATAACTATAAGGACGATATCATGAGTGATGTGATTCGCGACTTTTTCAAGATGGAATCAGCAGGTGGTATTTTGCTGGTTATTGCTGCTGCAATTGCAATGATGATTGCTAACTCACCGCTAAATGATGTTTACCAATCTTTTTTACATTCCTACGTGTTTGGAATGTCAGTGTCGCATTGGATCAATGATGGCTTAATGGCCGTATTCTTTTTGTTGATTGGTTTAGAAGTCAAACGTGAATTGTTGGAAGGTGCTCTTAAATCCAAAGAAACGGCTATTTTCCCAGCCATTGCTGCCGTCGGCGGCATGCTTGCTCCAGCATTAATTTACGTGCTGTTTACGGCTGGTGATGCACAAGCGATTCAAGGTTGGGCGATCCCAGCGGCCACTGATATTGCGTTTGCGCTAGGTATTATGGCGCTATTGGGTAAACGTGTTCCGATCAGCTTAAAAGTGTTCTTGCTGGCGCTTGCGATTATTGATGACTTAGGGGTTGTGGTCATTATTGCGCTATTTTATAGCGGTGATCTTTCCACCATTGCGTTAACCGTCGGTTTCTTAATGACTGGTGTGCTTTTTATACTAAACAACAAGCATGTTACCAAAATCAGCCTTTACTTAATTGTCGGTGCGATTTTATGGTTTGCCGTACTTAAATCTGGTGTTCATGCAACCTTGGCTGGTGTAGTGATTGGTTTTGCTATTCCGCTGAAAGGTGATAAAGGCGAATATTCTCCGCTAAAGCATCTTGAGCATGCGCTACACCCGTATGTCGCTTTTGGTATTCTGCCATTGTTCGCATTTGCCAATGCCGGGATTTCACTGGAAGGGATCTCCGTATCTAGCCTCACGTCAATGTTGCCTTTGGGCGTGGCTCTTGGCCTATTTATTGGTAAGCCATTGGGTATTTTTACCTTCAGTTGGGCTGCGGTGAAACTCGGTGTCGCTAAATTGCCTGAAGGGATCAATTTCAAGCATATTTTTGCCGTGTCAGTGCTATGTGGTATTGGCTTTACAATGTCGATTTTTATCTCGTCATTGGCTTTTGGACCGACCAATGCTGAATTTGATACGTTTGCACGGCTCGGTATATTAATGGGCTCAACCACTGCCGCGATTGTAGGCTATATATTGCTTCGTTTATCTTTGCCAAAAAACGCATAAGAATATAATCAGCCCTCCGTAATACGAGGGCCGATTCATTTTATAAACTAACCATTTGATTTATCAATATTCTTAATCAATAGAAAATTTAAGTTTTTATCGATTTATTGAAAATTATTGCCAGCGTAATTATTTTTTGATATTTTTCGCACCAATCTCGGACAGTAGCTTCTGGGGGACACGCGTAATGACCATTCAGGCTGATTGTGACATTACGTAGGGTAGGTATCAGCAAGTCCTTTTGTTGATAGACGGGATACTCTTGCAGCGGGAGCTGCATGTGAATGGGAAACCCAACATTGAACTCATCATCACTTAACACACTGACGTTAATCAGCTTTGTACTTCCTCTATGCCCTGTGCTTGAAGACAGTTCTATCACCGAACCTTGATTCTTTGATTTAGTAATCTTTCATCGAAGACGATGAACCAATTTCCGTTTTTGCCTTTTGGCTAATACGGAGCTTATTGCTATGTCATATTTCCTTATATTCAAACCAAACCAAGGAAATAGACGGAAATTTTCACATTCAAGGGGAAGGGAAATGAGCACAGCCTTTGAAGTCGATAACACTATCGCAAACATTTTTTCATCTCAGGTACCTGTTGTTGAAGGTATTTATGATCTCACACCGGACCAAATTCTACTCGATCAAATTGAGCATGAATCTGAAGTTCGTTCATACCCACGCCGTCTACCGATTGCCATCAAGCAAGCTTATGGTGCGTTAGTAGAAGATACGCGCGGACAAATTTTCCTCGACTGCTTAGCGGGCGCGGGAACGTTGGCGCTTGGGTATAACCATCCAGAGATCAATCAAGCACTGAAAGAGCAGTTAGATTCAGGTCTGCCATATCAGACATTGGATATGACAACGCACGCTAAAGACAAATTCATCAAGCAAGTAAAAGCATTTTTGCCTGAAGAGTTTGCAAAAAATTCCGCGATTCAATTTTGTGGACCTTCTGGTGCGGATGCCGTTGAAGCGGCTATCAAGCTAGTGAAGCAGACAACGGGTCGTAACACCATGTTTGCGTTTCGCGGTGCTTACCACGGTATGACCAACGGAACGATGGGCATGATGGGCAACCTGAATACTAAAGCTCGTCGCACAGGATTAATGTCGGATGTGCATTTTATGCCATTCCCATACAACTTGCGCTGCCCGTTTGGTTTAGGGGGCGATGAAGGTGCCAAAGCGAGCATTCGCTACATCGAACGTCTGCTGAACGATGACGAAGCAGGCATCATGAAACCGGCGGCCATTATTGTTGAACCTGTTCAAGGTGAAGGTGGCGTCATTCCCGCTCCAGCATTCTGGCTGCGTGAGCTACGCCGTATCTGTGATGAACACGGTATTTTATTAGTTTTCGATGAAATTCAATGTGGTGTAGGTAAATCGGGTTACCGCTTTGCATTTGAAGAGTCTGGCATTTGTCCTGATATTCTTTGCTTATCTAAAGCCATTGGTGGTGGTCTACCAATGTCTATTCTTGTGTTCAAGAAAGAGATCGATACTTGGAAACCGGGTGAGCATACAGGCACGTTCCGTGGTAACCAATTGGCCATGGTTTCTGGTGCGAAAGCGTTAGAAATTATTTTACGTGATAACCTCGTTGAACACGCTAATGTCGCGGGTCAGTACCTACGCCAAGGTCTTGAAGCGATTCAACGCCGCGTGAATTGTATTGCGGAAGTTCGTGGCAAAGGTTTGATGCTCGGCCTCGAGATTCGTAAACCAAACGGTGAAATGAACAAATTTGGCGAGCCAATGGCCGATGGTCAATTAACACTCGCTATCCAACGCGCAGCACTTGAGCGTGGGTTGATGGTTGAAAAAGGTGGCCGTGAAGGATCCGTTATTCGTTTCTTACCACCGATTATCATCTCATTCGAGCAGATCGATTTTGCCCTGCGCACTCTTGAAGCGGCGATTTTAGCCGCAGGTGGCGGCGAGAAAGATCCAGAGCCAGAAAATCAAGCGTGGAAGAAGCATTTTATCCAAACTGGTGAAATGGGCAGCAATGAATTTGCCGCTGTGATGAACCATGCCACTTCTGCGATGAAAGCTGTTTTTGAACAAGCCAAAGCGCCTTATTCAGGTTTGGATCCAAAGCAGCTTGAAGAAGCGATTTACGCAGTAGATTTGGATAACAAAAATGCGCCATTGAAGGATGTGATCTCTGAAATGGCAGATCTGGTAGCCAAAAATTCCATTATCGTTCAACACCCAGATTGTATTGCTCACCTGCACACGCCACCCTTGATGCCATCAGTAGTGGCTGAAGCGATGATTGGTGCATTAAACCAGTCCATGGACTCATGGGATCAATCGTCTTCTGCTACCTATGTTGAACAGAAAGTGATTGATTGGATGTGTGAGAAATACGAACTCGGCGCTCAGTCGGATGGTATTTTCACCAGTGGTGGCACGCAAAGTAACCAAATGGGTTTAATGTTAGCTCGTGATTGGATTGCCGATAAATTAAGTGGTCATTCTATTCAAAAGCTCGGCTTACCTGAGTATGCCGATAAGCTGCGTATTGTGTGCTCGAAAAAATCGCATTTCACCGTGCAAAAATCGGCCTCTTGGATGGGGTTGGGCGAGAAAGCCATTTTGGCGGTTGATGCGAATCCAAACGGCACAATGGATGTCACCAAACTGGAAGCGGTTGTTGCACAAGCGAAAGCCGAAGGTCTTATTCCATTCGCTATTGTTGGAACAGCAGGCACAACGGATCACGGTGCGATTGATGATCTGTCGACGATCGCGGATGTAGCACAGCAACATGATCTATGGATGCATGTGGATGGAGCATACGGCGGCGCATTGGTTCTAAGTAGCCATAAAGCACGTTTGCAGGGCGTTGAGCGTGCGCACTCGGTCAGCGTCGACTTCCATAAATTGTTCTTCCAAACGATCAGTTGTGGCGCGGTGTTGCTCAAAGATAAAAGTCACTTCAAGTATCTACTGCATCATGCGGATTACCTTAACCGTGAACATGATGAACTGCCAAACTTGGTGGATAAATCTATTTCTACGACCAAGCGTTTTGATGCATTGAAAGTGTTTATGACAATGCAAAACGTAGGCCCTAATGCTTTGGGTGAAATGTACGATCATCTGCTAGAACAAACACTGCAAGTGGCAGATTTAGTTCAGCATCACGATGCTTTTGAACTCTTGGCAGAGCCTGCGCTCTCCACCGTGTTATTCCGTTCCGTGGATAAACAAGCGGTAGATTTTGACGAGTTGAACAAAGCGTTGCGTTTAGAAGCATTGACACGTGGTGTCGCGGTGTTGGGCGAGACGATTGTGGATGGCAAAACAGCGCTTAAATTCACCATTTTAAACCCATGCTTACAACTGTCAGATTTCAAAGCATTACTTAATAAGATTGAAGTACTAGCCTCTGAGCTAGCCAAGGTATAAAGGAATACAAACAACCATGTCTATTTTACAAATTGGCGCGGGAGGCGTTGGCTGGGTTGTCGCACATAAGGCGGCCCAAAACAACGACATACTCGGTGATATTGTTCTTGCTTCTCGTACTCTTGAAAAGTGCGAGAAGATCATTGAATCGATCAAAGGAAAAAATAACCTTAAAGATCCAACTAAAAAACTTGAGGCACGCACCGTCAAGGCGGATGACGTAGCCTCGTTAGTTGCATTAATTAAAGAAGTCCAGCCTGATCTTGTGATCAACGCTGGCCCTCCTTGGGTAAACGTGCCAATCATGGAAGCATGTTATCAAGCCAAGGTTTCCTATCTAGATACATCGGTTGCTGTTGACCTTTGCTCTGAAGGTCAACAAGTGCCTGAAGCGTATGATCCTCAATGGGCATTTCGTGAAAAATTTAAGCAAGCAGGCATTACCGCCATTCTCGGTGCTGGTTTTGACCCGGGCGTGGTCAGCGTGTTTGCCGCGTATGCGGTGAAGCACCTCTTTGACGAAATCGACAGTATTGATGTGATGGACATTAATGCAGGCGATCACGGCAAGAAATTTGCGACTAACTTTGATCCAGAAACCAATATGTTAGAGATTCAAGGCGACTCTTTCTATTGGGAAGAAGGGCAGTGGCAGCGTGTTCCTTGCCATTCACGAATGCTAGAATTTGATTTTCCTCAGTGCGGCCAGCACAAGGTGTACTCCATGTCGCACGATGAAGTGCGTTCGATGAAAGAGTTTATTCCGGCCAAACGTATTGAATTTTGGATGGGTTTTGGCGATCGTTATCTCAACTATTTCAATTGCATGCGTGATATTGGTTTATTGAGTCCAAACCCATTGACGCTGCAAGATGGTACTGTGGTTCAACCACTTCAAGTGCTTAAAGCGATGCTGCCAGACCCAACCTCTTTGGCTCCTGGTTACAAAGGCCTGACTTGTATTGGTACTTGGGTGCAAGGTTGGAAGGATGGTAAACAGCGCAGTGTCTTTATCTACAATAATGCAGACCATGAAGTGGCATACCATGATGTAGAGCACCAAGCCATCGCTTACACCACGGGCGTTCCTGCCATTACTGCGGCATTGCAGTATTTCCAAGGGCATTGGGCACAAGCGGGCGTGTTTAACCTAGAGCAGCTTGACCCTGATCTGTTTTTAGAAACGATGCCGAAATTAGGTTTGGATTGGCATGTTCAAGAGCTCGATATCGGGCAACCAGAGATTAAAATTCTAAAATAAGAGTTTTCGATAGTTAAGCCGATGCAGATGTGTCGGCTTTCTTCAATTTGAGAGTGATAAATAGATGCAAAAAAGCGAACTCCAAACGCCCTATTTTATGATTGATGAATCACAGTTGATCGCGAACCTAGAAATCGCGAAGCAGCTCAAAGAGATGTCGGGCGTCAAACTCGTCTTAGCTTTAAAATGCTTCTCTACTTGGGGAGTGTTTGACATCATCAAACCTTACCTAGATGGCACAACCAGCAGTGGCCCATTTGAAGTAAAATTAGGTTACGAAACGTTTGGTGGTGAAACTCACGCCTATAGCGTTGGCTACAGTGAAGCTGATGTTAAAGAAGTGGCCGATATTTGCGACAAAATGATTTTTAATTCGCAATCCCAGTTGGCCGCTTACCGTCATTTAGTTGAAGGCAAGGCGTCATTGGGTTTACGTTTAAACCCCGGCGTGAGTTACGCTGGGCAAGATCTTGCCAATCCCGCACGTCAGTTTTCTCGTTTAGGTGTTCAAACAGACCATATTGATAACTCAGTGTTCGATACTATCAATGGCGTGATGTTCCATATGAACTGTGAGAACAAAGATGCTGATGCGTTCATTGCGTTATTAGATTCGATCTCTGAGCGTTTTGGCCAATATCTGGATAAGTTAGATTGGGTCAGCCTAGGCGGTGGTGTGTTCTTCACTTGGCCTGGTTATCCGCTAGAAAAATTAGCATTAGCGCTTAAGGCCTTTTCAGAAAAGCATCAGGTTCAGCTTTATCTTGAACCGGGTGAGGCGATCATCACGAAAACGGCTGATTTAGTGGTGACTGTCGTCGATATCGTTGAAAATGGCATGAAAACAGCGATTGTTGATTCGGCAACTGAAGCGCATCGTTTAGACACACTGATTTACAAAGAGCCTGCGGCTATTTTAGAAGCGAGTGCGGACGGTGAACATGAGTATGTCATTGGTTCGTGTTCTTGCTTAGCGGGTGATCAATTTTGTGTGGCTTCATTTGAACAGCCATTATCGATTGGCCAGCGGTTGCATATCATGGACAGCGCGGGCTATACCATGGTGAAATTGAATTGGTTTAATGGCCTTAAAATGCCTTCCGTGTATTGTCAACGCAGTACAGGAGAGCTTCAGAAACTGAATGAATTTGGCTATGAAGACTTTAAACGTTCATTATCTCAATGGTCGGTAAACTGATGACAATAGGCCTCACCATACAGTGGGTGAGGCCTATTTTTGTAAAATCACACCTTAGAGTTTAAAGCTTTTCATTCTTTCGTCTAATTGGCGTGAAAGAGCGGCCAAGGTTTCACTCTCTTCTGCCAAATAGTTTGCCGATTGTGACATCTCCAATGCTGAATCGTTAATGCCACTGACGTTACGGTTCATTTCTTCGGCCACTGCACTTTGTTCTTCTGCCGCAGTGGCGATTTGAATTGCTTTGTCACTCACATGCTGAATATGACTGACGATCAAGGAAAGATCGCTGCCTGCATTTTCTGCCCGCTCCACACTGTTATAAGCGAGATCTTGGCTTTTTTGCATCGCGTTTGATGTACTAACGGCCAGTTGCTGTAAGCGGTTAATGGTGGTTTGGATTTGGTCAGTGGAATGATGGGTACGGCTAGCTAAATTTCTGACCTCGTCGGCGACCACTGCGAATCCTCTACCTTGTTCTCCAGCACGTGCGGCTTCAATCGCTGCATTTAGTGCAAGTAAATTGGTTTGTTCAGAAATGCCGCTGATCACTGTGGTCACTTCACTGATTTGCATCACGCCTTCTTTGAGTTTGTGCACTTGCTCAGTGGCCACTTCCAGCTCTTTTGAGAGCGCTTTAATGCTGTCCACACTGGAATGTACGTCTTTATCGCCTAAGCCGGCTTCTTTGCTGGCATCCAATGTGTCTCTTGCGGTCTCTTCTGCATGGCCTGCAACATCGGCAACAGTCGCACTCATTTCATTCATCGCGGTTGCGAGCTGGCTTAATTGGTCACGTTGGCTGGTCACCGCTTGGCTAGTTTCTTCCGCAGAAGAAGCGATGCGAATGGCGGCCTCTGCAAGCAGGTTTGCTGAGGTGACCGACTCGATTAATGCTAAACGCACTGCGCTTACGCTGTCATTGATACGACATGCCACAATGCCAATCTCATCTTCTCCCATTACTGGGACTTGTGCGGTTAAATCGCCGCTTGCCACTTTTTTCATGACTTCTTTAATTGACTCTAACGGCATAATGATGGCTCGGCTGATGACCACCCCAAGCGTTGCCATCACAAACACAACTGCCAATGTCGCTCCTCCCATCTTGAGGATCTGTTTGTTGATTGCCTCTTCAATGTCATTGATGAGCATGCCTGAGCCGATAATCCAATGCCACGGCGCAAACCCGTGGACTGCCGATAATTTCTCTGCGGGTGTTCCACTGTTAGTCTGCCAAGGATATGTCAACGTGCCTTGTTGACCATTTTTGCCAAGTTCAACCATAGTGAACCAAAACTCGCCTTGCGTATCTTTTCCTGGGCTTCCCATTTGTTTGCCAACCAAATCAGTGCGAATCGGATGGGCAATGGTGTAACGAGACTCATCGATAGCAAAAAGATAGTTGTTGCTGTCAAAACGTGTGTTGTTGATGAGTATCTTCGCCTGTGATTTAGCTTCGTCTTCGGGGAGTGTTTTCTGAAGGTGTGAGATTTGTGAGAGGAGAGTATCGATAACTGCGTTCAACCTCGCTTCACGCTCTACGACTAAGTTACTTCTCAGCGCGCTAGTTGCAATGAACAGTAAGCTCAATAAGCCAACAATTGCAACCGCGATAATAGCGGTCAGCTTGTAGCTGACCTTAATATTTTCAAGCTTCAACATGACGTTACCACCATTAAAACAACCCAACCTTATTGCTGGGCATATTGGTTTACCTGTTGTACTTGAGGTTACCGTGATGTTGGTTACGTTTGATTGCCAGAGTCACAAGGTTTGTTAATACTCATTAGTAATCATCCGTTTATCCATCTGACGGCGTCTTCAAGTTATTCGGCATCTAGGATTTGCAGGCTTAGATTAATTATGGTTACCCGCTCTCTAATATTGGAATATGGTCGTCATTTCGCGAATGCAATTAGTTGATTTTGTTAACTGAATCACAACTTTAATCTTACTTAATAGATAGTGAGGTCGATAAAAAAGGAAGCATCAGCTTCCTTTTTTCGGGGGCGTAAGCGAGATTACACTTCTAATATCACGCGCGTATCTTCACTGAGCGCTTCAAGCTCATCGGCTACGTCTTCAATTTGTATCGCAGCAGGGAGTTTGATGGCTAGGTTGGCGGTAAATAAACTTGAGCTGACACCACCGCCACCCGCAATAAAAACGCGTTGGCAATCCATATCTAAAATATTGATACCTTGATTATCAAGAAGGTGGGTGATTTCGTTGACGATGCCTGCACGGTCGTTTGCATCAATCCGCAGTTGGTAAATTGTTTCTTTTTCGTGTTGATGTACGTCAGAATCAACAATCTGCACCAGAAGATCGGGTTGTTCTCTAAATGCTTGTTGAACGATAACGGCATTTGAGGTCGGTAACTCTATTTTAATGACGGCAGCTACTTGGTTTTCAATAAAGTTCACTTTACTTATTAACCATTTTCCACCATTTTCATGAGTGATCGCGGCAAGATGTTTAATTGTGGCTGGTGTTGCACTGCCGACGAAATTGACGATAAATGTACTGTTCATAATAGGCCTCCCATAGCAAGCTAACGAAAGATAAATCGTTGATCTTGAATTCCTTTCACTTCAGTGTAGAGGCCTATCTTAGATAAGACTTGATGAGAGTCAATTTTTTACATTTACGCAGTCTTTTGCTTGTCAGTATTCATACTTGGGCCACAAAAATAGCCTTGGCTTTAGGCATTGGCCTTGTGTTTAGCCCTGTTTTTTAGAAACTGACTTTGAGATTAAGGCCATAAAATTGCGAATCATAGCTAGCGCCTGAGTCCAAAGCAAACTTTGCGGCATCTTGGTTACCAAACCAAGGTGTGCCATTAAATTCTACTTCGGCATTGCCTCCCCAAGCATTTGATACCCAGCCATGGATATGTCCAACAGGGTTGAGGAAGAAAAGTGTGACATCACCCAGAGTCGATGAACCCAACACTTCACCACCTGTGGTAACAATATCTTGTTCCGCTTCAAACATCAGCTCACCGACAACCGCACCAAAAAAGGGCGTAATAAATAAGTCTTGCCATGACGGTATCTCGGCAAACGATTCTACGCCATATTCCCAAAAGAAAGTCGACATAACACCGGAGTAAAGAAAAGATTCAAACTCATTAAATCCAGCATGTCTTGCGGCTGTGTAGTAAACGCCGCCAAAGTAGGGGTGCATAATGTAGTTGAGATAATGCTCATCTCTATCCCAAGTGGGGCCGGATGATACGTTATCTTTCCATTTACTGCCTATGCCGCTTATGCTGCGATCCTCTTCATCCCATTTGGTAATGGATGCAGGCAAAAATGTCATTAAACCAACGGTTGCTACGCTTAATCCTAAGATGGTGTAGGTTTGGCCTTTGAGATAGTCCCAGTCTTTTGTATCTTGCACGGTAAGATATTTAGGCAGCGCGGGCTCTTCAAGGTTTAGCGGTTGCGACTCTGCTAAGCTTGCTAAAAATGGAGAGTTCGATTGGTAAATATTCGGATCGTTATTAAAACAAGAAATTTGATTGCAGTCGACCGTATAGGAAAACTCAATGTGTTGGTTGAAATCGTATGCAGTGGCACTAGCACAAGCCGAAAACGATAACATCAATGGTATGATGCTTTTCTTTGACACGGAGGGCTCCAAAGTTTTGTTTTTAATGATCAGAATCACAATTATCTATTAAAGCGGCGGTGATGAAAACAGCAAATTATGTAAATAAGGAAACTTATGAGAAAAATAGCATTCAAAGCGTTATATATTGCACTTTATTCTCTGCCGTATTGATTGATAGCACACCTGTAAGCGTACATAAAAGGACACCATGATATGTTGAAAATAGCAATGTTAAGCACGGGTGAGGAAGTGCTCCATGGCGATATTGTCGATACCAATGCTGCTTGGTTATCCAGTGAGTTCTTCCAGCAGGGTTTTTCGTTAGTAAAACGATCAACGGTAGGCGATAGCCAGCAAGCCTTGGTTGAAGAGTTACTGATGCTCAGTTTCAATAATGATGTATTGATCGTGAATGGTGGGCTCGGCCCAACGTCTGATGATTTAAGTGCGGCGGCGGCGGCTCAAGCGGCGGACCAAAAGTTGGTGTTGTCTGTGCTGTGGAAGCAAAAACTGGACGAATTTTTTGCGCAGCGTGGTGTTGTGATGCCAGAAAGTAACCTCAAACAAGCGATGTTACCGGAGTTCTCTGACATCATTGATAACCCAATAGGGACGGCTTGCGGCTTTAAAGTTCAGATTAATGATTGTGTTTGTTATTTCACCCCCGGAGTACCCAAAGAGTTTAAGCTGATGGTCTCTGAACAGATTTTACCCGACTTGCTAGCAACATACCCACAACAAACGGGATTAGAGTGCAGCCGTTTATTCACTCTGGGTTCATCGGAATCGGCCATTTCAGATAAGTTGGATAAATTAGTCTTACCGGAAGGGTATATGCTGGGGTATCGTTCTTATCTGCCTTTTATTGAGGTGAAATTGTTTGGTCCGAAAAGTGATTTAGAACGCCGAGTAAAACTACTACAGATCATCTACCAGCATTTGGAACAACATGTTGTGAGTGTCGATGAACCTATGCTCACGCATATCGGTCATTTAATGCAAGACAAAGGATTATCGATCTCTATTGCAGAACAAGCGACCAAAGGTTGGCTCGCCAGTTGGTTGTTAAGTAACGAGCAGGTGGAAGCGTTGAGCGGTCACTGCTGGATTTTGAGCCGCAACGTTGAATCGGGCTTAGGCGATCAAGATCCACTCGCGGCGTCATTAGCGCTTGCTGGCGCAACGAAGGAAAAGTGTTCTACTTCGTTATCGCTCGTGACTGGTGTATTAAATGATGATCAATTTAGCCTAGCTTTATCGGCTCCGCAGGGAGAGTGGGGACAGATCCTCAAATTCAAGCGTCGTTACAGCGCCGATGAGCAGAGGGAGTTAATGGGGACCATCGCGGCTGATATGTTACGCCGCTATTTATCGAATAAGCCTATTTTTGCTCAGTATGGGGCATTGATCTCCGTCAAAGAGATGTTTTTACCTGCGAGCGTTATTGGCTAATTAACTCAATGCGTTAGCGTATTTTTAAACCTAAGTCTTTGATAATTAAGTGCTTTACATTTAAATTGTATCGGGTGGTAACTGCATGATTTTTTGGCTTATTCCGTAGGTTCGGTGAGGTGCTTAGCTTATGATTATTTCGTCTAAAGACTAAGCTCATGATTTCACGCATCAGATAAAATTGTTTCAAAATTGGGTCTTTTTTACACATCTTTTCTCTGTACACTGTCAGTCCGCTCGATGAAATTCAGCAGGAGGCTGACATGTTTAACCAATCGAAAATTTTAGTTTGGTATAAAGTTGCAAGTCAAAAAGTGATCTTAGGTGAGGCATTGAGTAATGAAATGAGTGATGTTGTTTCTTTGTGGCTCAACGCTCCATCAGACTTAGATACGCCTAGCTATCAAGGATATAGACTTTCATTGTTTGATGGGGATGGCAGAGAAATCGCTAACAAATCCGTATCAATGGGTACAGCTGATGGCATTCTTCTAGGAATGTATAAAGCCAGAGCATAGCTCTGGCTTTACCTTTTTAACGCGCCAATGTGTGATGCGTTAACAGTGCACTATTGGCAGATCGAGATTAGGCTCGCCTTGCTTTGGGTCGATAATTAACACCAGCAAGTTCCACATGGCTTTTGGCTTTACAAATACAGGGCAATATTTCGTTGCGCTCTGTGTAAGCCATCGCAAAACCAACGTATTCCACTTCGCCTTTAACGAGCGTGCAGCGACAGGCACCACAGTGACCATCGCGACAGTTGTACTCTGGCTCTAGCCCCGCACTCTCCATACTTTCCAATAAAGTATTGGAAGAGTTTGATTCTATGGTTGTAACTTTGTTGATTTTAATGGTCGCCATTACAGCTCAAAGTCCTCGAAGTCATTGGCACGAACTTCATTGTCAATTTGGCCTACAAGGTAGGAGCTGATTTCTGCTTCTTGAGGTGCAACTTGTACGTTGTCTGAAGACAACCACGCATTAATCCAAGGAATTGGGTTTGATGTTGCGCCGGGGTAGGCGATATCTAAACCAACCGCTTGCATACGAACGTTGGTGATGTATTCAACGTATTGGCACAGAATGTCTTTGTTTAAACCAATCATCGAACCATCTTTAAATAGATATTCAGCCCACTCTTTTTCTTGTTCAGCAGCCGCTTTGAACAAATCAAAACACTCTTGCTTGCACTCTTCAGCGATTTGTAAGAAAGCGAAATCGTCTTGTCCATTACGCAGCAAGTTGATCATATGCTGTGTACCAGTCAGGTGCAAAGCTTCATCACGTGCAATCAACTTGATGATTTTGGCGTTACCTTCCATCAATTCGCGCTCTGCAAAGGCAAATGAGCAGGCGAAGCTGACATAGAAACGAATCGCTTCCAACGCATTGACTGACATCAAGCAAAGATAAAGTTTGCGTTTCAGGTCACCCAAGCTAATTTTGACGCTCTCACCATTAATCTGATGTGTTCCTTCACCAAAACGGTGGTAGTCATTAGACAGTTGGATCAGATCATCGTAATAGTGTGCAATGTCTTTTGCGCGTTTCAATATATGTTCATTTTCGACGATGTCATCAAACACAATACCCGGATCATTCACAATATTACGAATAATATGAGTGTATGAACGTGAGTGGATTGTTTCTGAAAATGACCAGGTTTCAATCCATGTTTCCACTTCAGGAAGCGAAACCAGCGGTAGCAGTGCCACGTTAGGGCTGCGACCTTGGATTGAATCCAGTAGCGTTTGATATTTTAAGTTCGAGATGAAAATGTGCTTTTCATGATCTGGAAGCTTGTTGTAATCAATGCGATCACTCGATACGTCGACTTCTTCTGGACGCCAGAAGAACGAGAGCTGTTTTTCTATCAGTTTTTCAAAAATTTCAAACTTTTGCTGGTCGTAACGAGCCACGTTAACCGATTGGCCAAGAAACATCGGTTCTTTGAGTTGATCATTCTTTTTTTGAGAAAAAGTACTGTAAGCCATAAATGCCTCAATCCCTTTTAAGCTCCCCTGCGTGGGGAGCATTATTGAATACGTTGAGTGAAATAGAGTTAGATCTTACAACCGCCGCCCGCACAATCATCATCTTGTGCCTGTACTGCGTCTTTTTGATCATCCTTCGCGCCATCACGAGTGTTGTGATAGTACAAGGTTTTCACACCAAATTTATATGCCGTCAGCAGATCTTGCAGCAACTGTTTCATTGGTACTTTGCCACTTTCATACGCGCTGGGGTCGTAGTTGGTATTAGCGGAAATCGCTTGGTCAACAAATTTCTGCATGATGCCGACTAGGTGCAGATAGCCGTTGTTAGAACCAATATTCCACAATAACTCATAGTTCTCTTTCAAATTAATGAAATCCGGCACGACTTGTTTCAAGATGCCATCTTTTGAGGCTTTTACTGAAACATAACCGCGAGGAGGCTCAATACCGTTGGTGGCATTGGAAATTTGCGAAGAGGTTTCTGAAGGCATTAACGCTGTTAACGTTGAGTTACGTAAGCCAAATTCCATGATCTCTGCGCGCAGCGCATCCCAATCATAATGCAAAGGTTCTGCGCAAATTTGGTCGACATCTTTTTTATAGGTGTCGATAGGCAGCAAGCCTTTGGCATAATTTGTTTCATGGAATAGAGGGCATCGGCCTTGTTCTTTGGCTAACGCGACTGAAGCCTTCAACAGGTAATATTGCATCGCTTCAAAAGTGCGGTGTGTCAAACCATTTGCACTACCGTCCGAATATTTCACGCCATTTTTCGCCAGATAGTAAGCGTAGTTAATCACGCCTACACCCAATGTACGGCGATTCATGGTTGACTTATAAGCGGCAGGCAGTGGGTAATCTTGATAATCCAACAGTGCATCTAGCGCACGAACCACAAGATCAGACAACTCTTCGAAATCATCCAGAGATTGAATTGAACCTAAGTTGAATGCCGAAAGCGTACATAGCGCAATCTCACCTTCATTATCTTCAACATTAGATAGCGGTTTCGTCGGCAGTGCGATCTCCAAACAGAGATTGGATTGGCGAACAGGCGCTACAGACGCATCAAACGGGCTGTGCGTATTGCAGTGGTCAACGTTCTGGATGTAGATACGGCCAGTGGAGGCACGTTCTTGCATCAATAGGGAGAACAGTTCTACCGCTTTCACCGTCTCTTTTTTAATCGAAGTGTCATTCTCATATTGAACATACAAACGTTCGAATTCGTCTTGGTTTTCGAAGAATGCGTCATACAATCCAGGCACATCAGAAGGGGAGAATAGGGTGATATTACCGCCTTGAACTAAGCGAGAATACATCAACTTATTGAGCTGAACACCATAGTCCATATGACGAACACGGTTCTCTTCAACGCCGCGGTTATTTTTCAATACCAGTAGCGACTGCACTTCACCGTGCCACAAAGGGTAGAAGACAGTGGCTGCGCCACCACGTACACCACCTTGAGAACAGCATTTCACTGCGGTTTGGAAATATTTATAAAAAGGAATACAACCCGTGTGGAATGCTTCACCACCGCGAATTTCCGAGCCTAATGCACGAATGCGGCCCGCGTTAATACCAATCCCCGCACGCTGTGATACATAACGCACGATAGAGCTTGCTGTGGCATTGATTGAATCTAAGCTGTCACCACATTCAATCAACACACATGAGCTAAATTGACGGGTAGGTGTGCGCACGCCCGACATGATTGGCGTTGGCAGCGAGATTTTGAACATTGATGTTGCGTCGTAAAAACGCTTAATGTAATCGAGACGGTTTTCTTTTGGATATTTCGCGAATAAGCAAGCGGCAACCAAAATGTAGAGGAACTGGGCACTCTCATAAATTTGTTTCGTCACACGGTTTTGCACGAAGTACTTACCTTCAAGCTGTTTTACCGCGGCGTAAGAAAAATTAAGGTCACGTGCGTGATCGATATAAGTGTCGAGTTCTTCAAATTCTGCGCGAGTATAATCTTCGATAAGGTGCTTATCGTATTTGCCCATTTCAACCAAACGAGAGACATGGTTGTACAAAGTGGGTGGCTCGTATTGTCCGTAGGCTTTTTTACGCAAATGGAACACCGAAAGACGAGCAGCTAGATATTGGTAATCTGGCGTCTCTTCTGAAATCAAATCGGCAGCGGATTTGATGATAGTCTCATGGATGTCAGAGGTCGTAATACCATCGTAAAACTGAATGTGAGCTTTCAGTTCTACTTGTGATACAGAGACATTGTGCAGGTCTTCCGCAGCCCACGCGATTACACGGTGGATTTTTTCAAGATCAATTGTTTCTTTGCGTCCATCACGCTTGGTGACAGTAAGTTTTTGGTTCATTCTGCTTCATTTCCCTAACAAAACTGATTAAGGCCGTATTTTTGTAGAATTGTTGTAAATCTCATCGCGGCTTTGTGATCTGAATTTATCTATATATTGTAGTGCAAACACAACATATAGGGGTTCTTTGCTTTGCGAGTTACAAGATAGTGCTATCTGAAGCTCATTTCAAGTTACAGATCTGGGACAGCTTGTGGATAACTAGCAAAAATAAAAAAAACAGTTAGTACCCACTTACTGATGATCAAAGAGCCGATTTGATTGTAGAAAATTACCGTTTTGAGTTTGGTTTAGATGTAACCACAATCAAAAAAAAACTTCTTGATCTTTGAGGAAAAAAGGGAGCGATTTTCGATGTGGTTAAAATGGAATCTAGAGCACAAAAAACAGCCTAGAAACCGAGAAAAAATGTGCTATTCGGCTTAATTTTTAACGTGAGCAATACGCTATCGATAATGGCATATTAGATGACCACTGACTTTAAAAAAGCTGAGTATGAACGATGTAATTGACATCAACATTGCGCCCTAAACGGTAAGTATCGGTTAACGGGTTATAAAGTAGGCCTGTTATTCCTTGCTCTTGCAGGTTTGTTTTATCAATCATCTTAATCAGTTCCGATGGGCGGATGAATTTTTCATGATCATGTGTGCCTTCTGGAACAATGCGTAGCAACTTCTCTGCGCCCACGATGGCAAACAGGTAAGACTTAAAATTACGATTGAGCGTAGAAAAGAAAACATGACCGCCGGGTTTGACCAACGCAGAGCAGGCTTGAACAACGGACAATGGATCTGGAACATGCTCAAGCATTTCCATGCAGGTGACAACATCATATGTGCGTGGGTTGTCAGTGGCGTGGTCTTCAATCGTACTTTGAATATAAGTGAGCTTTGTTCCGGTTTCTAAAGCATGTAAACGAGCGACTTCAAGCGGTTCTTTGCCCATGTCTAAGCCAGTCACTTGTGCACCTTCTCGCGCCATGCTTTCGGCTAAAATTCCGCCACCACATCCAACATCGAGCACCTTCTTGCCAAATAGGCCGTTGGTATTGACCAACACATAGTTCAATCTTAACGGGTTAATTTGATGCAGTGGCTTAAATTCACCATCCAGATCCCACCAGCGTGACGCCATCTCTTCAAACTTTTTAATTTCATTAAGATCAACGTTTTGTGCTTTAGTCATGTTAGATTCGCTCTTGCTGTCAAAATAGGCATCTTTAGTTGTGTGGGGTATTATAACCAGTTGATTATCACAGGCTACAGGTTATCTTTATTTCATTAATTTTTGGCTAAAATTTGGCCATTAATCAGCCGGGTATGGAATGAATGTGCAATTTCTCGGCACTTGATACACAACAAAGGTCACAACCTGATAAAAGGAAAGGGAAAGGGATGCCGAAGTAGTGAATTATGTGTTATATTTTTCGGCCTTGTACGTATCGAATATACGATCAAAAGATAGAGGGATAATGGCTCTATGAGCGATCTAGCTAGAGAGATCACGCCCGTAAACATTGAAGATGAGCTAAGAGGTTCATACCTAGACTACGCGATGTCCGTTATCGTGGGTCGTGCTCTTCCAGATGTGCGTGATGGCCTAAAACCAGTACACCGTCGCGTTCTATTCGCGATGAATGTGCTTGGTAACGATTGGAATAAACCATATAAAAAATCTGCCCGTGTTGTGGGCGATGTGATTGGTAAATATCACCCGCATGGTGATAGTGCTGTATACGATACGATTGTTCGTATGGCGCAGCCGTTCTCATTGCGTTACATGTTGGTCGATGGCCAAGGTAACTTTGGCTCGATCGATGGTGACTCTGCGGCAGCAATGCGTTACACCGAAGTACGCATGTCAAAAATTGCCCACGAACTGCTTGCCGATCTCGACAAAGAAACGGTCGATTATGTACCGAACTATGACGGTACAGAACAGATCCCTGCGGTTCTTCCTACGAAAATTCCTAACCTACTGGTGAATGGCTCATCCGGTATTGCAGTAGGTATGGCAACCAACATTCCACCCCATAACCTAACGGAAGTGGTTGAGGGTTGCTTGGCCTATATAAATAATGAAGACATCACCATTGATGAGTTGATGGACTACATTCCGGGCCCAGATTTCCCAACAGCAGCATTAATCAGTGGCCGCAAAGGAATTATCGACGCTTATAAAACAGGGCGCGGTAAAGTCTACATGCGCTCTAAAGCGGATATCGAAGTCGAGAAGAATGGTAAAGAAACCATTATCGTCAGAGAAATCCCTTATCAAGTGAACAAAGCACGCTTGATTGAAAAAATTGCTGAGTTGGTTAAAGAGAAAAAAGTCGAAGGCATCAGTGCACTGCGTGATGAGTCTGATAAAGACGGTATGCGTATTGTTATCGAATGTAAACGTGATGCGGTTGGCGAAGTGGTACTGAACAACCTTTACGCTCAAACACAGTTACAAACGACATTCGGCATCAACATGGTGGCGCTGGATAATGGTCAACCTAAGCTATTCAACTTGAAAGAAATGTTGAAATGCTTTGTTGATCACCGCCGTGAAGTGGTGACGCGTCGTACTATTTTTGAACTGCGTAAAGCTCGTGATCGTGCCCACATTCTAGAAGCACTGGCTCTCGCGTTAGCCAACATTGATGAAATCATCGAATTGATTCGCCGCGCGGCAACGCCAGCAGAAGCAAAAGAAGGCTTGATTGCTCGTGGTTGGGATCTTGGCAACGTAGCGTCAATGCTTGAACGTGCTGGAACCGATGCCGCTCGTCCTGAATGGCTTGAACCAGAATACGGTATCCGTGATGGCAAATATTTCTTAACTGAGCAACAAGCCCAAGCAATTCTTGAACTTCGTCTGCACAGATTGACAGGTTTAGAGCACGAAAAAATTCTTGATGAGTACAAAGCTCTTCTGGAAGAAATCGCTGAACTGATGCATATCCTTGCCAGCACTGAACGTTTGATGGAAGTGATCCGCGAAGAGCTTGAAACTGTTCGTGATGCTTTTGGTGACGCACGACGCACTGAAATTACCGCGGCAACTCACGATATCGACATGGAAGAGCTGATTGCTCGTGAAGATGTGGTCGTTACACTTTCTCATGCAGGTTATGTGAAATACCAGATCCTCAGCGATTACGAAGCACAACGCCGTGGTGGTAAAGGTAAGAGCGCGACGAAGATGAAAGAAGAAGACTACATTGAGCGTCTTCTTGTGGCGAATACTCATGACCATATTCTTTGCTTCTCGACTCGTGGTAAGACATACCGTTTGAAAGTCTATCAATTACCGCTAGCGAGCCGTACAGCGCGTGGTAAACCTATCGTTAACATTCTTCCTCTGGAAGAAGGGGAACGTATTACTGCGATTTTGCCAGTCACTGAGTTTAGTGATGATAAGTTTATCTTTATGGCGACCGGTGACGGTACAGTGAAGAAAACATCACTTTCAAGCTTTGCCAACGTGCGTTCTAACGGTTTGATCGCGGTTAACTTGCGTGAAGATGACTCTTTGATTGGTGTGGACATTACCGATGGCAACAGTGAAATTATGCTGTTTTCTAAATTTGGTAAAGTGGTTCGCTTTAAAGAATCAGAAGAAACGCCAGTATTGGATGAAAATGGTCAGCCTGTTCTTGATGAACATGGCCAGCCAGAAATTAAGTTCAAAGGTGTGCGCGCCATGGGACGCACAGCGTCCGGTGTTCGTGGTATGAAGCTAGCAGAAGGCGACCAAGTGGTATCGCTGATTGTTCCTTCAAATGACGGCGACATCTTAACAGTGACACAAAACGGCTATGGTAAACGTACAACCTTAGGGGAATACCCAACTAAAGGTCGTGCAACTCAAGGCGTTGTTTCAATCAAGGTGTCTGAGCGTAATGGTCAAGTTGTCGGCGCAGTGCAAACTGAAGAAGGCGATGAGTTCATGATGATCACCGATGCCGGTACGCTCGTTCGTACTCGCGTCGCGGAAGTGAGCCAAGTGGGACGCAATACTCAAGGTGTGACCTTGATTCGCACCGCTGAAGATGAAAACGTCGTAGGTTTACAACGTATTGAAGAAATTGAAGATGTTGAGTTACCAGAAGGTGAGGAATTGCCAGAAGGTGAAGCGAGCGTTGCAATTTTAGAAGTACAAAGTGACGCAGAAGAGACTGACTCAGAACCGAGCAGCGATTCTGAAGACGAGTAATCGTTTCACGTATCCACCTTTATTCTAAGGTGATAAAGAATAAAAGCCGGAGCATTGATTGCTTCGGCTTTTTACTTCTAGCGAGCAGCCCATCCAACAAGTGAAGGATTTCCATTCAGCGTTGAAATCGTGGTGGTCTTTTTGAAAAGATCATCTGTGCCACAAATACGGCTGACTCCACATCTCTCATTCAACCTAAAATTGCCTATACTTAGCTATTGAGTTAACGTCATAAAAGTCATTAATTTAATTTTAAACGTTCTAGAAAAGATAACTTTTTAATAAATAAGAAACCATTCATTGGTTAAGATCTGTCCCCATAACATAATGGCGCTACAACTAAAAAGGATATAAAAGATGTTTGCTAATCGGTTTACCTTACAATCGCGATTAATTTTTGCGGTGTTATTACCTTGCGTTGCGTTGATTATTGTTGGAATGGCGAGCTTCAATAGCATGTCGACGATTCAACGACAGGCAGAACAGCTCTATCTCAATACGGCCGCGCCAATGCGTTCAATGGCTGAAGTTGCCTCTCGAATTCCCCGTATGCGGGTTGGTATCGATATGATGTTACTTCAAGAGACGTCGTTAAGAGATAAAAAGGGTGTCCTCACACGCGTGAAAGAGACACGTGACGAAGATATCCCTGAAATGAGGCAGTCTGTCGAGCACGCAGTTCAGTCACAAGTGGATC
Source organism: Vibrio sp. RM-69-4 (assembly GCF_024743775.1). NCBI lineage: Bacteria > Pseudomonadati > Pseudomonadota > Gammaproteobacteria > Vibrionales > Vibrionaceae > Vibrio > Vibrio sp. RM-69-4. The sequence continues at coordinate 249,508 of NZ_JAMQXI010000017.1, forward strand.
CAGAACAGCGTAGACAAGTTCAGCAGCTGTTGACTGACTTTGAAAAAATGGTCAGTACTCAGCTTAATCCTATGTTGGCGGCATTTGAAAAGGGCGATCTAGATACGGCGCGCAACATATACCGAGATCAATATGCGGTTACCTATGGTGAACTGCGTAAAAAAGCCAATGTGATCCTCGATTCGCTACTAGAGCAGGCCAAACAGCAGAACGTCAATAGCCAAAAGAGTTATGCCCAAGGGCAAAATCACATGTTTATCATTATTGGTATTGGCGTGCTAATTTCGTTTGTCACTTCATTCTTTATTGTTATCGGCCTAAAAACGCGAGTGGCCAGCCTACAAAAATCCATTGCTTTGGCAGCTGAAAACATGGCGCTAGATGCTCGCATTGATTTAGGTGGTCAAGATGAGTTATCGAAAATTAGTGACAGTTTTAACGACTTCATTGAGAAAGTACATGTAGCGATCAAGCAAGTGGCTTCGAGTTCTTATGAATTAGCGAATACGGCTAACCAAGTTTCAGCTCGGGCACTATTAACCAAAAACAACTGCACTTCGCAACGTGATAGAACAGTTCAAGTGGCCACTGCCATTCATGAATTAGGCGCAACGGTAGGCGAAATTGCAAACAACGCAGCTCAAGCTGCCGACGTTGCGAAACAGGCCACTCATCAGGCGGAAAATGGCACCACTGTAGTAGAGAAAGCACAAGTGCAAATTGCAGATTTGATCACTGAATTAGAGCAAGCTGCACAAGTCGTAGGCTCTTTGGCTGGTCAAGTGGTTAACATCAGCTCGATACTTGAGACTATTCGTAGCATTTCCGAGCAAACGAACTTACTTGCATTGAACGCAGCGATTGAGGCGGCGCGAGCGGGAGAGCAAGGTCGAGGTTTTGCGGTCGTTGCCGATGAGGTGCGAAATTTAGCAAGCCGTTCTGCTGCATCAACCGAAGAAATTCAAAGAGTCATTAATAACTTACAGGAAGAATCGAAACGGGCGGTTGGGGCAATGTCCCAGGGCCGAGAGCAGAGTTTGTTGGTGGTTGAACAAGCTGAAAATGCCAATAGTTCGCTAAAACAGATCCGCGTTTATATAGAGAATATTAGTGATCAGAACATTCAAGTGGCGACGGCAACGGAAGAGCAATCAAGTGTGGTCAGTGAAATCAACCGCACCGTTGAAGATATTAATCATCTCACCATGGAAACAACAACAGTAGCTGAGGAGCTCACTGTCAGTAGCGAACATTTGAAAAAAGTTTCTAAGCAACTCGATAGCCTAGTGAATAATTTTAAATTGTAATTTTGATACTTTAGGCTTAGATATTAGAAATGTGATAACTATTCCATAACTTAACACGACATAAGACATGTCTATGAAAAATGGTATTATTTTTGAGAATTTTAGTATTTTTATAGGAATCGGTTGTGGACCCTGTGATATCGCAATTAAAGAAGGATTTTTATGCGCAGATTCGCTCTCTCAAAGACGGTCCGACATCTGAATCTCAAACGACCTTAGCACTGCTCACAGAAGAAGAGTTGCAACAACTTGAACAAATGTGGGTTGAACTGGCGGTTTGGAAGCAGTCGCAGAATATCTAACTGCCCACAAATCGATTAGCGCAAATTTTCGTAATAATCCCAAATAAAAAGCCAGCAGAACAGATGCTGGCTTTTTTGTTTATCACGTCGGCTGTTAATTATACGCGCGTGCGACACGTCCAAGTGATGACAGTTGATAATGTTCAGCGTATGCGGGGATGAAGATTGAGTGACCTTTTTTCACGGTTAGAGACTCACCATTGTCATGGGTTAAGGTCGCATCAACATCAATGGCAAAGATAATTTCGGCACTGTTGATTTTCACGTTAACTTGCGCGGCATTGAGGTAAATCGCAAACTTAAAATCGCGGACTGGGACAGGGAACAGTAATGCTCCATTTTCTTCGATTGGTTTCAATAACAGGCTTGAAGCGGGTTTTTCTTCAAATAGCGTGCATGATGCGAGCTCTTCAATATCCATGTGTTTGGGTGTTAGGCCAGCGCGCAACACGTTGTCTGAATTGGCCATGATTTCAAGCCCGGTACCTTTCAAGTAGGCGTGTGGCGTTCTGGCGTCTAAAAACATGGCCTCACCCGGAGCTAAAGTGAGTACATTGAGCATTAATGGAGAAAATAGACCGATATCACCGGGGTACTGTTGTGCCAGCTCTAAAATGAGCTCAAAAAGATCATCATCTGAATGATGATGGGCATACGCTAATAATGCATTCACCGCATGTTCTTTTTTCTCGCCAGTTAATGATAGCAATGCACTAAAAAAGGTTTTTAAACCTTGTGATGTTGGGTTGTATGCAAAAGCATCGACTAGGGTTGAAATCGCATTGATATTCAGCGTTTGAAATTGTTCAACAATCTCTGTGATTGGGCGAAACCCATTCATCGCTTGATAAGGGGTAAGGGCGTAAACCAATTCCGGCTTGTGGTTAGGATCTTTATAGTTGCGATGTCCGGCATTGAGTGGGATCCCCGCTTGGTTTTCTTTCTCAAAGCCAATTTCCGCTTCTTGCTTACTTGGGTGAACTTGAATCGAAAGGGCGTTCGCTGCGGCAAGTACTTTGAAAAGATAAGGTAACTCACCAAAGGTTGCCGCGGTAGCCGCAGAAAGAAACGCTGTTTTATCTTGGTTGATCATCTCAAGCAACGAAACAGGTTCTCCATTCACATGAATTTGTGAGCATCCGTTTGGGTGTGCTCCCATCCAAATTTCTGCTTGTGGAACCTTGGTTGGGTTAGCAATATCAAACAAGTGCTGAATCGAAGTCGTGCTTCCCCACGCATAGTTTTGGATGACATTGTCCATTAAAAAGAAAGGTTGTTTGTTATTGGTCATAGTACATCTCACAAAAAAATCAAAATAAAAACAAATCAGCAGTACATAGAGTAAGCGAAATAAAAAACTCCCGAATTAAAGCGGGAGTACAACATAAAGTCAGAAGCTCAGCGTTGATGAACATCAAGCACTCTCGGGGGAGAGTGCATGATCATTAAGCCGTTGCTTGTTGTAATTTCGCTTGGCGCATTTTTTTCAGAGTGATACAAACAACACCTGTCACTACAGCACCGGTTGCCATGCAAAGCAAAGCTAGCAAAGGCTTATTCATGGCACCGAGCAATGCTACTACAGGACCGCCGTGGGCAACACTGTTTGTAATGCCAAAAGTGAACGCCATAACTGCTGCAACCATCGACCCCAAGATGTTTGCTGGAATGACTGACATCGGATCTTGCGCGGCAAATGGAATAGCCCCTTCAGAGATACCAACCAAGCCCATTGCACCGGAAGCTTTCCCTGCTTCAATTTCAGAGGCTTCAAACAAGTTCAGTTTACGGCCCAGAACGGTTGCTAAAGCCATACCGAGTGGCGCGACTGGAATGGCACACGCCATTGCACCCATAAATTGAGTTTGACCGCTGGCAATCATACCAACAGAGAAAAGGAATGCCACTTTGTTAAATGGGCCACCCATATCAAAGCCAGCCATGCCGCCGAGCACAATACCGAGCAGTATCACGTTACCTGAGCTCATGCTCGTAAGTAGTGCGGTTAAGCCGTCCATCAAGCTTGCAATCGGCGCGCCGATAACAAAAATAAAGAGCCCAGAGATAAAGAGTGAGCCTGCGATGGGTGCAATCATGATTGGCACAAGTGGTTGAATAAACTTGTGAAAATGGATGCTTGTTAACCATTTGATGAAATAACCGACTAAAAGGCCTGCAATAATGGCACCGATAAAACCTGTACCGGCATCTGCGCCGTAGAATGACCCGTTGTTAGCGATCCAACCACCAATTAAGCCAGGAGTCAGAGCGGGGCGATCGGCGATCGCATACGCGATGTAACCTGCAAGAATGGGGATCATCAACGTAAAAGCAACCACACCGACGTTCAGCACTTGGTTCCACATACTGCCGTCAGGAATGGCCATACCAGCTTCGGTTGGCTCGCCGCCAATAGCGAGTGCTAAAGCAATCAACAAACCGCCAGTAACAACGAATGGGATCATATGCGATACACCATTCATCAAATAGCGGTATAAATCGGAGCGAGCTTGCGCCGCTTTGCCTTTTCCATCTAAAGTCTTGGTACTGGCATCGGCTTGATATTTTGGTGCGCTGAGGGCTTTTTCAATCAACCCTTTTGCATCACGAATCGGCGCTTTAACACCAGTTTCAATCAGTTTTTTACCCGCAAAGCGCACCATGTCAACTTGCTTGTCGCAAGCCACGATGATCGCATCAGCTTTAGCGATCTCTTCATCCGTTGGGCTATTTTTCACCCCAATCGAACCGTTGGTTTCGACTTTAATTTGATAACCCATCGCGGCGGCCCCTTTTTCCAGCGCTTCAGCGGCAAGATAAGTGTGTGCGACACCGGCTGGGCAGCCCGTTACGCCAATCAAGAAGCCTTTATTGGCTTCAACATCGGTTGTTTTTTCGGTTTTTTGTAGCAACAAATCTAGCGCTGCTTGCTCTGTTTTTGCATCTAAGAAACGTTGGATGAACCCTTCTTCAATCAGCTTAGAAGAGAGCTCTGCCAGCACTTCAATATGATGATTTGAACCACCATCAGGCGAGGCTATCATGAAAAATAATTTAGAAGGCAAGCCATCTTCCGCGCCATATTCGATACCGCTTTTGCTGATGCCTATCACAACTGCAGGCGAGATAACGGCGGAACTTTTGGCATGAGGCAGCGCGACACCATCTTCAAATCCAGTGTTACCAAGCTCTTCACGAGCATAGATATCGGCTAAAAACTGCGATTTATCGCTGATGCGTCCTTGTTCTAACAGTACATCGACCAGCTCTGAGAAAACGCCATCTTTTGATGTTGCTTTCAAATCAAGCCGGATCAAGTTCTCATTAATAAGTTGAGTGATCATGTTTCGTCCCCTATATGGTTTTTATCCCCTTCGCACTTAGAGCTGAGCCATGTTGGCTGAAACTTCAAACTGTTTGGGGATATTGTTATTGCGCACCGCGCTTTTTGTTGGAGATATTGTGAGCGCCTCGGGTGAACAGTGGTAGTGTACGAAACTGGCATTTACTGGATTATTGTAACCTGTGGCTGCAAACGTGATCAGGCTCTTATTTTGGTTTTAGGGTGATAATTTGAATTTATGATTAATTTTTTATTTTAATTCAATTGGATAAATTGATTATTTTACTTTTTCGATCGGAGTTATCGAATGCGTAATGATTGGTGATTCATTAGGTATTGGATTATAGTTGCCTCGTTTATTGATGGGTATAGGGTGAATTTTGTGATCCCAGTATTTAAAAATGTGATTGAAGTGCTGCTCTCGGAGCGAGAAAGTTTTAATCGAATATGGTTTGCTGGGGACAAAATAACGCCGCCAGCGTTCAGTTACCAAGTCAATTTCCCTCGTCTAGAATTGGTCTTAAGCGGCGTGTACAGCAACGAAATCGAAGAGATTGAACACGGTATCAGTAAGGTCAACATCTTATCTGGTGATGCGCTTTATATACCTCCGAACTGCTGGAATAAACCCGATTGGCAAGAGAGCTGTTCGGTCTTGAGTTTGCTATTTGGCCGTCGTCAAATGGGGTTTAGTTTGGTCAGTAAACACAAAGGCGAGAGTGGTTTTTATGATGTTCAGAAACACAGTATCCCAACGCGTACTGGGCACGCGATTGATCACATGCTCGAAGGGCTAAATGCATTAGCACGTGAGCCTCAGAAAAGTCCAATGGACGAACATTTGTTGCTGGCTCTGTTGAGTTACAGCGCCACAATGCTCGATCAACCGACCGCTTCTCCTAAAAAGCGCAGTGAAGATTTATATCAAGGTATCTGCATCTATATCCAAGAAAATTTTCATCGCAATATTTGCCGTGACAGCATCGCACAGCGGTTTAATATCTCTGCCAACCATTTGTCGCGCATGTTTCGCCAACAAGGACACATGACTCTTGCTGATTACATCACTTGGGTAAGAATTGAACGGGCAAAATTTATGTTGAAGAAATACACCTTTCGTTTAGCCGAAGTGGCCACGCGCTGTGGATTTCAAGATGTGAATTATTTTTTCCGCGTATTTAAAAGCAAAGCGGGTATGACTCCATCTGAATATCGAACTCTGTCGCAATAAAGCTATTCATTTTGTATTGGGTCGCACGGCTTAGCCATCACGTGCAGCAAAATGGCTTTAAGGGTTTCTTCTCTTTTTGCCGTAAGTAGCCATTGACGATGTTCCTCTTCCAGCAACCAACGAGTTAACTGCGTGACCGGTTTAATTACGGTTCGCGGCGCTGATGTCGGCAGTAATAAGGTGATGATCAGCGACACATCGCCGGATTTTTCTGACCATGATAGCGGGTTTGCTAACCAGTGAACCGCCAGTGTTGGCTGGGCAACTCGTGCGTGAATGACATGGGGGAGCGCTATTCCACGGCCAATAATGGTCGGGGAGATGGCTTCTCTTTTTTCCAGCGCATGCAAAATATCATGACAATACGTGGGCATGATCTGCTTAGCAATCGTGTCGAGTGCCTCTGATTTGCTAAGCTCAGGGCCTAATGTGGCGTAATGCCACTGTAGCGAAAAGGGCAGTTGAAAAGCAGAGTGGGTGGCAAACGCCAATTCCGCTTTGGCATTTTGTTTGTGTGATGTTGAAATAAGCAGTGTGTGCTCGCGTAAATACTCTGTCATCACCATGCAGGCCAACTCGGCGTCGAGCCCTTCAATGGCAATTTGGCATACATCTCCCGGGTTTGAACCAAGGCTTAACACTTGCAGTGTATGGTTGAGCATTGCCTTGTTGCCACGCGTGATGTTAAACAGCACCACCACCGAGCGAAAATGGCGGTTGAGATCTTTCAATTCATTTAATTGCCAGCTGACCAGACCGCCTGCTTTTAAAACAAAGGTGATGCGCGTTGTGATCATCGGCGGTTACAAATAACGATCTAAAACAGATTGCACGTTCGTCAACACTTCTTCAATGGACACCTGAACCGTTTTGCAACCAACAAAACGTTCACGCTGTTCAATGTCGATATCTGAAGCGATGAGGATCAGATCCGCGTTGACAATATCTGCCACTGTCAGTGGGTTCTCGACACCCATTGCTCCTTGGGTTTCGACTTTAATTGAGATATTACGCTTATTCGCTTCTTTTTTGAGTGCGTCTGCGGCCATATAGGTGTGCGCGATGCCTGTTGGACAAGCGGTTACTGCGATAATTTTCATAACGAAAGATAATAAAGAAATGATGAGTGAGTATAAGGAGGATGAAAGCGTGACTCAACCGAAGTTTACGCTAAGCCAGTACCCTAATGACTGTAGCACTCAGGCTACTCGGCTTTGCACATAAACTTTGCACTGGCCGTAGAATAGGGAAGCCCATCATAAAAAATGGTGCTGCACAGATAGTAAATGTGACGTTTTTGTTTGATAAGATGCGCTTCGACTTGCAACGGTACATTCAGTGGAATAGGGTGCACATAACGTACGTTTAGCTCTGCCGTCATCGCATAAATGCACTGTGCAAACAGACAATGCGTCATGGCAGCGTCATGTAAAGTGCTGATAAGTCCACCCTGCATGACCCCTTGATAGCCTTGCATCTTTTCTGTTGCTACAATCTGTGCGCATACGCTCCCCGTTTCTGTTTGGTTAAATTGCAGTGTGTGCGTTTCAGAAAAGAACGGGGCACAACACACCGCGCAGTGGCAATGTTGTATGGGAGGTTGAATGTTCATAAGTTCACCAAACTGTTTTTAAATGATTAGGAGAAGAAAATGGCAAGACCCAAAAAAATTCGTCGTGTTTGTGGTCAAGCGGCGTATGCATGCTTCAAACCCAACGGTGTCAAATTATCTGAATTGAACACAGTAGATTTACTGCCAGAAGAACTTGAAGCGCTGCGTTTGGCTGATAAAGAGGGGCTTAGCCAATTGCAAGCGGCCACGCAGATGGGCATATCGCGACAAACCTTTGGTAATATTGTTAACCAAGCAAGAGCGAAAGTCGCGACTTGCTTGGTGGAAGGTCATGCGTTGATGTTGGTTGAACGCTAACGCTCGTGATCAGGTTCTTGAATTTGATACAACACCTTCTGATGCTCATCACAAACGTCTACGCAGTTACATTCTCTTTCAATATCGATATTTGCTAATCCCCCACAACTGCCTTGCAGCGAGCGGCGGCGAAACAAAACACCGATCGCCATCAAGACAATAATGCCAATAAAAAACGCAAAGGTTATAACATAAGTCATTATTTTCCCTCGACAATCTCTTTTACTTTCAGCACTTTCTTCAACGCTTCTATGGTAGTTGGTGACAGCATTCTGGGTGCCAGTTTGTTATGTTTACCCACTTTCTTCGATCCACATTGACTAGCACAACGTTTCTTCGATTTATTGGCTGAAGGCTTGCCAAAAGAGACGTCGGTGACGGGCAGAAGATGGTTTGGATGAAGTGATGTTAATTGGCTGCCTCTTGGTGCGTAATATACCTCAATCTTCTTTTCTAAAATTGCTGCTAACATATTTTGTCCGATATTGCGGACGATAACAGCGTCCACTCTATTTTCTCTTAGCAGTGCAAGTAGCTGTTTTTTGTGGTCACAACTGCCCTCGGTTTTAGTAACGTCAATACGTTGGCTAGTGGCGGTAGTATCGTCCACAATCATCAATTGAGGCGCTTTGGCAAAGTGATTAAAAGGCGAGTTTTGATCACAAGGGATGGCATAAATCATCATGGCTCCTAAAGTTTATCGGGTTCTTGTATTTAAAATACACCTTATTATTGGCATATGCCAATAATAAAAATGACAATGTAAGAATTCATTAATTAAAAGTCGTGGTGCTGTTTGGTAAATCGAGACCCGATATGGCGTAAAAATACGCGAATAAATTGCAGGCGTATGTAACAAGCCTCATCTACACTTTGTGAGCAGTCAAATGAAAATTAAATCTATTGCATATTGGAAACTCGCAAGTGTAAACGTTAACATCTGGTGTTTTGAGAGGTATGATCTCTTTCGTGGTGGATCGCACTTTTAAAAAGAGAAATAGGTCTCGATGTTACATTGCGTTACGTATGATTACTTAGTTTTGCAATAGTTATCAAACTATTCACAAGAAACCGCATGAAAATGCGATTTCAAAACTGAAATTTTAACTGGTTCACATTAATTGTTTGTTTTACTACTATACTTTGAAAGGTAAACGTTTTCACTGCTGTTTCTCAGAGTTAACGTTTCTCCCCCTACACAACGTAATAACAACACTAACAAATAGGACTTGTTCAATGAGAAAGTTAACTACTTTAGCCATGCTTGCGGCTGGTATGAGTTTCGGCACTCAAGTCATGGCTGACACAACGATCGGTGTGACCGTTTATAAGTACGATGATAACTTTATGTCAGTTGTTCGCCAAGCGATTGAAAAACAGGCAAATAATGACGGCAACACCAAGGTTTTGATGAATGACTCACAAAACAGCCAATCAATGCAAAATGACCAAGTGGATGTCATGTTGGCTCGTGGCGTGAAAGCACTGGCGATCAACCTTGTCGACCCTGCAGCTGCACCAAGTATTATTCAAAAAGCGAAAATGGATGATGTTCCTATCGTTTTTTACAACAAAGAACCGAGTGCTAAAGCGCTCGCTTCATATGACAAAGCCTATTATGTGGGTACAGATTCAAAAGAGTCGGGCATCATCCAAGGCGATCTCATTGCGCAACACTGGAAAGCCAATCCTGCTTGGGATAAAAACGGTGACGGTGTACTGCAATATGTAATGCTGAAAGGCGAACCAGGTCACCCAGATGCGGAAGCTCGTACTTCTTATTCTGTGAAAACCATTAACGAAAATGGCATCAAAACAGAAGAGCTACACATGGATACTGGTATGTGGGATACCGCCATGGCAAAAGATAAAATGGACGCTTGGTTATCTGGCCCCAACGGCAGCAAAATCGAAGTCGTGATTGCCAATAATGATGGTATGGCGATGGGTGCGATTGAAGCGTTACGTGGTGCGGGTGCGAAAGTACCAGTATTCGGTGTTGATGCGTTAGCAGAAGCATTAGCATTAGTTAAATCTGGCGACATGGCAGGCACTGTGCTTAATGATGCAGATTCACAAGCGAAAGCGACATTTGAACTTGCACGTAATTTAGCCAACGGCAAAGCTGCAACCGAAGGCACTCAATGGGAAATGGCCAATAAGATTGTTCGTGTTCCTTATGTTGGTGTGGATAAATCGACACTCGAGTAACCTAAAGTTCAAGGGGGAAGTCATTCCCCCTTTACTCCCTAACTTATAGGGTGTTTATACAATCAATAATAAATAATTGCTGATTAAATTTTATTTAATATTGAATGGTATTAATCAAAGAATAAATAAGTGATGCCATGGTAAATCAAGAGCATGAATTTCTGTTAGAAATGACAGGAGTGAGTAAAGAGTTTCCCGGGGTTAAGGCATTAGATAAAGTTAATTTGAAAGTTCGACCACACTCTATTCATGCGTTAATGGGAGAGAATGGTGCAGGTAAGTCGACGCTATTAAAATGCCTTTTTGGAATTTATGATAAAAACGAAGGTGATATTATATTTTTAGGCGAACATGTGAATTTTCAATCGTCTAAGCAAGCTTTGGAAGCGGGTGTTTCCATGGTCCACCAAGAGCTTAACCAAGTATTACAATGTTCTGTAATGGATAATATTTGGCTAGGGCGTTACCCAAAGAAAGGACTCTTTGTCGATCACGATAAAATGTATCGCGATACCAAAGAGATCTTTGATGAACTCGATATTGATATAGACCCGAAAATTAAAGTGGCTAAATTATCGGTATCACAAAGGCAGATGGTCGAAATAGCGAAAGCGTTTTCTTACAACGCGCGCATTGTGATCATGGATGAACCCACGTCCTCTTTGACTGAAAAAGAGGTATCGCATCTTTTTACTATCATTAACAAGTTGAAAGAAAAAGGCTGTGGCGTGGTGTACATCTCTCACAAAATGGAAGAAATATTTACTATTTGTGATGAGATAACCATCTTGCGTGATGGGCAATGGGTTGATACGAGGCCGTTGAAAGGGCTCGATATGGACAAAATCATTTCGATGATGGTTGGCCGTGAATTAACACAGCGCTTTCCCACAAAGACCAATGTGCCAAAAGAAATTATCCTCGAAATCAAAAACTTAACAGCACTCAACCAGCCCTCTATTCAGGATATTTCGTTTGATCTCAGAGAAGGTGAAATCTTAGGTGTGGCTGGGCTCGTCGGTTCAAGACGCACTGATATTGTGGAAACCATTTTTGGGGTTCGTGAGCGTAGTAACGGCCACATTATCTTACATGGCCGAGAGATGAAAAACCGTGATGCACATGAAGCTATCAATAGTGGTTTTGCGTTGGTGACAGAAGAGCGTCGCTCAACCGGCATTTACAGTAATTTAGATATTACCTTTAACTCTTTGGTTGCCAATGTGGATGAATACAAAACCAAATTAGGTTTACTGAGTAATAAAAAAATGAGGAGTGATACACAGTGGGTAATCGACTCCATGAGTGTAAAAACACCTTCTCATGAAACATCAATCGGTTCTTTGTCTGGTGGTAATCAGCAGAAAGTCATTATTGGCCGTTGGTTGTTAACTCAGCCAGAAATATTAATGCTTGATGAGCCGACTCGAGGTATTGATGTCGGAGCAAAGTTTGAAATTTATCAATTGATATTGGAATTAGCGAAAAAGAATAAAGGGATTATTATTATCTCTTCCGAAATGCCAGAGTTGTTAGGCATTACCGATAGAATATTGGTAATGAGTAATGGCCGAGCTGCGGGAATCGTTAATACTAAAGACACTTCACAGAATGAAATATTAGAGCTGGCCTCTCGTTACCTCTAGGGAAATTATTATGGATTCAGTTAAAACATTTGCAATGAAGCACCTAAAGGAAGGTGCGATCTATGCAGTTCTATTTATTCTTCTGGCAATTATTATTATTCAGGAGCCATCGTTTTTAAGTTTACGCAACTTTAGTAATATATTAACGCAATCTTCAGTGCGCGTTATTATTGCATTGGGTGTGGCGGGGCTGATTGTAACGCAAGGAACCGACCTTTCTGCTGGACGTCAAGTGGGTTTAGCCGCTGTAATTTCGGCAACACTTTTACAATCAATTGATAACGTCAACAAAGTATTCCCCAGCATTGGTGACGTGCCGATTGTGGCTGTGATTCTTTGTGTGTGCGCGATCGGCGCGATCATCGGTTTAGTGAACGGTGTGATTGTGGCTTATTTAAAAGTAACGCCGTTTATCGCCACATTAGGCACCATGATCATCGTCTACGGGATTAACTCTCTCTACTACGATTCGGTGGGTGCATCTCCAATTGCAGGTTTTGATGAGCGTTTCTCTTCATTCACTCAAGGTTTTATTCGATTTGGGGATTTTAGGTTTTCGTACATAACCTTCTACGCCATTGTCGCGATTATCTTTACATGGATTTTGTGGAATAAGACCGTTTTTGGTAAGAACATTTTCGCGGTCGGTGGCAACCCAGAAGCCGCAAAAGTTTCTGGCGTTAATGTGCCACTGACGCTACTGAAAGTGTATGCTTTATCGGGTGTGTTCTATGCGTTTGGCGGTATGTTGGAAGCTGGCCGTATCGGCAGTGCGACCAATAATCTTGGCTTCTTGTACGAGTTGGATGCGATTGCAGCCTGTGTTGTGGGTGGCGTGTCATTTGCTGGCGGTGTCGGAAGCATTGCGGGTGTGGTCACGGGTGTGCTTATCTTCACTGTGATCAACTATGGTATGACCTACATTGGCGTGAGCCCTTACTGGCAGTACATCATTAAAGGCGGCATTATTATTTTCGCTGTCGCGTTGGACTCAATGAAGTACGCGAATAAGAAATAGCCGCCTAAGAGCAAAAATACAATTTTCGACATTTAATCGCCGAAAATTGTCGAAATAAAATAAACAAAGAGCGCCTTTATCGGCGCTCTTTTGCTATTGCCCAGTAGGAAGCGTACGTTTTTCAAAATAGCGCACAATCTCCTCGATCAATATTTTGATACGTGACGGTTGGTGATCACGATTAGGATAGAGCAGATGCAAGTCCGATCCTGTGGCCAAATCGTGTGAACTAAAACTTTGCCGATAATCTTCCAAGAGAAGAACGAGTTTCCCAGCATTGAGGTCGGGTTGAATATCGAGTTGTGATTTGAGTGCAATACCTGCGCCTTCGAGTGCCCACTGGCGAATCACTTCGCCATCATTAGACAAACGTGATGGTTTGATCAGAATATCTTGAACGGCATCTCCTTTAAGAAAAGACCAACGCGTTAATGATTCACTTTTGCGTAGCATACCCAAGCAAGCATGCTGTTTGAGATCCTCTGGGTGTGTCGGTTGACCATGACACGCTAAATATGCGGGTGAGGCACAAAGAACGCGGCGACTTGTTGCTAATTTTCTGGAAACCAATTGACTATCTTTGAGTGTGCCGTAACGCAATACCAAATCAAGTTTTGTTTCATATATCCCTAACACACTGTCACTAAAGGTAATCTGAGGCACAATTTTAGGATGTCTTGCTAAGAAGGAGTCGAGCAGTGGCAATAAATGTTGTCGCCCGAGATCTTTGGGTGCTGAAATTTTTATATTGCCTTCCAAGTGTGTTTTCTCGGCGAATAGCGAAGACTCGACTTCAGTGATGTTGGATAAGGTTTGTAAACATAATGGATAGAAACGTTCGCCGGCTTCCGTCAATGCAATTTTACGTGTGGTTCTTTGCAGCAATTTCACGCCATAGTGGCGTTCAAGCTCTTGCAGTTTTAGTGTGACTGAAGCAGCGGACATATTGATGGCTTTTGCGGCGGCCGCCAACCCTTGTTGCTCAACAATGGCAACAAAGACCTCCATGTTCAATAATTTGTTCATTAAGATTCTATATCGCAGTTATTGTTAAGTAATCCTAAATACTCTTTTTAATTATAGCTAGATTATTTAGTGATTCTTTTGTTATAGCCTATGGATAACAACCCAATACAGAGCGATTGAATGATGAGTAGCTTATTTTCCCCGATACAAATCGGTCCACTTTCTTTGAATAACCGGCTGGTAATGGCCCCGATGACGCGTGCTCGGACAAGTCAACCGGGTAATGTTCCCAACGACATCATGGCGCAATATTATGCTCAGCGAGCGAGTGCTGGTCTGATTATTACTGAAGCAACACAAATATCAGACGATAGCCAAGGATACTCATTTACTCCTGGCATATACACGCCAGAACAAATTGTGGGTTGGCAGCAGGTCACTCAAGCCGTGCATGACCGCGGAGGAAAAATAGTGAATCAGCTATGGCATGTAGGGCGAGTATCGCATCCTGTTTTTCAACAAGGTCAAAAGCCGATGGCTCCTTCAGCTATTGCTCCAGTCGATACCAAAGTCTGGATTGCACAGCCGGGGAGTGCCGGTGAGATGATGGAATGCGTTGAACCAAGAGCAATGACATTGCAAGAGATTAACCAAGTGGTACGCGATTTTGCTAATGCTGCACACAATGCGATTGCGGCTGGCTTTGATGGCGTCGAAATTCATGGTGGTAATGGCTATCTGATCGATCAGTTTTTGCGAACCAATTCGAATCATCGCACTGATCAATATGGTGGCAGCAGAGAAAACCGCTTACGTTTTCTTATGGAAGTTGTGAGTGCAATCATTGATAAGGTTGGTGCTGACAAAGTTGGAGTTCGCTTGGCGCCTTACATCACATTTAAAGATATGAACTGCCCAGATATCGTCCCAACGATTTTACAAGCGGCGGAGCAATTACAGAAACTCGGTATTGCGTATCTGCATTTGTCAGAAGCTGATTGGGATGATGCTCCACAAATCCCTGAAGATTTTCGCCGACATTTACGTGAGCTGTTCACCAATACCATTATTGTTGCAGGCCGATATGACGTTGAGCGAGCAAACCAAATCTTGGAAAATGGCTACGCCGACTTAGTCGCATTTGGGCGTCCCTTTATTGCGAATCCAGACTTAGTCGAGCGTTTGAAAATGAACCGTACATTATCGGCATTTGATCCAAGTTGCTTATTTGGTGGAGGTACTAAGGGATATACAGATTATCCAAACCATTCCTAAATCGACATAGCCAGCAGTCGTTTGTTCTATGATTCTGCTGGCTTTTTTACAACTGGTTGGCCGTTATAAAGCAATGAGCCATTAACGCGCGCCAAAATGATACGCTAAAAGTAATAAGGCCACAGAATAAACATCCATGTGAATGCTGAAAATATCAACGCGATCAGTACGGCAGCTGAACCGACGTCTTTGGCGCGGCCACTGAGTTCGTGCCATTCGCTACCGACGCGGTCAACCACGGCTTCCACGGCGGAATTCATCAACTCCACAATCACAACTAAGACTAAGCAACCAATCATCATGATTTGCTCAATTTTAGTGACAGGCAAAAAGAAAGTAATGGTAATCAACAAAATTGAAGTGACAGTTTCTTGTCGAATAGCGGCTTCGTTTAGCCACGCGGCTTTCAGCCCTTGTATTGAATAACCTGTGGCATAAAACAGACGCTTTATACCCGTACGACCTGGTTTCATAAAATGAACAACCTAATAATGAATAACTATGACAATGGGCATGAGTGAATTACGTGTAGACGTAAAATAGCCTTCGCCCCGCACCCTCATGTTAAAAAAGAGAATCAATGACGTCAGTTCACTGATTCTCTTAAGTGGCCCGATATTAAACGCCCACCACGGGTAGTACAAGAGTAAAGCAAGCGCCTCCGAACACACTTTTAGCCACCGATACTTGGCCGTTGTGGCGTAAAACGATCTGTTTGACGATGGCCAAGCCTAATCCGAAGCCTGATTGTCGCGCTCCACGTGAGAGATCCGCGCTGTAAAAAGCATCAAAAATGAATGGCCAGTGCTGCGGGTCAATCCCTTCTCCATCATCATGGATATCAATTTGCACTGCTTGACCTGCGTTGATCACGGAGGTTTCAACGGCTATTTTGCTTTTGGCGTATTTCTGAGCATTACCTAATAAATTATCCAGAGCTCTTTTGAGAAGGTATGGATCGACCTGTAAAGTGGCGACTTGTGCTAATGGTAGCAACTGGATCTCGACTATGCTGTTGCTGCGCCATTTATCTAGTATCGGTTCGAGCCAGTAATTGAGCTGAATTGTCTGCATATTGAGTTCGTTTTCTGGCCTTTCAACTTTCGCGTAGTAAAGAAGTTCATCGACCATCGTTTCCATCTCTTCGGTATCTTCGATGATACTGGCGACTTTCGCCGCTTGTTTTGGTGTCAGAGATTCATCGGCCAACATTTCTGCTTGCCATTGGATCCGAAAGATAGGAGTGCGTAACTCATGAGCCACGGCATTACTCAGCGCTTTATTGCTGAGCACCAAGGCGGAAATTTTGCTTGCCATGTAGTTAAAGCTTTTGTTTAAAGAGCCGACTTTATCGCCGCTTTTGATGGAGGCGCGAGCGGTTAGATCACCAGCGGCAAAGGCTAAGGTCACTTTTTCCAATTCACGCACTCGCCGACTGATGAACCAGATCAGCAACACACAGTACAGTGCAAAGCCGACGACAAGCAGCAAAAGTGAGAGATTATCTGCGAAGAAAATGGCTTGCCTCAGTGGTGATTCTTCATCGGGTTTAAAGCTGTAAATTGGTGAGGTGGACGTCAGGCGCAGCCATAAAAAACGATCATCATCGTAGTAGGTGTAGGCATTGGGGGCGGTGGTAAAGAAAAACGCTCGCACATCTGAGGGTAAGGTCTTTTCAGTATGCGTCTCTATCAGTTGTCGTGTTTTATCGGCATATTCTTTTAGTACATTTAAGGTGTTGGCTTCACCTTCATGCTGATAAATACGAGTGACCAAGTCATGAAATGCTTCAGCTTGATAATCTTCAAGTACGTAATCGTAGTCAGTACCAAGCTGGTAAACGACCAGTTCAATGGTAATGAGTGTCGCTAAAAAAAAGAGCAATAAACCAACAAAAGATTCAACGTAGATACGACGCATACAGGTTTCTTCTAAAATACGTGGTCATTACCACGTGTCTGGTACAAAAAGGTATCCTTTCCCTCGGACCGTAATAATGCGTTTCGGTGTGGAAGAATCATCACCGAGTTTTTTACGCAAAATGACAATCTTGTTATCGACGGTTCTATCAAGCCCATCGTATTCAATCCCGCGTAACGCTTTAGTTAATACATCCCGTGATAGGACTTGATCTGGTGTTGATGCCAGTAGCCACAGCAAGTCGAATTCGCTGTCGGTCATCGCCACGGCCTCACCATTCATTTCACACAGATGTCGAGATTGATTGAGAGACAAGGCCCCAAATTCAAGCACGGTTTTCGCGGTTTGAATTGGCTCGTTGTCGACTCTGCGCAGTAGCATACGCATTCTTGCAAGCAAGACGCGTGGTTTAATCGGCTTTGTCACAAAATCATCGGCACCAATTTCCAGTGCTGCAACGTGATCAAAATCGTCATCACTGGCGGTTAGCATCAATATCTTACCGTTGTACATAGGACGGATCTGTCTACAAATTGTCAGCCCATCTTCACCGGGTAGCATTAAATCCAGTAACACGATATCTGGTTGTTGCTCTAAAATGACCGCGCTCGCTTTGGCACCTTCAGCAAGGGCAATGACGCTAATATCTTGACTTTCAAAGTATTCTGTTAACATTTCTCTGAGTTTTAGATCATCTTCAACGATGATTAAAGAGTGTCTATCCGTCATGGAGACTCCTAGATAGGTACGATGAACGACATGACAATCGCTGACATTGAAAAAATTTGAAGTGCATAGTAAAGCAAAGACCCAGCATTTTCGCTAGGTCTTTGTATGGTTGGATGAGTATCTATTGATACAATCTCTTGTTATTCAACTGCTTTGGTCGGTGAAGAGCGAAGTTTGTTCGCCAGCATCACCACAAGTGGGCTAGTCAACATCACAACTGCAAGCACGGTAAACACGAAAGTGATCGGACGTTCCCACAAGAAGCTTAACTCCCCATCGCTGATCATCAACGCGCGGCGAAGGTTCTCTTCCATTAATCCCCCCAAAATAAAGCCAAGCAGCAGTGGTGCCAGCGGGAAGTTGGCTAACCGTAGAGCAATCGCCCCCATCGCGACGATCAACATTACGTAAACATCCATAGTGTTAAACGAAACCAAATAAACTCCGGTGATTGAGAAGAACAAAATCATCGGCAGCAATACGGTTCTTGGCACCGCCAATAGCCTTGAAATATATGGAATAAGCGGTAAGTTAAGGATGATAAGTACAATATTACCGAGATACATTGAGATGATGACAGACCAAAAGACATCAGGGTGATCAACAAATAAACGAGGGCCAGGTTGAATGCCGTAAGAGAGCAGGGCTCCAAGCATGATCGCTGTGGTGCCAGAGCCGGGAATGCCGAGTGTCAACAGCGGAACAAAAGATCCGCTAGAGGCGGCGTTATTGGCTGACTCTGGTGCAACAAGCCCACGCAAAGACCCTTTACCGAACTCTTCTTTTTTATCTTTGGGCGCTAAGCTGCGCTCCATACCATAACTCAAAAATGCGGCGATGGTTGCGCCAGCGCCGGGCAACACGCCAGTGAAAAAACCTAAAATGGAAGCACGAATTGAAACGGGAGCCGCTTCTTTAAATTCTGCCTTGGTGATTTTCATACTGCCCAAGTTGCTGATTTTATTCTGTTCATCTGTACGCGTGTCGTTTTCTGGTTTTAAAATACCCATTAATGTCTCGCCTAAAGCGAATGTCGCCATCGCCAGCAAGAGGAAGCTAAAACCGTCCATTAAATCAGTTAAGCCAAAGGTAAAACGTTCCACACCAACGCCTTTATCAATACCAACGGTAGAGAGCATCAAGCCAAGAACAACCATCATCCATGCTTTAAGGACTTGTCCTTTTCCAGCAAAGGCGGCGACCGCCGATAGACCGAGTAGCATCAACGCAAAATAGTCAGAGGATTGAAAACTCAGTGACACGCTGGCCAGTGCAGGCGCTGCGACCAAGAGCATAATCGCTGACAAGGTTCCGCCTGTAAAAGAGGCGTAAGCGGCGATGGCTAACGCTTTACCAGCTTGGCCTTTTTGCGCCATGGGGTAGCCGTCAAACGCGGTGACCACGGTTGCCGAGCATCCGGGAGCATTAATCAAAATGGAGGAAGTGGAGCCGCCAAAAATAGCGCCGTAATAAACGCCGGCCATTAAAATCAAACCTGAAGATGGTTCAAGGCCATAGGTGATCGGGATCATCAACGCGATGGCCGAAATCGGGCCAAGCCCGGGTAACATGCCGATAAAAGTACCGACGAAACAGCCCACAATCACCATGAAGATGTTCATTGGCATCATGGCGGTAGAAAGCCCTTGTAAAATTCCATCTAACATAATCAGTTCCTACCAGAGTGTGAAAATAACGCCGGGCTCAAGGTAGATGTCCAAACCTTGAGTAAGCAGCAGATAAAACGCAATGACAAAGGGAAAAGAAGCACCAAATAACACTGATTTGCGTCTTTCACCCAAAATATAAAAGCCAGCGAGTAGAAAGAAACTGGTGGCCAGTACGAAGCCTAAATAGGTTAGACCAAGTCCATACAGCGCCATCAACACTAAAAAACCAATCAACAATTTCCAGTTGAAGTGCAATACCGCGCCGCTTTGTTTATCGGGCTGCCCTAACACCAGCATCAACAAAGAGAGGCCAATTCCAGCGTAAGTCAGCAGAGTCGGCAAGGTTTGGGCGTTAAACGGTTCATATTCATCACCGGGAAACATCGGTATTTGAGTCGTTTGATAGCCGTAGCAAAGGCTAAGAACAAGGAAGATCAACGCGCCAACGCGATCGCGGCACAGTAAATATTCTTTGCTGAAAAATTTGGTTGGCAGATCCGACATATCCAACTCCATGGTAGAAATAGGGGAGAAAAGAGCCGTGTAGCAGCGAGTTAATGAATTGATTAACTAAGGGCAAAGGGATAGGTATATGAAGGTTTTCCTATCCATATTTGCCTGATAAACAAAGGAGTATTGAGCATAACTGCACACGGCAAAAGTGTTGCTAGCGGGGACAAGGCAAGGAACTGTCCCCTTAGCGACCTTACTTCAGGAAACCGAGCTCACGCATCAGATCACCCATCTCTTTCTCTTGGGCTTCTAAGAAGGCGTAAAACTCTTTATCCGCTTGATAGTTATCGATCCAACCATTACGGTCGCGGACGATTTTCCATTCATCGGTGGTGTACATTTTCGCTAATGCTGCGTTCCACTGATCAATCTTCTCTTGGCTGATCCCAGGGGCTGCGAAGAAGCCGCGCCAGTTAGCAAAGACTGTTGGGTTGCCATAGTCAGTTAATGTTGGAATATTCGGGGCAGATTCCAAACGTTTAGGGGCGGTGATCGCCAAAATTTTCACTTGGCCAGACTTGGACATTTCAAGCACTTCACCTAAGCCTGTTGAAAGCAGTTGTGTTTCACCAGAAAGTAGTGCCGCCATGGCTTTGCCACCCGCGTCATAGGCGATGTAGCGAACTTCTTTTGGATCCAACCCTTGCCCTTTGAAAGCGGCTGCGGCGACTAAGTGATCCATACTGCCACGAGCAGAACCGCCAGCGACTTTCACTTTACGCGGGTTGTCTTTGAAATCGGCAACCGCATCTTCCCACGTTTTGTA
The DNA here is from genome assembly GCF_024743775.1 of Vibrio sp. RM-69-4. Taxonomy (NCBI): domain Bacteria; kingdom Pseudomonadati; phylum Pseudomonadota; class Gammaproteobacteria; order Vibrionales; family Vibrionaceae; genus Vibrio; species Vibrio sp. RM-69-4. The sequence goes on from NZ_JAMQXI010000017.1 coordinate 270,335, forward strand.
TTTTGAATCGCCCGCAGCAACGATAGCGCCATAATCAGAAACGGTGGCGGCAATCGGTGTTAAATCGCGGAAGGATTGTGGAAAAACACCGGATAAAGAACGAACAACAATCGGTGTAGAGTTGACCATCAAGGTATCTTCTTGGCGGTCTGCGGTTTCAATTAGGTGTGCAATCGCTTTACCACCACCACCACCGGATAAGTTTTGGTAAGACACATTGCCGACAATGTCGGTTTTCATCAGTACATCACCTGTACCACGAGCCGTCATGTCCCAACCACCACCCGCGCCACCGGGTACTAAAATGTGAAGTTTCTCAATATCAGCGGCGAAGCTGCTAATAGAAAAGGTTGCAGCCAGAATGGATGCAGTGAGGGTTGGTTTGAACTGCTTAAACATATTCACGTTCCTTATGTAGGGCGCATCTTCATCTTTACCTTGGAGCGTTTGTGACTGAATGCTACAGGCGGAGATAGGGTGCTTATCGTTGTTATCATGACTGCATCAATGATCTAATGCAGATACGTTAAGTTAATAACCTGTTACAGGTTTGTCTCTAATGCGTAGATAAAAACAATATAGGGCATAAAAACGTTTTTGTTCATAAAGTTCACGGCGTTATTTTGCTGCGTTGTGCGACGAGTCTTCGCTAGCGTCTTGTCTCACTATCTACGAGCAGTAAACGGGTGTTATTCATTGCAAATTGCGCAGCTGAGGCGTCATTACCTTGTTGAAGTAAGGTCGTGATACTGGGCAGCAGTAAGAAAAAGATCAAAGGTTCGGGATATTGGGCTTGCCATTGATGGCGCTCATCTAACACATGCCCTTCGAAGTAGACGGTGAGTACCACACTGTCCGATGAAAAGTGCGAACCATGGAACCGCCCTAAAGTATGCGTCGAGCCCCATATTGAGCTCAATGGTCGCTCCGATGTGCTTTTAAGATAGAGATCAACGGCTACACTTTGCGATTGAGAACCTTGCGGTTGAGAATGTCGATGAACCGTTAAGCGCTCACCCGAATACTTGCCTTGCTGGAAAGGCAAATAACCTAAGTTGTTCGGTGTTACACGGCCATCGTTTGCACACATTTGAACCGAATCGGACATTTGCTGGCTGCTGTACAATTCACAAGCAAATTGAGCAACAAGTTGCCGTACTGCGCTTTGAAATAAGCGAGCATCAAATGAGTGTTCTTGCTCAAGGTGTAAATTTAATTCAGGAAAAACAATAGGTAACTGGCTTGTTAGCGCGTTGAGGTCATTGATCGTAACCGATTGATTCTGCTCTATTGCCGTGCGAATAATATTTGGGTTGTCTGCCAATGAAAGAGCATCCTCAGAATAGATCGCTTCACTCAGTAGTGGGTAGCTGCGCGGATTTTTCGGTTTACTGTTGTAAGCAATGCATCCAGATAAGAGCAACGAGCAGGCGAGAGCGTAACCAAAAGGAGAGTGCGTGATTCTCTTGCAAAGATTCATAAGTGACGGCCGTGTCATCGGTAATGGGTTGCACTGCTTATTCTATCTGCGAAATCGACACTTTTCTCTTTTCAAGCTCACAGAGTTTTATCTTCTTCGGGTTCAAATTTAATCATTAAGTTTCTTATACATTAGTCTAATGTGTCGACAATTTTATTGATTATCGATAGTTTTATGGTCTATTTTAACAATAAGTTTTAATAATTGTTAACACATATAAGTGTGTGAGTGCTTTGCGCCTCAGCATGAATCCAACCTGTGAGCGATAACAAGATGAATAGTGCACTAACACTAAACAGTACTGATACAAAATCACACGCTGTTGAACGAGAAAAAGAGAACACCAAATCGGAAAACCTTACGGAGTATCTGATTGAGGCGATTGTTGAAGGGCGTATAGCACCGGGCAGCAAGATTTCAGAACCCGAACTCGCCAAACGTTTTCAAGTCAGCCGTGGGCCACTGCGTGAAGCGATAATGCGTGTGGAAGGCTTGGGGTTGATCGAACGTGTTTCACATGTGGGCGCGCGAGTCATTGAGTTATCACCCGGTAAGTTGGTGGAGCTTTATGCAGTACGCGAAGCGCTAGAGGGTATGGCGGCAAGGTTAGCGGCGCGCAACATTTCGCCCTCTGAATTACAAGGGCTAGAGGCGTTATTGTCGACACATTCGAATCATATTGAGCAAGTCGAAGGGGCTTCCTATTTTCATCAACACGGTGATTTTGACTTTCATTACCGCATCATCAAAGCCAGCCGTAATCATAAATTAGTGACTTTATTGTGTGATGAGCTCTATCACTTACTGCGCATGTATCGTTATCAATCGCCACGCTCACATTCACGTCCGAAGGAGGCGTTGGATGAGCACAAATACATTCTACAAGCGATCAAAAACGGCGATGAAGAACTGGCTGAGATGTTGATGCGACGCCATATTTCGGGCAGTCGAATCTTGATTGAACAGCAGATAGTAAAAGAGTAAGCCACAGGGCGGTGGGCAGAAAATAATCATGCCTGCAATGAATCAAACCAAGAACCACGCATAGAGCGGCCTTGAATAAGGGCGATAACCAAGCGATTGATTAGGAGAATCTCATGAGCTTAAGTCAGGGGGCGAAATTTAGACTCGCAGTTCAACAAAATGATCCACTGCAGATTGTCGGCACGATCAATCCCTATTGCGCAATGATGGCCAAACGTTTAGGCCACCAAGCCATTTATCTGTCGGGTGGTGGCATCGCTAACGCTTCGTATGGTTTGCCCGATTTAGGTATCACCACATTAAATGATGTGCTGGTGGATGTTGAGCGCATCACCAATGCGTGTGATTTGCCTTTGCTGGTGGATATTGATACCGGTTTTGGCGGCGCATTTAGCATTGCTCGCACTATCAAAGCGATGGAAAAAGCGGGCGCTGCTGCCGTGCATATGGAAGATCAAGTTGCGCAGAAACGCTGCGGGCACCGCCCTAATAAAGCGATCGTCAGCCAGCAAGAGATGGTTGACCGCGTTAAAGCTGCGGTAGATGCACGAGTGAACCCAGAGTTTGTGATCATGGCGCGTACCGATGCGTTAGCGGTGGAAGGAATTGATAGCGCCATTGAACGTGCCATTGCTTGCGTGCAGGCCGGAGCCGATATGATTTTCCCCGAAGCGATGACCACTCTTGAGCAGTACGATCGTTTCTCCACCGCGCTAAGCGCAGCTTGTGGTAAATCAGTGCCGATTTTAGCCAACATTACTGAGTTTGGTCAGACGCCGCTCTACCCATGTGCAGAACTTGCTCAAGTGAAAGTGGATATGGTGCTTTACCCATTGAGTGCGTTTCGTGCGATGAATAAAGCGGCTGAGAATGTCTATCGCCATTTATTAGAGCAGGGCAACCAACAAGCTTTGCTCGATAGCATGCAAACCCGTAGCGAGCTGTATGACTATCTCAATTACCACGATTACGAAGATAAGCTCGACGAGCTTTTTTCATCAAAGGAATAATAAAAACAAAGGAAAAGGAGTTCAACATGTCAAACGCACCACTGGGCGGCGCAGGTCTGCGCGGTCAAAGCGCGGGAGTCACCGCTTTATGTACTGTCGGAAAAACGGGGACGGGTCTAACTTATCGAGGTTATGACATCACCGATCTTGCCAACCATGCACAGTTTGAAGAGGTCGCTCATCTGTTATTGATTGGCCATTTACCTAATCAAAGTGAACTTGACCAGTACAAAACCCGCTTAATGGGATTACGAGGTTTACCGCAGCCGTTAAAAGCCGCGCTAGAGCTGCTGCCAGCCAGTACACATCCAATGGACGTAATGCGCACTGGCTGTTCAGTTTTAGGCAACCTTGAAACTGAGCACAGTTTTGCTGAGCAGTTGAGTGCGACCGAACGGATGTTGGCACTTTTCCCCGCTATTATCTGTTATTGGTATCATTTCAGCCACCAAGGTATCCGGATTGACACTGAAGATCAAAGCGAAGCATGCATTGGTGGCTACTTCTTAAAAATGCTGACAGGAAAAGCACCGAGCGAGCTGCACAAGCAGGTGATGCATTGCTCATTGATTCTGTACGCAGAGCACGAGTTTAATGCATCAACGTTTGCCGCGCGCGTCTGTGCTTCTACGCTGTCAGATATTCACTCTTGCGTAACTGGGGCGATTGGCACACTGCGTGGTCCGTTGCATGGTGGAGCCAATGAAGCGGCGATGGCGATGATCGAACGCTGGCAAACACCGGACGAAGCTGAGGCCAATATTCTGCAAATGTTGGCTAATAAAGACAAAATTATGGGCTTTGGTCATGCTATTTATCGTGAAAGTGACCCGCGTAACGCATTGATCAAACGTTGGTCAAAAGCGTTATCTGAAGCGGTGGGCGACACGCATTTGTACGCGGTATCAGAACGTGTTGAAGCGGTGATGAAACGTGAGAAAGGCCTATTTTGTAATGCGGATTTCTTCCACGCTTCGGCCTACCATTTTATGGGTATCCCTACGCCATTATTTACCCCTATTTTTGTGATGAGTCGATTAACCGGCTGGGCCGCTCATGTGTTTGAGCAGCGCGCTAATAACCGAATTATTCGCCCAAGTGCCGATTATGACGGCCCTGAACATCAAGAGTGGATACCAATAGAGCAGCGTTAATGGGATGAAATCAAGCCATGCTCCTTTGGTGTATGGTTTGATGGCAGGTAAAACCTAGCTCGCTAGACGATGTTTTGAATAGACAATGTTTCGAATAGACAGTTTTATGGGTGGAATTGATGAGTCATCAAACGATCAACAGCCAATACAAAAAAGTATTACCAGTGACCGCGCTGGAGTATTTTGATGCACGAGAAGCGGTCAATGATATCCAAGCCGGAGCGTATGATCGGCTGCCTTATACCTCACGGATACTGGCGGAAAACTTAGTCCGCCGCTGTGAGCCGCACACATTGGTTGATTCGCTGAAACAGCTGATTGAGCGTAAGCGCGATCTCGACTTCCCGTGGTATCCGGCGCGTGTGGTGTGCCACGACATTTTAGGACAAACCGCTTTAGTGGACTTGGCGGGGTTAAGAGACGCGATCGCTCAGCAAGGCGGTGATCCATCCAAAGTAAACCCTGTGGTGGAAACGCAACTGATTGTCGATCACTCACTCGCGGTTGAACATGCCGGCTTCGAAGCTGACGCGTTTGAAAAAAACCGTGCGATTGAAGATCGCCGCAATGAAGATCGCTTTCACTTCATCGAATGGTGCAAAACCGCCTTTGAAAATGTCAGCGTTATTCCGGCAGGCAATGGCATCATGCACCAGATTAACTTAGAAAAAATGTCGCCCGTCATCCAAGTGAAAAACGGTTTAGCGTTTCCAGATACTTGTGTCGGTACTGACAGCCATACTCCTCATGTCGATTCATTAGGTGTGTTGGCGATTGGCGTCGGTGGGTTAGAAGCCGAAACAGTGATGTTAGGTCGGCCTTCGATGATGCGTCTGCCCGATATTGTCGGCGTTAAACTAACCGGTCAACGCCAAGCGGGGATCACTGCGACCGACATTGTGCTTGCCATTACGGAGTTCTTGCGAAATCAGCGCGTGGTATCTTGTTATCTGGAGTTTTTCGGAGAAGGCGCTCGCGCATTGACGATTGGCGATCGCGCAACGCTTTCCAATATGACACCTGAATATGGTGCAACCGCAGGCATGTTCTATATTGATGAGCAAACCATCAACTATCTCAAACTCACGGGTCGAGACGCACAGCAAGTAGCCTTGGTTGAACAGTACGCTAAGCAAACCGGCTTATGGGCCGATGATTTAATTAAAGCGCAATACGAACGGGTGCTGGAATTTGATCTCTCAAGTGTACAGCGCAATTTAGCCGGGCCTTCGAATCCTCATCGCCGCTTGCCGACAAGCGAACTGACCGAGCGCGGTATTGCGGGGGCGTGGCAAACCAAAGAAGGCGAATTACCTGATGGCGCAGTGATCATCGCCGCCATTACTTCGTGTACCAATACCAGCAATCCGCGCAATGTTGTGGCCGCCGCGTTGCTGGCGAAAAAGGCTAATCAATTGGGTTTGGTTCGCAAACCTTGGGTCAAAACCTCCTTTGCACCGGGCTCAAAAGTAGCCAAACTTTATTTAGAGGAAGCCGGCCTGCTGCCTGAGCTAGAACAGCTCGGTTTTGGCATCGTCGCTTATGCATGCACCACCTGTAATGGCATGAGTGGCGCGCTTGATCCTATGATTGAGCAGCAAATCATTGAACGCGATCTCTATACTACGGCTGTGCTATCAGGTAACCGAAACTTTGATGGCCGCATTCATCCCTATGCGAAACAGGCTTTTCTTGCCTCCCCGCCATTGGTGGTGGCGTATGCACTTGCGGGTACGATTCGTTTTGATATTGAAAAAGACGCGTTGGGAATAGATGCGCAAGGCAAGCCGATTTACCTCAATGACTTATGGCCAACCGATGATGAGATCGATGATGTGGTGGCGCGCCATGTTAAGCCCGAACAGTTCAAACAAATCTACATTCAGATGTTTAAATTAGATGAGCACATGGCCAAACAAAAGCCACTTTATGATTGGCGCCCCATGAGCACTTATATCCGCCGTCCGCCTTATTGGGAAGGTGCGTTAGCGGGTGAACGTCGGCTGTCGGCCATGCGACCTTTGGCGATTTTAGGTGACAACATCACTACGGATCATTTATCGCCATCGAACGCTATTTTAGCGACCAGTGCCGCTGGGGAATATTTGCTCAAAATGGGCGTTCCGGAGCAAGATTTTAACTCCTATGCCACGCATCGTGGTGACCATCTGACCGCGCAACGCGCCACTTTTGCTAACCCCAAACTGTTCAATGAGATGGTGCAAGAGGAGGGCAAAGTAAAGCAAGGTTCGTTAGCGCGTATTGAACCTGAAGGCTTGGTTACCCGCATGTGGGAAGTGATAGAGACTTATATGGATCGTAAGCAGCCATTGATCATTATTGCTGGGGCCGATTATGGGCAAGGTTCGTCACGTGATTGGGCGGCGAAAGGTGTACGTTTGGCGGGAGTTGAAGCCATTGTTGCCGAGGGGTTTGAACGGATCCATCGCACGAATTTAGTCGGGATGGGTGTTCTGCCACTGCAATTTAAAACGGGAACAGACCGCCACACACTGCAACTCGATGGTACTGAGCTTTATGATGTGGTGGGAGATATTAAGCCGAGCGTCGACTTAACCTTGGTGATCACGCGTACGCAAGGCGTAAATAAGGGCGAACAGCAGAAGGTTACGGTGACTTGTCGTTTAGACACGGCTGATGAAGTCAGTGTGTATCAGGCTGGTGGCGTATTGCAGCGTTTTGCGCAAGATTTTCTGGCTCAATGACGCTAAGGATAAAGGAGTATCACGTGAGTAACTCATTAAAAATTCCGGCGATGTATATGCGCGGCGGCACCAGTAAGGGCGTGTTTTTTCGGCTTGAAGATTTACCCAAAGAGGCTCAGCAAGCGGGAGAGGCGCGAGATCAACTGCTGTTGCGTGTCATTGGTAGCCCCGATCCTTATGGCAAACAAATTGATGGCATGGGCGGCGCAAGTTCTAGCACCAGCAAAGCAGTGATTCTCTCCAAAAGTGAGCAAGCCGATCACGATGTCGATTATCTATTCGGCCAAGTTTCGATAGACAAAGCGTTCGTAGATTGGAGCGGCAACTGCGGTAACCTTTCTGCGGCAGTAGGGCCATTTGCGATTCACAGCGGTTTTATCGACCCAGAACGGATCCCTAATAACGGTGTAGTGACGGTTCGCGTTTGGCAAGCCAACATTGGCAAAACCATTCTTATTCATGTGCCAACTGAACAGGGTGAAGTGCAAGAGTGTGGTGATTTCGAACTTGATGGGGTGACTTTTCCCGCCGCCGAAATTGCGGTTGATTTTCTCGATCCTGCCGATGATAGCGGTGTGATGTTCCCAACCGGAAATGTGCTCGACCAACTGCAAATCCCCGGCATGGGAACCTTGAATGCAACGCTCATTAATGCGGGCATTCCGACGATTTTTATCGATGCACACGACATCGGTTATCAAGGTACTGAGCTGCAAGAGGCGATCAACAATGATGATCATGCCTTGGCGATGTTTGAATCGATTCGCGCTTATGGCGCTGTGAAAATGGGTTTGATTGAGCATATTGAACAAGCCCAACTGCGCCAACATACGCCTAAAGTAGCGTTTGTAGCAAAAGCGCAATCCTATTTGTCATCCAGTGGTAAAGCGGTATCGGCGAACGATGTCGATATTGTGGTGCGCGCTCTGTCTATGGGAAAACTGCATCATGCGATGATGGGAACGGCCGCCGTGGCTATCGCTTCAGCGGCCAGTGTCCCTGGGACGTTAGTGAATATGTTGGCGGGCGGTGGAGCAAAAGAATCGGTCACTTTTGGTCATCCATCCGGTACGCTGAAAGTGGGCGCTAAAGCCGTTTTACGAGAGGGTCATTGGGGAATAGAGAAAGCCAGTATGAGCCGCAGCGCGCGGGTGTTAATGGAAGGTTGGGTGCGAGTCCATCGTTAAGCCTCAAATCATGTTAAGGGAAATGTTATGTCGGCATATTTAAAGGAATATCAATGGGCTCAATCTGAACCTGAATCATTTTGGCAGGCTCAAGCTCGGCAGATTGAGTGGTTTGAGTTTCCCCAAACTATCTTACAAAAAGATGAGCATGGCATTGAACGCTGGTTTACCGATGGTGTACTCAATACCTGTTGGTTGGCGCTAGATTTCCATTGTGAACAGGGGCGAGGTGAGCAAACCGCGCTGATTTATGATTCCCCAGTGACCGGAAGAAAGCGTCAATACAGCTATACACAATTACGAGATCAGGTAGCGAAAGTGGCGGGAATGCTGGCAATGCAAGGTGTTGCTAAAGGCGATCGGGTGATCATTTATATGCCAATGATCCCGGAAGCAGTGATGGCGATGCTCGCTTGTGCACGGCTTGGCGCGATTCACTCTGTCGTTTTTGGCGGTTTTGCACCCAATGAATTAGCGGTACGTATTGAAGATGCTGAACCGAAAGTGATTATGACGGCATCTTGCGGTATCGAAATCAATAAGATTTTACCCTACAAACCCTTAGTTGACCGTGCCATTTTAGACAGCAAATGGAAGCCGGAAAAAGTGGTGGTGTTACAACGCTCGGAGCATGTGGCTGACTTAAATAATGAGCGAGATCTAGAGTGGAATCGAGCCGTTAAAGAAGCACCGTCGCATGATTGTGTGCCGGTTTTGGCGACCGATCCGCTTTATATTCTTTACACATCAGGTACGACAGGCAAACCCAAAGGGGTGGTGCGCGACAACGGTGGTCATGCAGTCGCGATGAAGTACTCCATGTCAACCATCTACAATATGCCTCAACAAGGTGTTTTTTGGGCTGCGTCGGACGTGGGGTGGGTAGTCGGTCACTCTTACATTGTTTATGCGCCCTTGATTCACGGTTGCACCACTATTTTGTATGAAGGTAAACCGGTACGCACACCCGATCCGGCTGCATTTTGGCGAGTGTGCCAAGAGTATAAGGTGGACGTACTTTTTTCTGCGCCTACCGCCTTTCGCGCCATCAAAAAAGAAGATCCCAATGGCGATCTACTCAAACATTATGATTTATCCACTTTAACCAATATTTTTATGGCCGGAGAGCGTCTTGACCCGCCGACACTTGAATGGGTAGAGCAGCACACTCAAAAGCCAGTAGTTGACCATTGGTGGCAAACCGAAACCGGTTGGGCGATTGCTGGAAATCCGATAGGACTTGAGTCGATGCCAATTAAAGCGGGGTCAGCAACGAAACCGATACCTGGCTATCAGGTTGAGATTCTCAATGAGCTAGGTGAAGTGATGCCCGCCAATCAACAAGGGTTTGTGGCGTTGAAACGCCCCTTACCACCAAGTTGTTTAGCGACGGTATGGCGAGATCACGAACGATTTGAGTCCGGTTACCTTGCTCAATTTGACGGTTACTATGTTTCTGGTGATGGTGGCTATTTGGATGAAGAGGGTTATCTCTTCATCATGGGGCGAATTGATGATGTGATAAACGTTGCAGGCCATCGTTTATCTACGGGGGAGATGGAAGAAATCGTCGGTGCTCATCCTGCGGTTGCCGAATGTGCTGTAGTTGGAGTGTATGACGAGCTGAAAGGGCAGTTGCCGTTAGGGTTGGTGGTGCTTAAAGATGGCGTTAAGGTGGATGAGCGCGAGTTGGAACAAGAACTTGTTAACAAAGTGCGCAGTGAAATTGGTGCGGTAGCGTGCTTTAAGCATGCGTTAATTGTTGATCGTTTACCCAAAACGCGCTCTGGTAAAATTCTGCGTCGCGTCATTCGACAAATTGCCGATGGCGAAGAGTATGCTGTCCCTTCAACAATTGATGACCCAATGAGCTTGAGTGAGTTAGAAAAAGCGCTCCATCACTAGCGGCTACCTTATAGTTGACGATTAATCGAGGCGCCTCAGATGAATGAGGCGTTTTCATTACCAATTTGTCATCCGCATTTTATTTGTTTCTCTTAGTTCATCGGTCTTATTTCTAAGACGAAATTAGCGCTCAATTGAACAAAAACGCTACGCATGAAGATATATTTTTTAATCACTATCTTATAGAATCACGGCCAAAGCTTTATTCATTCAGAGCGCGAAATATGTCGTTAGTTATCATAACTCCTGCTTGTGATCGTGATTTACCGCAACTGAATCAGTTGATGTATGACCTTCATCATGAGCATCACCTTGCTTGCCCTGAGCATTTCAAAACAGCAGAAGAGATTGAACAAGAAAAAAGTATTGCTCGTTATTTAGATGATCCGGAATGTTTGGTTTACGTTGCCAAAATAGACAGTCAAATTGTGGGATTTATATCGGGTCACTTTTGCGAGTTAATTTCAAGCGTGAGCAAAGCGGTACCAATGGGCAGTATTGATGAGCTTTACGTTGAGCCACAATATCGTCAGCAGCATATCGCACAGCAGCTGTTTCAAAAAATGGAACAGACATTAAAAGAGTACGGTATTACCCAAGTATTTGTCGAAGTGTGGGATTTTAACCAAGGAGCGCAATCTTTTTATCAACGTTCTGGTTTTTCATCGCATATACATTGGTTAAGAAAGTCAATCGATAGCAAGTAATTCGATAATAATAATCATGGATTTTTAATGTGTTAAAACAGTTTTCATTGTTGAGTGTCTGTTTGCTGTCGTTGTTCTGGTCAAGTGTTGGTGTCGCTCAACAACCCGTAACGCTACCAGATAATATTCGTGGTGCTCTATGCCTAGTTAAAGCCGATCATAAGATCGTGCTCGTTAACGAGGTGATCACCAAGCAGATTTCATTGCCAGGAGGGACGATATCTCCCGGTGAATCTCCAGAATTGGCCGCGCAAAGAGAAACATGGGAAGAAACGGGCCTTGTTGTAACGGTAGGCCGCATGTTGGGGTATACGGATACGGCTGTCGTTTACAGCTGTCGCAGTGATTCCGATGTGATTGCTTTTGAGTCAAAAAATAGCCGTAATGGACATGAGTTGCCTATTTGGTTTGCTCCTCATTATGGTGTCGAGGTTGCTAGCGCAATGCTGATCGATCCGTATCGTATTGATGCAAGTCAGTATCGTTACCCTGAGCAATGGGATCGGATCAAAACCATGTATCAAGAAGCGGATAGCCAACCCGTGATTTATGTAGAGAATCTGGTTTCTGCTGCGCCTCGGTTTCACCAAATCGAATTAGGCTGGATGATGAAATTGCAGAATACGGTCGCGGAATGGCCGTATACGCTGAGTTCGTCGATTTATCAAATCGCAGTATGGATCACCAAATTGACGGATCCTTTATTGCTGATAGTTTTGTTTCCAGTGATTGCCTGTTATCTGGGTAAAGAGTCTGTTTATAAGATATTTTTTGTGGTTACCGTGAGTTCATTGTTGTCATTAGGCGCTCAGCAAGGATTTGCATTACCAAGACCCCATGCCTATATACCATTGTTGGAACTTTGCCAAAGTTACGGGTACGGTTTTCCAAGTTTACCGATTGCAGTTTGGTTTGGTGTAGGGATATCACTATTGCGAGCTTTTGATCATCTCGATTTCAACCGAATGTTTGTGGGTTTTATCGTGTTGATGGGGCTATTAATGTTGGCCAAATTCTATATTGGGGAAGCCTTCATCAGCGATATGGTGATAGGTGGATTGTTGGGCGCTCTGGTCGCGTGGCATATTGTTCGTTTAGATGAACAATCTTATACCGACGTCAGAACACTGCTGGGTTCGCGTGGGGTATGGTGGGGTTTAACGATCACGGTTGCACTGCTGGCTATGATCTGGCCCTTGCCTAGTTTCACCGCTTGGTTAGCCATTTTGCTGACGGCATCGGCTTTAGTTATGACAAAGAGCACTGAACCACTACACATCACTCTTCAACGAATGTGGCTGCTGATCATTTTGTTATTAGCACTCAATCAAGTGGTGTTATTTGGTGCCACGCTCGTTTCATACAGCAGTATTTTCTCTTTAATGGTTGAGACGCTCCGCTTGCCACTACTCATGCTCATCTTTGCATGGTTCATGCGAAAATGCCGTGCTTAACTTGGTTGTTTAGTCAACATCCCGATTAAAGACGCCTCGACTGAGGCGTCTTTAATGCCTATTCGTGAGACTCACCGAGTACAAATTTTTCTATAGCAACTGCCACACCATCGTCGTCGTTACTGAGTGTAATATAGTCCGCTAGCTGCTTAGTTTGTTCCATCGCATTTGCCATTGCAATTCCAAGTCCTGCGTATTGCAGCATGTGATGATCATTTTCAGCATCTCCCATACAAATAATGTGTTTAGCCTCGATCCCCAAGTGATCGGCAATCGCTTTGACACCGACGCCTTTATTACTTTGTGTGTTTAAGAATTCAAGAAAGAATGGTGCACTTTGTACAATAGTAAACTGCTGATAGAGCTCCGGAGGAAGTTGTTCAATGGCTTTCTGTAGCAAGCTCGGCTCTGCCACAATCATTGCTTTGATGATGGGATGATCATCTTCAAGCTGTTCAAAATCCATTTCCGTGATCGGCAGTCCGTTGATTCTTGCTTCAAGCTCGGTATATTCACTGATTTTAGGCGTGATCAGACCATGAACTTGGCTAAAGGCGTGCGTATTCACGTTAAGTTGGTTAGCAAGGTTAGCGACTAATTTTGCAGAGCGGCCATCGATAATTTTGTGATGAATAATTTCACCACTGCCAATGTTTTGAACCATTGAACCATTATAGTAAAGGACAAAATCCTCATTTGAGTTTAAATGCAGTTCTTGCAACTTATCGCGCATGCCATCAATGGGACGTCCAGACGCCAGCACCACTTTTATGCCTTTTTCACGAGCTTTGGCTATAGCCTGTTTTGTTCTGGCTGTGATCTGTTTTTGGCTATTGAGAAGAGTACCGTCCATATCTAAAGCGATGAGTTTATACATGACTTACCTAAATTAAGTGAAGAAGAAAGCCAGCAGCTTATGCAAGTTGAGATGTGATCGCCACTGATTTAGTCAAATTTTTACGCACGTGATGGGTTTAGTTTGACCTAAGGCAAGGCATCTATTAAGGTCAGCGACCTGCATTTTTTGATATTGAGTTAGGCTGAGTTTACGTTGTACAAAATTAATGAAATGTTTGAGACCATTCAAGGTGAAGGCGTGCATACTGGCGTTCCTGCGGTTTTTATTCGTTTGCAAGAATGCCCAGTGGGATGCGCTTGGTGCGATACAAAGCAGACGTGGGATGCAACGCCGCAAGATGAACGCCCAATCAATGACGTGCTAGCCAAAACCCAAGATAGCCCAACTTGGTGCTCAGTCAGTGCAGAAGAGATGGTGTCGCTCTATAAAACACAGGGTTATCATGCTAAACATATTGTAATTACGGGCGGTGAACCGTGTATTTATGATCTGCGTCCACTTGCGCAAGCATTTGAGGCAATGGGATGTCACATTCAAATTGAAACCAGCGGCACATTCCCGGTTCAAACCTCGGCAAATGCATGGGTGACAGTGTCACCAAAAGTTGCAATGAAGGGCAAACTGCCTGTACTCGATTCAGCTCTGTTAAGAGCAAATGAGATCAAGCACCCCGTCGCAACGGCTAAAGATATTGAACAGCTAGATGCGTTATTGCTGCGAGCGCAAGTTCCTGATTCAACAGTGATTGCTTTACAGCCTATTAGTCAGAAAGAGCGGGCAACCCAATTGTGCATTGAAACATGCATTGCGAGGAACTGGCGTTTATCGATTCAAACGCATAAATATTTAAGTATTGCCTGAGGAGAGGAAAATGAAAAAAGCCGTTGTGGTATTTAGTGGTGGCCAAGATTCAACAACCTGTTTGGTTCAGGCATTAAAAGAGTTTGATGAAGTGCACGCCATCACCTTTGATTATGGCCAACGCCATAAACTCGAGATTGAGGTTGCCAGCACCTTAGCGAAAAAGTTAGGTGTAGCTGCACATAAAGTCATGGATGTAAGCTTACTCAATGAGTTAGCGATCAGTTCACTCACTCGTGACGATATTCCAGTATCACACGAGTTACAAGAGAATGGGTTACCGAACTCGTTTGTGCCGGGGCGTAACATTCTGTTTTTGACCCTTGCGGGTATTTACGCGTATCAAATAGGCGCAGATGAGGTGATTACTGGTGTTTGTGAAACAGACTTTTCTGGCTATCCGGATTGCCGAAATGATTTTGTTAAAGCGATGAACAGTGCTTTGGTGCAAGGGATGGATCGCCCATTCAACATTCGTACTCCTTTAATGTGGCTAAACAAAGCAGAAACTTGGGCATTGGCGGATCAACATGATGCTCTCGAACTCATAAGACACGAAACACTGACTTGTTATAACGGTATTATTGGTGATGGTTGTGGCGATTGCCCATCATGTGAGCTACGTAAAGCGGGTTTAAACGATTATTTAGTAAACAAAGCGTTGGTGATGAATGCGCTTCACCAAAAGCAAACTGTAACTTTATGATGTATCTAATAATCAACGTATAGATCAAGTGAAATTTAAACGGGTGTTCTAGTGTTTGCGAATGGAATAGCGTGCAAATAGAACACCCATTATTTAGCTCAAGGTACTAAATAGTTCAAGGCACTAAAGGTACATTTTGGCCAAATCTGCAGGTTCTACTTCTTTACCTTCTAAGCTTGCATTCCAGTTGGTGCCAATTAACACACCATCTTCATCAAGGGTAATCAACCAATCTTCTACGAAAATATCGAGAGGGATTTCTAACACTTCGAAGTCAGACCACTCTTCAACGTTGTGAGTTTGTGCATCTTCTTTGGTTGACCAAAAGGGCATAACTTCACTACTTTCAAATTCTGTCGAGTCGCATGCCAGCCAACCATCTTCATTTTTTAAGCCCCATACTAGTTGGGTCTCTTTTGTTTGTTCAATAAACAATTCTAAGTTTGCTTGAAGGTCAGCAGTTAATTTGCTCATTATCTTTATCTCATAAGGTGATGACGCGCAAGGATAGCATTTTGTGCTAGTAAACTCATTACAATTTTAGACAGAAAAAAGGGGCGAACACGCCCCAATCCTCGATAAATATCGATTTCAACGCTTGCGTTTGGTGAAAATGGTCCACTCTTCTTTCACCGAACCTTTGTGGCCGACGACAGTGGCGACAACTTTTCTATTCATCGCATGGCTAATATCATCATCACCATTTTCTGTCAGTTCAGTATCACCAAAACCAACAATACGGACACGAGTATGGCTAATGCCGTAACTAACAAGCGCCTTCTCGACATTATAAGCTCGGTTTTTCGATAACTCTAAGTTATAACCTGGATTCCCAACCTTACTGGCATAACCTTGTAATTCAATCGAAGCTGAAGGGTATTGCTTGAGAAAATTGGCCATTGACCGTATTTGACTTAGAAACACAGGGTTGACTATTGCTGAATCATTCGCAAACAGAATTCTAAGCTGGAGTTGCTCTTCGGTTTTAATGAAAGTGCCACAACCATCATTATCGATCTCTGACTTCAATGGTGTTTCGGGGCACAAATCTCTGGCATTAATCACGCCGTCAAAATCATCGTCACGTAAATCGTCTATTTGATCAGCGAGTGGCATATCAATATATGGATAATCATCTCTAGCAGATGAAGCCGTCGAGGTGATAAAGAGTAAGCTCGCTATCATTGGCCATAAGTATTTCAACATGTTAGTACTCCACCGCATCATGCCACTCTTTGGGTGTATCCACTCTCAACGAACTCAACAATGACCCAGTTGCATTCATAACACGGTATTTTGCATACTGTTCATCGTATTTGGCATCGAGATAACCTTTTCTTGCTTCGAAAAGCTCATTTTCAGTATTCAACACATCCAATAGTGTTCGCTTGCCGAGCTTATATTGTTTTTCATAAGCAATAACCGTATCTGAAGCAGAATCAACATGATCGGCTAAAAATTCTTTTTGTTGTAATGTCAAATCAAGAGCGCTCCAAGATAAACGCAACCCCTCTTCAACACTACGATAAGTCCGATCTCTTAAATCTTTCGCTTTGTTCATTTGGTAGGCTGCACTGTCGGTGCGCGCAGAATCTGAACCACCATTGTACAGGTTGTAACGCATCCTAATCATGGCCGAGAATTCATCGCTGCTACCTTCTATCCCACCGGCATCATCACGCCATGTTTGTGCAGCTTCGAAAGATAACGTTGGGTAATTTGTTCCCTGAGTTTGTTTATATTGAAACTTTGCGGAATCAACATCGGCTTGCGCTACTTTGATGACCGGGTGATCTTGGTAGGCTTTTTCTAAAGCGTCATCAACGGTAAAAGGCAAAGCAGAATGGTCTGCTCTAGGGAAAATTAAATCTTGAGGAGGTTGACCTACCAACCGTTTAAACTGGGTATGTATATCAAACAGATTATTCTGTGCAGCTAAAAGATTGCCATGGGCTTTAGCTAAACGAGCTTCAACCTGAGAAAGATCAGCGGTTGAACCAATGCCTGATTCCACACGCTTTTGTATATCACGATATATTTTCTTATGTACTGAGAGGTTGCTTTCAGAAAGTGTCAGTATTTCAAACGCTTTCGTTGCATCGAGATACACCTTAGTGACCTCTAATGCGATATCTTGAGCGTCAGCTAAGAGTTGGAAACGAACCGATTCGGCATCAGCCGAAGTACGATCAATATCGTTTAAAGTCGAAGAACCATCCCAAATCAGTTGGGTTAAGGTAATGGTGGCTTCTTTACGAGTAAGTTCATTTTCAGTACCAGAGGCTAAATCAACCGCTTCGTAGCCAATACCAGCATCGAGATCGATCCTTGGAAGGTAAGCACCAGAAGAGGCTTCGCTATTATAGCGCTTACTCACATATTCGTTATATGCACTTTTAATATTTGGATTGGTTGCAAGCGTTATTGACACCGCTTGCTCAAGAGTCTGGCTATATACAGAGATCGGGAAGCTGAGTGCGATGGCGTAGCTCAACGTTTTCATTTTCATCCAATTCACTTGGGCACTCCTCTAGGGACTTCTACTTCTTTTAAGCCGCAATAGTACGGCATTAGCTGTTGCATTATCGAGACGCTTGATGGAAAAACGCAACAAAATAACATTAAATTCTCATCAGTAAACAGCAACATATTCATTACATTCGTGATTTTAGCAAAGAATCATACACCAAATCATCAATTAACATTTATTAAACATTGTTGATTGTTTTTATAATAAAGTACATCTTTAGTGTGATATTGATTCAAACTATAAATGTATGACTTAAGTCTCCACCTACGTCACATAAGAAAGTGTAAAAATGGTTTTTCCTTTGTATTACAGGTGTTAAATGCTAATTTATTACCATTAGAAATGACAAATTACGTAGCAAAGATGTAGGAATGTAAACAGTCGCATCGTTGTGAATTCGGAAGTTATTAGAGGCATTATATGGAACTTGGTTCTTTTTCTTTAGGTACAACATTAACTTTCGGTCAGATGATCGTTGTGGATGCAAATGGCAATGTACGGGTGCTTCAGCCAGGAGAAAAAACCTTGCCTGGTGAAATAATCATCAGTGCCAGTAACGCTACCCCAAACGATGTAGGCAATAATAATGATGTACAAATATCAAGAGTTAACGCCGATGGTCGCAACGTAGATATAACTAATGACATCAATGAAATTTTCGCAGCATTAGAGCAAGGCCAAGACCCAACACAGCTAGGCGAAGATCTTGCAACTGCAGCGGGTGAATCGAACGGTTCAAGCCCGACGGGCTCAGTTAGCATCGCTCGCGACGCTTCGGAAACCATAGCCGCAACAGAATTCTCCACGTCAGCACTCACCGCGCTAGGCCTCTCTGAAACACAAAGTTTAACGCTATTAGAAGGCTATTCTCAAAGTGTTTTAGGGTCAA
>NZ_JAMQXI010000018.1:0-1030 GCF_024743775.1 Vibrio sp. RM-69-4
AGCGCTGTTCACCGCTTAATGTGTGAACCATCTGTATCACCAGATGAACCTAGGACTCTGAATAAAGTAGCGAGTCTGACAATGTAACGAAGACTGGTCATGCACCAGTCGGGATCTAAATCGCGAGAGAACGATCCTCCTGATAACCACAATCGGGTGAGTGCTAGGTAGTCAGCATGATGAACATAAGTGAATCCGCATAAGGTGCGTTATATGATGAATCAGCGGAAGTGGTTAATACGCTGTGGCCAAAAGGCATGAGAGTCGGAAAGAGATTGCCCCGTGCTCTTTCGTGATCGTTGAACTCTCCGCACT
This sequence comes from Vibrio sp. RM-69-4, assembly GCF_024743775.1. Taxonomy (NCBI): domain Bacteria; kingdom Pseudomonadati; phylum Pseudomonadota; class Gammaproteobacteria; order Vibrionales; family Vibrionaceae; genus Vibrio; species Vibrio sp. RM-69-4. Next base: position 316 of record NZ_JAMQXI010000018.1, read on the forward strand.
ATAGCGGGCATCTACACTGACATTGCGCGACATACGGAACACGGTAAGCCTGTATCACTCCCTCTGGGAAAGCCTTCGTGGCCGATAGTGATGCAGGTATAGGAGGTTGGAAAAAGCGAAGGCTGCATTGTAACGATGCAGATACAGATCCCTATCTGATCACGAAAGTGGGCTGACTTCCGACTGGTCTTCCGTTGCAAGAGAATTTGAAGAACTTTATTCAAGGAGAAACGCAAATGATGATTTCAAAAGAGATTAGTGCATCTCCTGACAGTGCTCAATGGCAATCCACCAATTGGAAAGACGTTGAATCTCATGTTTTAAAGCTTCAGATGCGTATTGCAAAGGCAACACGAGAAGGTAAACACAGCAAAGCGAAAGCGTTGCAGTGGATACTGACTCACTCGCGATCAGCAAAACTTCTTGCTGTTAAGCGGGTATCTCAAAATAAAGGCAGTAAAGCGCCTGGAATTGATGGCGTTATCTGGAATACAGATACGCGCCGCATGAAAGCAGTCAATCAATTGAGCAGAAAAGCTTATCAAGCCAAACCGCTCAAGCGTATCTACATCCCCAAGAAAAATGGCAAGCTCAGACCACTAGGTATCCCCTGCATGGTCGATAGAGCGCAGCAAGCGCTTCATCTTCTTGCTCTGGAGCCTGTATCAGAAACACTTGCCGACCCTAACAGCTATGGATTTAGACCAAACCGCAG
>NZ_JAMQXI010000019.1:0-485 GCF_024743775.1 Vibrio sp. RM-69-4
AGGTTAAGTTTTAGGCTCACCGTGGAGGGTTTGGCAGACGACACGTTAGTGGTACGTGAATACCAAGGCGTGGAATCGCTGTCTGATAGCGCGCAAGCGGGCCTGCGTTGCTACGGTTTTCGCTATGAGATAAAACTGGCCAGTCGCCAATCTGGCTTAACAGCGCTGGAGCTGGTGGACAAAACCGCTCAGCTTGAGATGTTGCGTGATGGCCTTGTCGTGCAGCGCGTGCACGGCATTGTGCGCCAGTTCAGTAAAGGCGATATTGGCCATCATCACACCTTTTACTCACTGACCTTAGTCCCGGCATTAGAGCGGCTATTACTGCGCCAAAACAGCCGTATTTTCCAGCTCAAAACCGTTCCCGAAATCCTCTCCATCGTACTGCAAGAGATGGGCATTAACGACTACGCCTTCTCGCTGAAACGTGAGTGTGCGCAGCGTGAATTCTGCGTGCAGTACCGTGAGACGGATATCGACTTCTT
>NZ_JAMQXI010000001.1:0-478 GCF_024743775.1 Vibrio sp. RM-69-4
AAAAAACACACTGTAAACACTGAACTGAAATTTTGCACGAAAGTCGCCAAGCGTTGGCAATCCCTCTTGAGCCGTTTGTTATGCAAATTCAATAAGATAAACTGAATTTACACGACCAAAGGCCACAATTGTAATGGTTAAGTGATTCAAGAATCAACCCAAGTAGGAGCCGTGATAAATAAGCCGCCAAAACAAAGCCCACCTTTCAACAGCAAACCAAGCTTTTGAATGAGACAAACTCAACAAGCAAGACTTTCAGTAAATGCGAAATACTCGATAAACTTGCACTTTCCACACTTTGCGCACGCTGAATTGACAACAAAACAGCACCAAAATTCATTGAGGCAAACAAAGAACCTTGCCTGTTTTACGGTTTGAGTAAACCACGAATCTGAAGGTGAAAAAGCTCATTTGCCGACAACACAAAACGAATGGCCGGAGAAATCCAAAAGATTGAACCCCTAAATTTACCTGAGTT
>NZ_JAMQXI010000020.1:0-8451 GCF_024743775.1 Vibrio sp. RM-69-4
AGTAATTTTAAAGCTATTGTTGTTCCAACAGAACAACAATGAATTGACTGTGCCAAAATCAAGTAAACTTGATTCTGATTGGTCACTCAGTTCATTGATAAATCTTTTTTGATTATCATCAACGAGTGCCCACACAGATTGATAGGTTTATATTGTTAAAGAGCGTTCTTCGCTGGATTGCCGAGGCTTCCTTTGAAGAGGCGGCCATTCTAGCGAGATAATGGAAAGTGTCAAACACTTTTTTACATTATTTCGTCTTACCGATTTGACCTACTGATTGGCTGGCTAATTGGGCTTGAACCCTTACTGGCTGTGCCGTGTCAGTGAGGTCGCATTATAGAGATCGCCGTCACGTTGGCAAGCGTTATTTTATAAAAATTGCAAAAATAGCGCTTAATCACCAAATTACTGCTCAAAGCCTTATTTATTCAATTTTACTAAGATCAAGTAAACACGTTACCCACAGAGTTATGCACATTAGCTGTAATTTTTATCTTTTCAAACGTAGAAAAAGCGCCTTCAGACGCTTTTCCCGTTTCACTCATTTCTTTTTTACACTATATAGAAGATTAAATACCTGCATCATCTCCTTAGTTATTCTCTTCATGAAGACCACACTCTCTTTTTAAGCCGAAGAAACGCGTTTCTTCTTCATTCATTCCCGGTTCCCATTTACGAGTGGTATGAGTGTCACCAACTGAAAGGTAACCTTGCTCCCACAATGGATGATACGGCAGGTGATTTTCTTGCAGATAATAATGTACATCTTTATTTGTCCAATCAATCACAGGTAGGAATTTAAACACACCATTTTGAATCGCTAAAATAGGTAATGTCGCCCGCGATTCTGATTGCTCTCGGCGTAGGCCAGAAAACCAAGTACCAATATCTAGTTCATCTAACGCTCTTCGCATCGGTTCTACTTTATTAAGGTGATTGTATTGTTCAATGCCAGTAACGCCTTGTTCCCAAAGTTTACCGTAACGCGCCTCCTGCCATGATGGACTTATCGTAGCGCTGAATATATGCAGATTGAGATTCAGGTGATCCGTGAGCTGGTCAATAAATTGATATGTTTCAGGAAACAAATAGCCCGTATCCGTCAATACCACTGGTATATCGCTTTTTACGCTAGAAACCAGATGCAGCATCAATGCGGCTTGAATGCCAAAGCTAGAAGAAAGCGCATGGGTTCCTTCTAGATTCTCAATCGCCCACATGACCCGCTGCTGTGCTGTTAACGTTTCGAGATAAGCATTTAATGGGGCAAGGTGTAACGTTTGCTCTACTTTAGTTAGCGCCAATAACTCGGACAATTTAGGAACTACTGGTACTTCAAGCATAGAAATCTCTCTTAGAGATGATCACCTCTTCTATAATGCCAGTGCGAATGGTGAAATCGCCAAAACCCTCATTGGATTGACGCTCTAGCGCCCAGCGTCCTACCAACTCATCAATTTCTTGAAGAATTTGTACATCGGTAATGTTTTCTTTATACATTTTAGGCACACGTGTGCCCGCTCTATTGCCGCCAAGATGTAGGTTGTAGCGACCGGGAGCTTTACCAACTAAACCAATTTCAGCCAACATGGCTCGGCCACATCCGTTCGGACAACCTGTGACACGTAAGATAATGTTTTCTTCTTTAGGTAACGCATGTTTTTGTAGGATCGTCTCTACATCTGTTACAAATTGAGGGAGGAAACGTTCCGCCTCAGCCATAGCTAATGGGCACGTAGGGAAAGAGACGCACGCCATCGAATTTTTACGTTGCTCACTCACATTGTCATTGATCAAACCATGCTGACGCGCAATCTGTTCAATCGTGGCTTTTTGTAGAGCTGGTACTCCCGCTACGATGAGGTTTTGATTGGCCGTCATACGAAAATCACCTTGGTGGATTTTAGCAATTTCTGCCACACCACTCTTTAGCGGTTTATCAGGGAAATCGAGTAAACGACCATTTTCGATGAAAAGTGTTAAATGATGCTTACCATCGATACCTTCAATCCACCCAATCCGATCACCACGTTCTGTGAGCTCGTAAGGGCGGCTGACCGCAAACTCAATACCAGCACGCTTTTCAACTTCGGCTTTGAACACATCGACGCCCACTCTATCGAGTGTGTATTTAGTTTTTGCATTTTTACGATTAGACCGGTTTCCCCAATCACGCTGAGTCGTAACCACAGCGGCGGCGACTTCTAAGGTTTTATCCAAAGGAATAAATCCGAAATCATCAGCACGACGCGGGTAAGTAGAAGTATCACCGTGCGTCATGGCTAGGCCGCCACCCACCAGCACATTAAAACCAACTAACCGACCTTGTTCGGCAATCGCAACAAAGTTTAAATCGTTGGCATGTACATCCACATCGTTTTGGGGCGGAATAACCACTGTCGTTTTGAACTTACGCGGTAAGTAGTTATTACCTAAAATCGGCTCTTCATCTGTAGTTTCTAGTTTTTCACCATCCAACCAAATTTCGGCATAAGCGCGCGTTTTAGGTAACAGATGTTCCGAAATCTTCTTCGCCCATTCGTAAGCTTCCTGATGCAGTTCAGACTCCACAGGATTGGACGTACACAGTACGTTACGGTTCACATCACCCGCCGTGGCAATCGAATCAATACCAATGCTGTTTAACGTTTGATGCATCAATTTAATGTTAGGCTTCAATACCCCATGAAACTGAAAGGTTTGGCGAGTGGTTAAACGAATGCTGCCATATAGGCTGTGCTCAGTTGCAAATTTATCTATCGCTAGCCATTGCTTCGGTGTGATGATCCCGCCAGGCATGCGCGCACGTAACATCACATTGTGCAGAGGTTCTAACTTTTGTTTTGCACGTTCGTTACGAATATCGCGATCGTCTTGTTGATACATGCCATGAAAGCGAATCAACTGAAAGTTGTCAGCACTAAAGCCACCTGTGATGTGATCTTGCAGATCTTGCTCGATCGTCCCACGTAAAAAGTGACTTTCACGTTTCAAGCGCTCGTTATCTGACAATGGGCCTAGCTCTTGTCCTAATACTTCTTGATGATTAGATTGTTGTTTGGTGCTCATTAGTACACATCCCTTTGATAACGTTTTGCTTTGCGCAGATCGTTGATATATGTCTCTGCCTGTTCACGTGATAACCCACCTTGCTGCTGTGCAATAACAATTAGTGCATCATGCACATCTTTCGCCATGTGCGTTGCATCACCACAGACATAAAGATACGCACCGTTTTGAATCCATTGCCAGACCAGTTCGGATTGTTCAAGTAATCGATGCTGAACGTAGACTTTCTCATGTTGATCACGGCTAAACGCCACATCTAGACGACTCAGCACACCGGATTTCAGATATTTTTGCCACTCAACTTGATAGAGAAAATCTTGAGTAAATGTACGATCACCAAAAAACAGCCAGTTTTTTCCTTTTGCTTCACGGTTATCACGCTCTTGAATAAAGCTACGAAATGGCGCAATTCCGGTGCCAGGACCAATCATGATAATAGGCACGTTATCATCTTGCGGTAGTTTGAAATTATTATTGTGTTCAATGAAAACCTTTACCTTGTCGCCCTCTTCTAAGCGCTGGCCAAGATAACTGGACGCTCCCCCAAAACGGTGCTCATCTTGGTGTGTATACTGAACAATGCTGACGGTAAGATGCACTTCATCTTCAACTTCGCTTTGACTTGATGCGATAGAATAAAGACGCGGCGTTAAACGACGTAATAAAGAGAGTAGCGCTTGGGCCGTCAGTTTAGTTTGTTTCTCTCGCAGTACATCAATCACTTGATGATGGCTCGCGTACAATCTGAGCTTCTCTTTATCCTCCACCAGCTCAAGCAGTTTCGTACAACCAGATAACTCAGCAAACTTGGTCACCATCTGAGGATTTGCAGCCGTAATTTCATATTTATGCATTAAAGCACTATGGATGGATAAACTTTCGCCATCGACCTCAACACTTTCGACACCCGATAGCCCAGTCGCAGATAACACGGCATTGACTAACTCTGTATCGTTTTCATACCATACTCCAAGCGCATCCCCAGACTGATACGTTATACCTGACTCACCCAAGTCAATTTCAATGTGGTGCACCTCTTTTCCTGAATCTCGCCCAGTAATTTTTTGACTCGTCAGTAAAGTCGCACTGTAAGGATTTTGCTTATTGTATTGAGATAGATGACTCGTGGTTTGACTCACGGGTAATTGCACAACTTGCGCAGGCGTACTTGCAAAAGCTTCTTTTACCACTGCTAATGCCTTGGCTTTCCACTCGGTGGCTTGATGTTCGTAATCAACGTCGCAATCCACTCGTTCAATAAAACGTTTGGCACCAAGCTGCTCTAAAAATGCATCAAAATCTTTACCCGTTTGGCAGAAAAATTCATAACTGGAGTCACCTAAGCCAATCACACCATATTGCAAGTGAGGTAATTTCGGTGCTTTCTTGGATTGTAAAAATTCATGCAGCGCTAATGCATTGTCAGGTGCTTCGCCCTCGCCATTGGTCGATGCAACAAAAATAACATGCGTTTCTTTCGCAAGATCTTTGCCCTTGTAATCACTCGCATCGAATAATTGAACCGCGATACCGGCAGCCTGAGCTTCTCTTTCCAATCCTTCAGCAAGGCCTTTTGCATTGCCTGTTTGAGAAGCGAAAATAATGGTTAATTGAGTCGCAGGCTCCATTGATACTAAAGTGGCTGCTTGTGAGCTGGAAGTAGAAATACTTGATGCTTGAGACTGACTGAGGCCCCAAAAATATCCGCTAACCCAAGCAAGCTGCTGCGGGGAAAGTTCTGAAATAGTACGCTGCAATCCGTTCAGTTGCGCGTCATTGAGTGGGCTAGCTAAACTGGCTAGCTCTTGGGGTATGGTATTTCCTGAAGACATGGTCACGACTTCCCTATTCATTGCGTGACAATAGATTAACCACTCTCTTTAATAACAAGAAAGAATAGATAAGTATGTTTTATAACTTTTTGGAAGTAGGCATTACGCTTAATTCTCTCATTTAGACTCGACTCGAACTTGCTTAAAACCCACCTCCATAGCCGATTTAGAGGCAAGATCCAGATCGGTATACTGGCATTCGTCACCCTGAGAATCGGTTAATAGCACGAACCCACCACGGCAATGCCGAAACTCGACTATCCAATGCCCTTCTTGGAAAGAAGGTTCAATAATGGCTTCGATAAGCTTGTTCTCACGATACAAGTCCCTTAACTCGGTAATCGTCATCACCACACCATTTTCACATTATTCACTCGTGAATTAAGCATGGTACATTTTGCTTATTCTGCTAAGAAATTGCGCAATAATATAATTGTCAGTTATAAAAAACGCCACCTTGCAGAGGTGGCGTTTTATGGAAAATGCATTTAGCGCGTAAGTATCGAATCGATACTTAAAATTGAAATTCAGCCCCTAAGAACCAACCATCAACAAAGACAAATGAGTTTTTCGTTTTTGGGTCAAGTTCGGTGAATTCAAGATCAATCACACGATAGCCGCCACGCAATGCGACATTGCCAGCACGAATAGGTATGGAATACCGCAAACCCGCTAGTACATCTGCGCTTTTAATTCCGCCACTATCACCAAAATCAAACTGCCCAATCACATCAACTTGGGTATTGGGAATTTTAATTGTGGCATAGGCATACCAGTTAAAAGTCGTCTTATCAAAACTGTACTTCAAGCTATCTGGTGCTTGATACTGAGAACCACTATATTGAGTGAATGTAACACCCGCATCGAACGACATTAACTGTCGCTCTAACAGATTGTAATACAAGGTATAGTCGTACTTATCAAAGGATGCATAATCCGCCTCAAGCGTAGTATAACGAATACTCGCATTGGGCAAATAAGGTAGCTGATGCTCAAAAGCAACGTGGATTGAAGGTGTCTTCACATCATCACGACGAGTATTGTCGATTTTAGTGCTGCCCCACCACATGTCAGCGCCAACTTCTCCACGATAAAATGATTCTGCTTGAACCGATGCGGTTGACATCATCATTGCCACACTGACCAACGCTAACCAAATTGGTTTATTCATCCCTATTGCTCCCTATTTATTCGCTACTAATTCATGTTCTTAATTGAACGCGATAGTAGCATATTCCTGAAGTGAGTTAACGTTTCGTTGACTGCCACATTAGCGAGGGGTGTACACCACATGACGGAAGAACCAGACCCCCAAAACAATCACAATGATCCAAGGTAGTAGCTTAAACATCACTCCAATCATGCCTAGTAATGCCAATACTATAAAGCCCATGACCGTCGCAATAAACACAGTCGCCAAAGTGATGCCTGTCGCCAATAAAGTTGCAATAAAAACCAATAAGAAAATAAGTTCAAACATGATGTTTTCCTCCGTTTCTCTTACCATTAGCAGATATCGAGCCAACTTGTCATTACCACCTCTGATTTCAAGTCAAGACTAAAAAAATCACAGTTTCTTGGCCAATCAAGCACTTGAAAAGCAATATTTATTTCAATAAAAAAAGCCAAATAACACCGAGTCATTTAGCCTTTCTATTATTGGTAAAAATCACCACTTAAGTTGGTAATTTTTACACATTCAACTCTTTCGGAATTTTTGCTAATGCCGCTTGCACGACTTCAATTCCCGCACCGGGCTTGTGCGCATTCTCACTGATATAACGTCGCCATTGACGAGCACCTGGCATATTTTGGAACATACCTAACATATGGCGGGTTATATGGCCAAGGTAAGACCCCTGAGCTAATTGACGTTCAATATAAGGAAACATCTCTTCAATAATTTGAGAACGTTTTTTAATCGGCGTATCCATACCAAAAATGGTCTGATCCACTTCCGCCAACAAATAAGGGCTTTGATAAGCTTCCCGTCCAATCATTACGCCATCAAGATGCTGTAAATGCTCACTGACTTCAGCTAAGGTTTTGACACCGCCATTCACAGCAATGACTAAATGTGGGAAATCTTTTTTCAGCTGATATGCCCGTGAGTAATCTAACGGCGGTATTTCACGGTTCTCTTTTGGGCTCAAACCACTAAGCCACGCCTTACGCGCATGAATAGTAAACTGTTCACAGCCCCCTTTCTCTGATACCAATGAAATAAAATCAGTCAAAAATTCATAAGAATCCATGTCATCAATACCAATACGCGTCTTTACGGTTACCGGAATATCAACTACTGATTTCATCGCTGCAACGCAATCCGCCACCAGTTGCGGCTCAGCCATTAAACAAGCACCAAAACGACCATTCTGGACGCGATCGGACGGACAACCTACATTGAGGTTGATTTCATCGTACCCGTACTGCTGGGCAAGTTTGGCACAATGAGCAAGGTCTTGAGGATTCGAACCACCCAATTGCAACGCTACTGGGTGTTCCTCCTCGTTGTAAGCCAAGAAGTCCCCTTTACCATGAATGATCGCGCCTGTCGTGACCATCTCGGTATACAGTAACGTTTGCGAGGACAGCAAGCGATGAAAGTATCGGCAGTGGCGATCTGTCCAATCGAGCATGGGTGCAACGCTGAGACGAGAAGATGGAAAGTTCATAATTAAAACCTTAAAAATCAACAATATAGAAATATGTCATATGTATTTTGCAATGACCTATTTCTGCATATTTTGTCCGGTTTTAACTTAAAAAGTCCCTAAAGGGATCAATTTGGGGACTTTTAGGGACACGAAAAGCAGAAATCTTCATGCGAATTTGGGTCGGGGATTATACAGCCAAGGTCACATTTCGCAAAATCTGTACCGCCACCATTGCAAGAGTCTTTGCCACAACCTGACCAGAGGAAATTAATGTGGCAACGATTAGTATTGAAAAAGTAGCAAGTAAACAGGGGACTCGATACAAAGCACGGGTGAGAGAAGCAAGAAATGGCAAACGTCTGTTCGAAAAATCTAAGACATTCGGCAAAAAGCGGATGCAAGTAAATGGGCAAAGCAGTTAGCTAAAGAGCTACGAGAAGATGGCATCCCCTCACTTGAATCTAGTTCGAAAGAAATTTTGATTGGCGATTTAATCACGCTCTACCTTGAAGATCCCATTACCTCACGAGATCTAGGGCGCTCTAAATCCGCAGTCTTAAGGCGGTTACGTTCTTATGACATCGCGCTTGTTCCCGCACACCTGTTGACAGCTACACACCTAGTGCAACATTGTCGAGTAAGACTTGCAGAGCCAACTGCACCGACACCACAGACGGTTTATCAGGACATCACTTACTTGCGCAGCGTGATCAACGTGGCTGGGCCAATGTTTGGCTACAACGCTAACGTACACGCGCATAATGAAGCGATACCTACATTAATTAAATATCGCCTCATTGGTCGCAGTGAGAAACGAGATCGACGCCCAACGTCAGTTGAATTGAATCTAGCAGAGCAAGGTTTAAGAAAACGTGAAAGCCACCGAGCATCAT
>NZ_JAMQXI010000021.1:0-773 GCF_024743775.1 Vibrio sp. RM-69-4
AGTATGGACGGTGTTCAACAAGCTAACTCTGGTCACCCTGGTGCACCGATGGGTATGGCGGATATCGCCGAAGTTCTTTGGCGTAGTCACTTAAACCATAACCCACAAAACCCACAATGGGCTGACCGCGACCGTTTTGTGCTGTCAAACGGCCACGGCTCAATGCTGATTTACTCTTTATTGCACCTGAGCGGTTACGCGCTGTCGATTGATGATTTGAAAAACTTCCGTCAATTACACTCAAAAACACCGGGTCACCCAGAATACGGTTACGCGCCGGGCATTGAAACCACCACGGGCCCACTAGGCCAAGGTATTACCAATGCGGTCGGCATGGCGATGGCTGAAAAAGCACTGGCGGCGCAGTTCAACAAACCGGGTCACGACATCGTTGACCACTTCACTTATGTGTTCATGGGTGATGGTTGTTTGATGGAAGGCATCTCGCACGAGGCGTGTTCTCTGGCGGGCACACTGGGCCTTGGCAAACTGATTGCGTTTTGGGATGACAACGGCATCTCTATCGATGGTCATGTGGAAGGCTGGTTCTCTGATGACACGCCAAAACGTTTTGAAGCGTATGGCTGGCATGTTATTGCTGCGGTTGATGGCCATAACGCTGAAGCGATTAATGCCGCGATTGAGGCTGCGAAAGCAGACCCTCGTCCAACCTTGATTTGCACCAAAACCATCATCGGTTTTGGTTCGCCAAATAAAGCGGGCTCACACGACTGTCACGGTGCCCCTTTAGGCGCTGAAGAAATCAAAGCAGC
>NZ_JAMQXI010000022.1:0-62981 GCF_024743775.1 Vibrio sp. RM-69-4
ATCGCACCAAATTTGCCAGTCTTTTTTGCGGCGCTCGTTCACAGCGATAATCGCTGGGTGGCATTTAAGTATGGATGAAAGCGTCTGCTTATCACCTTGCTTTATGAGGTCAGATTTTATGAGTTCAGGGCTGCATACCAGCACCAATTCATCTTCGGCAAGTTTCTCACAATAGTAGTCTTGCCACTCATCTTGTTTACCATGAACAATCGCGATATCAACGTTCTCTGATGTTAGAGAAAAAGTGCCTGTTAAACTCGATATTCTCACGTCTATATGTGGCGCGTGCTCTTGAAAGCGGTTAACTCGTGGTATCCACCAGTGCAGCGCTAATGAGTTGACCATGTTGAGTGTCAGTCGGTTATGGCGCTCATCTCTCATAAGCACTTCAGTTGCTTCAACGATTTGCTCCAAAGCAGGCGCAATTCTCCGATAGTATTTTTGACCAGCATTATTGAGTACGACGTGACGCCCAACGCGATTGAATAGCGGCTGGTTTAGCTGGTTCTCTAATGCTTTTATTGATTGACTGATGGCTGAATGACTAACATTAAGGTGCTTTGCTGCATCTGTCATGCTGCCTGTTTCTGCTACGGCAATAAATGAGGAGAGTGACTTGAGCGGAGGTAGTTTTCGCATTGGTAAGTTTCTCTTACAGGTTTGGTTAATATTACTCGTTATTTTTCCTTTCGTCATTGTTCTATGATGGCTGTACTAGAGGAGAGTTGTATGAACCCACGAATTTTGGCTCCATTATTTATGTTGTCCTCCACATTTAGCTTGTCATTGACAGGGCTACTGTCTAAGTTTCTTGCACATGAGATACCGCTACAAAGTCTCAGTTTTCTCCGATTTTTACTCCCCGCGCTCATATTGTTGGGAGTAATGAGCTTAACTCATTTCCGTTTTCCTCCCAAAGGTATGAAACGGGCTCTGTGGGTTCGCTCAGTATGTATTGCAGGCTGTCAGCTCTGTTTTATTTACTCACTTCAGCATCTTTCTTTGGTGGAAAGTGTTGTATTGTTTAGCACTGGTCCACTGTTTATTCCTTTGTTAGAAAAATTAATATTTGGTGTAGTGATGAAAGCAGGCACGGTTGTGAGCTTGGCCATTACATTTATCGGGGTGTTACTGCTGGCTGGCGATGTTTCGGGCATCCATTTACGGATGGAGTTATTGGTCGGTTTACTTGCGGGAGCGCTGAATGCGGGATCGCAGTTAAGCTTATATCGAGCGACGAAAAGTAATATGCGATCTATTGATATCAATGCTTGGACGTTTGTGTGTGCATCAATCTTATTACTACCTTTGTTATTTCTTCCTACCTCGGACGCGAATGTACTTCAACAAACCTGGGGCAGCTTGCAGCAGTTAGCTGTGGTTATTGCCTTGAGCGGAGTCTCTATATTAGTCATCAACACTCAAATTTTTCGAGCCAAAGCCTACCGTCTGGCACACTCTGGCTCGCAGCTCGCTCCGTTAATTTTTACCAATTTGCTTTTTACCGCTTTATGGCAACAGTTGTTTTTTAATGTGCAGTACTTGCCAACACAAATGGTAGGATTGGGCTTGATTGTGATGGCAACTTTTACCGGAATTCTTATCCCGAAGCTATTTAAATCCTCAGTATCGTCAAACCAGCTTAAATCAGCTTAACCCGCTTATTGCTACTGTCTGATGAGCCCATAAGGCAGGCTAGAAAATACCTTAGGATTATTTTTCACTGTGGGCGCTTGGTTGGTTTTCTGCCAGTCAAGTAACATAATGGCAAGTACATTGCGGTGCTCTCCGTCGGCAAGGTCAAACACACCTGAGGTAGAGGGGATCATCCCTTTCTTTTTATCAATCGCTTGTTGAATTGCGAGACGAGTTTTTTCTACAACAGGATCTTTTTCTAAACCTGCGAGTAGAAAAGTGATCCCAACTTCAGCAACCACATCTTCCTTCGCTCTTAGCAAAATGGTATCGATATTATTGCGAAAGTAGTCGAAGATCCATTGATGCTGCTGCTCTTTAATGGGATTTTGATAGTATTCCGAATCGGCAAAAATAATGTGTGTCATGCCATACAGTTTATTGCCATATTGTTGCGCGGAGAGTGCTTTATCAGCAGAATCTGGGTATGTTTTCCTAAAGCTATCAATGAATGGTTGTACGACATCTTGTTCACCTAACTGGCGTAACCAATAGACTTGGTTAGCAAGTTGTGCGGCCCACGCTTTAATCATTTCTTCATCAGTGGCGTACTTAGTAAAATCATAACGGCGGATCACTTGGCGCAAAAGCTGATCTTCTTTATGTTTCAAACCATATTCGTTGGCACGGGCCATAGAGCCTAATAGGTCGACGCCTAAGTAGAGGTATTCTGGCATATGTTTAGTGGCGATATAGCGTAATTGGCTGCGTTCATCTTCGTCATCGAGGTATCCAGCCAAACGTTGCTCAGAGTAGAGAAAAACCTGTTCAGCAGTTGAAACTTCTGCGGAAAATTGATTAAGTCGGCTTGCTACGCGAGCAAGATCACTCCACACCGCTGCTGAATATTTAGGATCTAGAGTTTGGCGATACATCCGTAACCCATAGTGCCCCTCTTTGAATGCCGGCAATGTGAAAAGTTGCTCTTCATAGGTTTGACGAATAAGCTCCGCAGATTCAGAAAAAGTGTTATTCGTTGTTGACGCCGGCTCTGCATAGCCAGAGGCAGGCAACCACAATGTAATAGCTAATCCCAGAAATAGGCCACTCTTTTTTAATAACATGATGAAAACACACCTCTAAGCTAATATTCATAATAACATTAGCATTTAATGGATTTATTATTGTTGGTGATGTGTCAAGTGTGCGTAAAATGACCGCTTTGAGCCGTCGTTAGGATAATGCGTTTAGCTGATTGTGCTTTTTACGCTATGCAAATTGATGAATTAAAATATTGCTATGTTAGCAAAAAGCTACGAGTTCATTTGGTTATATCAACAAATTTGTAATTAATTTGGGTATTCCCCCATTAATTACGTTAATCTTAAGTAAGAAGCACTATTCTAAATAGAGCAAGTAAAACCATACACATGTAGTGATCGCTACAGGCTAGTGAGGGAGAGTTGCATGAGACATATCTCAGGCAAACAGTGGTCTGTCAATTTGCTTCTCGTTGCCTTCATCATTTTTTGTGGAGGGTTGATCGAAATTATCAATTTCAATCAACGAAGTTTTATCCGAGATAATCTTCAAACCAGAGCAAAGGAAGAGCTTTCGATTATTCGAGCTCAGTTAGAAGCTGCCATTTTGTCTGACATCTATGTAGCAAATGGGTTAACCAGTTTAATTGCGATTAACGCCCATTCTCAGTTCGAAGATTGGGAAAAGATTGCGGCTAATATTTTACATGAAGGTAGACATTTGCGCGTGATTGGGCTTGCGCCTGATGATGTGATTCGTTACACCTATCCATTGAGCGGAAATCACAAAACGATAGGCTTAGATTACCGTACCGTTCCCAAACAATGGGCCACGATCTTAAAAGCAAGGGAGATCCAAGAGATCTTCATTGCAGGCCCTGTGAACCTAGTTCAAGGTGGGCGAGGCCTTGTTGCTCGGATTCCTATATTTACTGACCCTCCTGATAACCAACAATATTGGGGAGTATGCAGTGTCGTGATCGATTTAGATTCGTTATTACTTTCCACTGGCGTTGAACGTTTTACTCACCGCTTTAATTTGGCGATACGTGGGGTAGACAGTACTGGTTCGGAAGGCGAGGTATTTTTTGGTGAACAAGAGGTGTTCACAAAAGCTTTTGCAAAACAAAGTGTTCATTTTCCCTATGGCGGCTGGGAAATTGCTGTTGCGCAGAAAAGCGATGTTTTAGGTCAAGTGCCTTGGTATCAGGTTCACATTGTACGGCTGTTAGGTTATCCGATCTTAATCTTGTTGGTTGCGGCGTTTATTACGATATATCGCTTGTACTCTATTGCTAATGAAAGAGCACTTCATGATGAATTAACTCAGCTTCCTAACCGTCGGTACTTCATGTATACGCTTGATCGATATTTTGAGCAGGCTATAAAAATGGACCAATCGGCTGGTTTTGTCATCCTCAACATTGATATTGATAAGTTCAAATCGATCAATGACACCTATGGGCATGCGGCGGGTGACAAGGTGTTGATTGCTTGTGCGGAGCGAGTGAAAAGCGTATTGCGTTCTTCGGATTTAGTTGCACGTATTGGCGGTGATGAGTTTCTGGTTTTGCTGTCTCGAGTATCGGACAACGATGATATTGAGCGGATCAGTCTCAAAATAAAAAGTGCGTTGTGTAATGCGCCAGTCATTTATGAGCAGCACTTAATTAACCTACATGTCAGTGTAGGCGCAGCCGCATTTAGCCCAGAATTTGATAATGTGGATGCGATGTTGAAACTGGCTGATGAGCGGATGTATCAAGAAAAGAGGCAGCAGTACTACTAAATTATTTATTCAGATTTGCATTTTGAAATTTAATTGCAAAATGCAAATTTATTATGCGACACGTTGTAATGAAACCGCTCATAAAGTAGACAGATAAGGTGTTTTTTGGCAGTTTTAAAGTTGGCATGCATCCTGCTATATAGTAAGTGACCCTTCTAAGCCGAGGGTCACCTAGCCAACTGACGTTGTTAGTGAACCTTATTTTTGTTCACACTTATTAATAGCCAATCATACTTTTTGTGATTGGCTTTTTTTATTTTTACGCTCTGCAACTAGCCAGCACATTTCTCATAGCAGCTTGGTTTTCTTGGACAGACAGCACCGCGTGAGCAGATTAAGCGCGCATTATTTTCAATTCCGCGTTCAATCCAATTAATATTAAGAATTTTAGCAATAGTCGTGAGATCTTTTTTAATATGTCTTGGAATAAGAGAGCTTCCGCCGTTGCTGACGCATAACGCTTTGAGCTCCTCAGCAATTGAGTGAGCATCCCCACCTTGTGCATTGATGGCTGGATTCAAATCTATTCCTGCGCATAGCACTCGATTATTGCCTGCTGGATCGATCATATTGACGGATTCACAGCAATATATTCTCGGCTCATCACCTACATTCAAAATCGAAATTTGCGCAGAGCTGCCACTTTGCGGCTCTGAAAGACGTCTAAACACGGCCCAATGCTGGCAAGGGTCATTCACTTTACGCATATTCCCCCACGGTAGAGGGATCCCATTGCCACGATAAACCGCTTTTAATTTGCCTTCACCATAAGCATCGAAATAGTGCCAATGCGGATAGGGTGACACGACCGTCATGCGCCTCATCGCAACAGAAGGAGAAACCCCTGCTTTCAAATGTACATCGATTTCGTAGCCGCTGCGATCAAGAAGTTGTCGATAAGGCACTTTGGGGCACAGCAGTGCGCCAGCAAAAAAACTCGATTCAAAATCTCGCCATGCCTGAAGGATATCTTGGGAATTTAATTCACAGGTGGCGGTGGCATCAGGCGTTTCTTCCCAACTGTTTGTGTGGCCAACCGTTAAGACACTTTTTAGTCCCTCTTTGCTGTGCAGAATATTGTGGCCAATATACACCGCGAGGTCGTACTTTAGGCGAGTTGGGTACTCACGTAGAATTTCATTGAGGTAGATCGTGCATGGTGGTTCAAAAAAAGAGGTAATAAGTTGTTTGGCGCTAACACCAAGCTCATCAACAACATCTTGCGGGGTTCTTGTGACCCAGCGGATAACCAAACCAAGGCTTTTGGCGATGTCGATAAGATCTTCAACAGCTAAGTTTAAGCGTTTTAAACCCACTTCTTCTGCTGCTCGCTCAAGATCTGGGAAGTGGTTTTGTAAACTCTCTTGGTGAGCACGGATCAATAGATGAGCAAACTGTTTGCCAGTGATCCCGGTTTGGGAAAGCATCTCTGGGATTGCGATTTGTAAAATATCATTTGAGAATAAAAAGCTAGGTTCAAGAGCCATACCGCTGATCCCACCTCTGTTACCCTTGTCAGGAGTAATATCCGTTTGACCTGGTTCATCATCTAAAAACCAAGCGGGATCTTTTTGGAAAACTTGGGCAATGACCTCCAACATATCAACACTAGGCACCCGTTTTCCACGCTCAATCATCGAAAGGTATGAAACGGAGGGGGCGTATTCTGGGTTGATACGAATACAGCGTGCCGATAAGTCTTCCATCGTTAGGTGATTACGCTTTCTTAAGTTTCTGACTTTTGTCCCTAAGAAATGTGACTGACGAACTAAGCTTTTTGATAAGGCCATTTTGTAAAATTCACACTGTAAAATTTTTGTTGTGAAATTGTAGTAAAAAATTGGTTAATCTACCAAGTAAGCAAGGTCACAAATTTGCACAAAGGTTAAACGCAAGTTTGGAATAATTGCTCTAGAACACAAAATGTTGAGTTACCTATAAGGAAAAGACGATGAATATGCTGACATTCGATAAAACAGAAATCCAAAAACTAGATAAACCCTTTATCGCTGAAGCCGTCTTCGCCGTCGAGACTATCAGTGCTAATCAACAAAATGAAAAGCAGAGTAGAGCGAAGCAACTACTCGATAGATTGTTCCCTTTGGCGACGGGCTCTCATCAAGATGTGACCAGTTATGTGATCGATTACCGCCATGTGTTGGCTTATTTCAAGGATGGGCGTCATAGTGGTTTGAAGCACCCCAAACATTTTGTTGCCTTCAATGGTGAAAAGGAGTCACCATGTTCGATCTTGTTCCGTGATGGAAGTGGTAGCCATGTTGAAGTGATGTTAGGCTGCACTAAAGGGACTGGGCGCGTTGAACTGATAGAGATTAATGATATTCAGTTAGAAACGTGTACCACATTTACCCAATCGGTGGAAGAAATGCCCAGCGCCGCAATGCGCCACTGGGTAAGCCTAGTCAAAGGTGATGAAAAGGGTAAGCCTCAAGCTTGTAGTGAAGATAAGGAGTACACCGCAAAAGATGGTGAAGACTATTACTTAAACTACAGTTTTAACCTTGCTTAGGTTATAGATGCGTATTGGGATTAAATGGGGCGTTGTGCCCCTTTTACTTTTCTATCCATAAATTGAGGTTTATGGAACTTGTGATTGCTTTTCAGCTACCCATAAGCCATAAGAGGTTGAAGCGATTAAAGCGGCATAACACGGTTGCGGCCTAATTGTTTTGCTTCATAGAGCAGTTTATCGGTTCTTTCTATCAAAGACTCGGACGTATCACCTAGTTGTAATTCTGTCACACCAAAAGAGGCGGTAATATTACCAACTTGGTTTCCTGAACGGCGATCCTTCACGCTCATTTTTTCTATCGAACGGCGCAGTGATTCTGCAAACTGTCTGGCAATGCGCAGTGTTTTATTTGGAACAATTAAAACGAACTCTTCACCGCCAAATCGGTAGGCGGTAATACCATCTCGACAGCTACTCTGAAGCTTTTTAGCGATGCCTTTGATGACGGTGTCACCAAATAGGTGGCCATAATTGTCATTAAAAGATTTGAAGTGATCGATATCTAATAAGATCAGGCTTATTGGTTGCTGCGCGCTTATTAGGGTAAAGAGATCATCATTGAACGAACGGCGGTTATATAAACCGGACAATCCATCGAATAAAGCCTCTTTTTGCACCTCGGCAAGCTGCTCTTTCAGTCGATGAATTTCTTTACTGGCACTATTAAGTTGACCATTTAGAAACTGAGTTGAATGGCGAATATCTCGCGATTCAGTGACCAATTGGCGAACCACTTTCATCACCTCTTCGATCGATAAATCATCGTTTTCGACTCGTTCTAATTCACTAAAACTTTTATCAATCACTCTGGCAAATTCGCTGGTATCGGTTAGGGTATCTGACATTGAACTTGCGACTTCATTGACTAACACTTCAATGTTGTTGCGTAGCGTGCTTAAACTGGTTTCAGAGCGCGATGCGACATAGCTGTTATAGAGTTGAGAGCTTGCCGCGGGAGGACAAAGGCCAAAGTTTTCCAATACAGAATCGAGTTCTCGATTGAGTTGAGGTATGGCGTTGTCAACATAGGTATACCAAAGTGCATAGTTAGCAGGTGTCGCCGCCACATGATTTTTCATCATCAACGGTACTGCTTTTTTTAAATTGGCTGTAGATCTCTTAAAGTCGTCGCTGGTCATTATCGTAAAATTAATAGACAGTCACAGATATTCATACCGCTAAGATTAGCGGATATCCCAAAGTTATGCGCTAAAAAAATGCAACTAAAGTTTGAAGTTGAATTTTTATTTACGGTGAACAATCGATTCTTGATGTAGATCAAACACAACAGACAGACATAGTAGGGGGTTTTTTATATATTGAATCGTTGAATGATTAAAATAAGTTGGTTACTGAATCAAGGAGTAATAGATGGAGATGTATGATATTGAATCGTTTTTGGATATTTTACCTCAGGTAGAAAGTAGCTATCCGTTTGGTCCTGACGCGTTGGTTTTCAAAATTCGCGGTAAAATGTTTGCCTATACTTCTCAGTCGAGAGAAGAGCCGTTTGTGACATTGAAGTGCACTCCAGAAGATGGTGAAGTTCTGACCAGTGCCTTTTCCGCTATTCGTCCTGGTTATCATATGAATAAAAGACACTGGATCTCCGTTAAGTTAAACGGAGATGTTGACCAGATGATGTTAGAGGAATTATGTGAACGCTCTTATCAGCTTGTAGTAAGTAAACTGAAAAAATCAGATAGAGAAGCGCTTCAGGCTCTGTTTGTGCAAGCAAAGCTTGATTAAGCGGTATCCTTACGTTGTTCCAGTTTTTTTGCGCCACGCAGCATCGCTTCTATCAATTCTGTCGCGTTAAATTTTTCCAAAGCTTCGTGGGCTCCGACTTGGTGAGCTCTATCCAAACAGATCTCACTGGAAAGCGAGGTGTGAAGAATACAATAAGCATGGCTCAGCATTGGATCATTTTGAACCTCAAAGGCCAGTTCATATCCATCAAGGCCCGGCATTTCAATATCACTGACCAGCAAATCGATCGCACGTTGATGTTGAGCGTCTTGACGCATCAGCTCAATGGCATCAAGTCCATTTTTACAGATTTGGTAAGGGATGTTGATACTGTCTAAGGCATCTGACAATTGTTTACGTGCAATAGATGAATCATCCACCAGTAAAATACGCAATGCTTTTAATCGCTCACGTTCAATATCAGTCAGCATCGGGATCTTAGTTGATTCATACTGTGGATAAATTTTTGAAAGTAATAATTCGACGTCAAGTAACTGCACAATCTGTTTTTGATAGCGGGTTATGCCAGTGATAAAAACGTCTTTTCCCGCCACTGCAGGTGAAGACTCGATTGTTCGCCAGTCACACTCGATGATTTTCTCAATGCTACGTACCATAAACGCAACTACAGTTCGCAGGCAGTCCGTCACGATTAAGTAGCATTGTTTATATTCGCTAGGTTGAATTGCTCTAAAGCCAATGGCGGCAGCCATATCAATGACAGGTACCGTCAAGTTACGGATAGTCACCGTTCCGATCACATGGTGATGAGAATATGGGATTTGTGTCATTGGCATGTAAGGGACAATCTCTCGTACTTTCAGAGTCCCGATAGCAAAAAGCTGTTTCTGAGTGTTCAATGTGAACATCAACATGCCTTGGGATTGGTTTGCCTTACTGGGGGTTTTAGCCATAACACCTTACTCAACGTTGTTTCTTATGCTTAATACTAAACGATCTCTTACTGACGGCAATGCGTTAAATGCAAATAAACAGTATAACCGTATGTTTATTGATCTTTTGCACTCTCACATTGGGGTTGGACTCTTGAAAAGCATCCGTTACACTATTTGCAGTAGCAAATTTATTGAGAAAAATGATGGCAAGAACGGCAGCGGCTCTTCACATTTTAGTGAAGCATAAAGAACAAGCTGAAGATATTATCGCTCAGTTAAAAAAAGGAGCGAAATTTCAAGCATTAGCCAGAAAATATTCTACCTGCCCTTCGGGTAAAAAAGGGGGCGATCTGGGTGAGTTTCGTCAGGGGCAGATGGTACCTCAATTTGATAAAATCTGTTTCACTGGAGAGGTACTGACACCCCATTTGGTGAAAACCAAGTTTGGTTGGCATGTTGTAAAAGTTCTATATCGGACCTAGCCTCAATAGGGTGCTTTTCTCATCGATGTTGATTTTTAAAGTAATAGTCAATGAGCAGTGAGTGCCACGCTTTTTCTTAACACCAGAAGTGCGTGGTGCTTTTCATTCGTTAGGAATGACACTCGATTCTTTATCTTTTTTATTCCATTACCTTTTATAGAATGGCCTACTACACCCAAACTACTTCAAGTAGTAAGGTATATAAATAAAACAGTCATTTGTTCTCATAAATAAGAAAGCACAATAACTTCATGAATTAAATGGATTTATTCATTAGGTTTTTTATTAAAATGAGAGCGGGTTATTTTGAGATATTGACTTATAGTCGCTTAACGTTAGTTTTATCAAGTGAGCGGTATGATCTAGGAGTTTAAAATGAGTGAAGAAAAAAAAATTAACGTTCGATTGCTTTCTGATGTTTGTATGCAGTCTCGCTTACTTAAAGATTCGCTAGAGTCAAAGTTGCCGATTAGTATTGATATCTCTCCGCTTTGCGATACGTGGATGAATGATAACAGTCTATCATCCTATAAAATTCAATTGGTTATCATCGACTATTCTCGCGTTGATGAAAATAATTTTGCTGATTACTCAGCATTTAAACGCTTATCCTGCCCTGATGCAAAAGAAGTGCTTATTAATTGCCCGCTAGATATTGAACCTAAAATGCTCTTTAAATGGCAGAATCTTGTGGGTGTATTTTATACCAATGATCAGCTTGAATCTTTAGTTAAGGGCATGGAAAAAGTGCTTGATGATGAAATGTGGTTTAATCGAAAATTGGCTCAGGAATATATACAGCATTATCGTGCAGGTAATTCATCTATTACCTCTCAAGCTTATGCTAAATTAACGAAAAGAGAGCAGCAAATAATTAAGCTACTTGGCTGTGGTGCATCTAATATGCAAATTGCAGATGAGTTGTTTGTAAGTGAAAATACAGTAAAAACACATTTACATAATGTATTTAAAAAGATAAATGCTAAAAATAGACTTCAGGCATTATTATGGGCAAAAGATAATATTGGTATTGAAGAGTTTAATTAAATTTTATTTATTTTTAAATAAGACAGCCCCTTTGATAGGGGCTGTCTTATTTTCTTAACTGAATTTCTTTTTATTCGGCTTCGATGCCTTTTTCTTTGTAAAGGCGGCGGCATGCACGTCCATCGCTGTGGAAGAGGTGGCAGCGATGCCCAGGAATACCAATTGTCAATGTATCACCTGTTTCAACGCCCAAAGTATCAGGCTGGCGGTAAATTACATCAGAATCAGAGCCTTTCAAGTTCATGTAGACTTGTGTCTCATTGCCGAGTTTCTCAACCATCATCACTTTGCCTTCAATTTTCGCGTCACCATCTTCAGCGCTCAGCAAGTGCTCTGGACGCACACCTAATGACATACGCTCGCCGCGAGTGATCGTGGTGCCATCGACCAAAATCCAAAATGAGGTTCCATTAGAGAGTTGAACTTTCACACGTTCGGCTTCGACATCTTCGATGAATACGCTCATGAAGTTCATTTTAGGAGAACCGATGAAGCCTGCGACGAAACGATTTTCTGGGTAATGATACAACTCAAGTGGTTTGCCTACTTGTGATACGAAACCAGCATCCAAGACCACGATTTTGTCAGCCATTGTCATTGCTTCGACTTGGTCATGGGTAACGTAAATCATAGTGCAGCCCAATTTGCGTTGCAGTTTGGTTATCTCTGAACGCATCTGTACGCGCAGCGCTGCATCTAGGTTAGACAGCGGCTCATCAAGCAAAAATACATTCGGTTGTGAGACTAAAGTACGCCCAATCGCGACACGCTGACGTTGGCCACCTGAAAGAGACTTAGGTTGACGTTCAAGCAAATGGCTGAGCTGGAGAATATCGGCGGCGTGCTCAACACGTTGCTCGATCTCCTTTTTATCGGCTTTGGCCAACTTTAGGCCAAAAGACATGTTGTCGAAAAGATTAAGGTGCGGGTAGAGCGCATAGGATTGAAATACCATGCCGACGCCACGTTTAGAAGGTTCAACATCATTCATTCGCTTATCGCCAATAAACAAGTCACCCGAGGTGATATCTTCTAGGCCTGCTATGCAACGCAGTAGGGTGGATTTCCCACAACCTGATGGACCGACAAAGACGACAAATTCGCCTTCTTGAATTTCTAAGTCGACATTTTTAGAAATTAATACATCACCGTATGCTTTACATACATTTTTTAACGTGACACTCGCCATAGAGCTCGTCCTCGATCAATATTTTTTATAAATCACTGCCCATCATTATATGAGTTTTCTTGCAGGCAATGACAGCAGGAATTGGGTAAGGTGGTTAATAATGTAAGAAAAAGGGTGATGTCTTCAAATTAAGGGAGTTTGAAGAAAGCATCACCCATCCATGCCAATGATTTAGTTCACTTCCCCTGCACATTGAGCGTCTCCCCCGTTATAAAATCAATTACCACGAACGCTCATTTATGACAGCAAACCAATCTAGCGATGTAAGCCAGTAAACGACGAGTTACTGGAAAAGGCTCTTACTATCCACTCTGGGATGACTGTATTTTGTGTGATGTGTGTGTTTGATACATCCTCCTAATTGAGTTTTTTATAGGGGGGAGTAGCGATGGATGCGATGGAGGAGGGGTTTAAGGGCTGAGTTAGATCCAGTTCAAATAATTAATGGCTGTTAAGTGGAAGCATGTCACAAAAAGGTATTTTTTTGTGATTGAGCTCTCTAACCTTGAGCGATGATGATCACGAAAATAGTCCATAATATCGAGGGCGTAGGGCGTAGGAGGATGAGTCAAGTTAGGTTTTCTCTGATTATATATGACGAAATACGGCGAAACCTGTTGGTGAGCCCTACAACACAAAAATAAAAAGGATATGAACATGAAAAACGCCCTAAGCACAGTCGCGCTAAGTACTCTAGTTGCTCTTGGTTCGTTTGGTGCACATGCTGCTATTGAAGAAGGACAACTCACCATTTGGATTAATGGTGATAAAGGCTATAACGGTTTGGCTGAAGTGGGTAAGAAATTTGAGGCGGACACGGGTATCAAAGTGACCGTGGCTCACCCTGACGCACTTCAAGATAAATTCCCACAAACCGCAGCAACGGGTGATGGACCTGATATTGTGTTCTGGGCTCATGACCGTTTTGGTGGTTATGCAGAAGCTGGCTTGCTGGCTGAAATTAAACCTTCAAAAGCGATTCAAGAGGGTATCGTGGATTTTGCCTGGGATGCGGTGAAATACAACGGTAAAATCATCGGCTACCCAGTCGCGGTAGAATCCTTGTCTCTCATCTATAACAAAGATCTTGTGCCAAACCCACCGAAAAGCTGGGAAGAAGTGGAAGCGTTGAACGCCAAACTTAAGAAAGAGGGCAAAACGGCCATCATGTGGAACTTGAAAGAACCGTATTTCACATGGCCTCTTATGGCGGCTGATGGCGGTTACGCATTCAAATACACGATTGATGGTTATGATGTGAAAGATGCGGGTATCGCGAATAAAGGCGTAAAAGACGCGATGAACTTCGTGAAAGGCTTAGTGGACAAAGGCGTGATCTCTCCGGATATGGACTACTCTGTTTCTGAAGCTGCGTTTAACCAAGGTAAAACGGCAATGACGATCAACGGTCCGTGGGCTTGGGGCAACATTGAAAAATCAGGCATTAACTACGGTGTGACGACATTACCGAAATTTAACGGGCAATCTTCCAAGCCGTTCGTGGGCGTATTGACGGCTGGTATCAGCACCGCTTCTCCAAATAAAGATCTCGCGATTGAGTTTATCGAAAACTACTTACTCACCAATGATGGTCTGCGCATGGTCAATAATGACAAACCTCTTGGCGCGGTGGCTCTTAACTCTTTCCAACGTGAGCTTGATGCAGATACACGCATCGCCGCGACAATGGATAACGCAATGAATGGCGAAATTATGCCGAACATCCCTCAGATGAATGCATTTTGGGGCAGCGCGAAAAGTGCAATTATCAATATTGTAGATGGCCGCCAAACTGTCGATGCCGCACTGGCTGATGCAGAAAAACAAATGACTAAATAATTCGGTTTTGGTCCAGCCCTTAAGGAGAGGGTAACCTCTCCTTCATTTTACGTTTATATCGCTAGCAGGTTCTTCTATGCAGTCAATTCAAGGTACAGATGTTTTGTCAGCACCCGAAACGGCACTTCCTTCCAGTAAAAATGTGCTCATTAAATGGGCATTATTAGGTACGGTTGGTATCGTTAACGGTTACGCCACTATTCTTATGTATTCTCGCGGTGAGCTCGCCTTTGCGCTGCTTACTCTCATTCTTACCGCTCTGGCCCTTTATATTTTCGGCAGTAAACATACTTACGCACACCGCTATATTTATCCGGGTATCGCGGGAATGATCTTATTCATCCTCTTTCCTTTGGCCTACACCGTTGGTCTGGCTTTTACTAACTACAGTGCTAAAAACCAACTCTCTTTAGAACGTGCACAAACCGTGCTGTTGGATCGAACTTATCAGGGCGGGGAAAGTTATCCTTTCACTCTATACAAAACGGAAAGTGGTTATCGAATTGCAATCGAAGATGGAGAGCAGACGCTCGCTACCGACGTGTTTTCCTTAAATGGCTTATCGGTGACCGATATGGACCTTCAACCTATTGAGGGTATTGAGGGCACCAAAGAGCCGATTAAAACCATTATTAATCACCGTGCTACGTTGAGCTCAATTGATCTGCATTTCCCTAGTGGTGAAGATGTACGCATGAGTGGCTTGCGCAAGTTTGCCGCCGTATCGCCGCTTTACACCATGCAAGATGATGGCGAAACGCTGGTCAATAATCAAACAGGCGAAATACTACGGCCGAATATGGATGTTGGCTTTTATCAACCAGTGGACGAAAGTGGTCAATTTATCGGTGCGACAGTATCGCCTGGTTTTGTGGTGAAAATTGGCACACATAACTTTGAGCGTGTATGGAAAGATGACGGTATTAAAGAGCCTTTCATCAATATCTTTATCTGGACGGTCGTTTTCTCTACCTTAACCGTGATTTTTACTCTCATGATTGGTTTGGTGCTAGCCAGTGTCGTGCAATGGGAAGAGCTTAAAGGTCGCGCCGTTTACCGAGTGCTATTAATCCTGCCTTATGCTGTTCCTGCCTTTATTTCTATTTTGATCTTCAAAGGCTTGTTCAACCAAAGCTTTGGTGAGATCAATATGGTGCTCAACAGTATTTTTGGCATTAGTCCTAGCTGGTTCTCAGACCCCTTTCTCGCTAAAAGTATGGTGCTGATCGTCAATACTTGGCTTGGTTTTCCTTACATGATGATTTTGTGTATGGGTCTTTTGAAAGCGATTCCAGAGGATTTATATGAAGCATCGGCGATTGATGGTGCAGGTTTTTTACACAACTTCACCCGCATCACATTGCCGCTCATGATCAAACCAATGACTCCGTTACTTATTGCGAGCTTTGCGTTTAACTTTAACAACTTTGTGATGATTCAACTTCTGACACAAGGTGGCCCGAATATGATTGGTACTTCAGAGCCAGCCGGCTACACCGATTTACTCGTAAGCTATACCTATCGTATTGCGTTTGAAGGAGCTGGTGGTCAAGACTTCGGTTTGGCTAGTGCCATCGCAACCTTGATCTTCTTACTGGTTGGTGGGTTAGCACTACTCAACTTACGTTTTACGAAGCTGTCACAGAATTAAGGAGTAATCGTTATGGCGATGGTACAAGGTCAATCTCTCAAATATCGCTTATGGGCGACTCATGTTGCTCTGTGGGCATTTTTATCGCTGATCATTTTTCCACTATTGATGGTCATTGCGATTTCATTTCGTGAAGGGAACTTTGCCACGGGCAGTTTGATCCCAGATAACCCATCTCTAGAACACTGGAAATTGGCATTAGGTTTTGCTGTCACTAATGCTGATGGCTCTGTTACACCGCCGCCATTTCCGGTTCTGACTTGGTTATGGAATTCAGTGAAAGTAGCAGGCATTACTTCAGTGCTCATTGTGGCCCTATCGACAACGTCTGCTTATGCCTTTGCGCGCATGCGTTTTAAAGGTAAAGACACCATCCTAAAAGCGATGATGATTTTTCAAATGTTCCCAGCGGTACTGGCACTGGTTGCGATGTATGCACTGTTTGACAAATTAGGTCAATACATCCCATTTCTTGGCTTAAATACGCATGGTGGTTTAATTTTCTCCTACCTAGGTGGTATCGCACTGCACGTATGGACGATCAAAGGCTATTTTGAAACGATAGATAACTCATTAGAAGAAGCAGCTGCTTTAGATGGAGCTACACCATGGCAAGCCTTTAGACTGGTGCTGCTACCACTCTCTGTGCCGATTCTTGCGGTTGTGTTTATTCTCTCGTTTATTGGGGTGGTTGGTGAAGTACCAGTGGCATCTTTGCTACTTTCTGATGTAAACTCATATACATTAGCGGTGGGTATGCAGCAGTATCTTTATCCTCAGAACTATTTGTGGGGAGATTTTGCAGCAGCAGCAGTGTTGTCTGCTTTACCTATCACTGTCGTATTTTTGCTTGCACAGCGCTGGTTAGTCGGAGGACTTACGGCCGGTGGTGTGAAAGGATAATAACGATAGGGCGACCGTGAGGTCGCCCATATTGTATTAGCTTAACGTATTTGGTTTGGCCGCCGATCAGTTAAGTAATATGCAAATCTGGCGTTACGCATAGCTGGCTGTTAGCTTTATTCCTTACTATCCAACAAACTAACAGTTTTTGTAACCAAGACCCGAGCATTGCTTGGGTTTTTTTATACCTGTACTAAAGGGTGCTATTGGTAACGCGCATGCAGTATATGATGAATTGAATGTCTCAAAAGTGAAATGGTGTTTGGATGCGACCCACATCTGAAATCTTTGTGTAACGTCGTAAAGGAAGGCTAAAAAATTAGAACTCACGGCTAGAAGGGGCGCAGCCTAAGTATTGCAAAAGGACATATAAGCTCTCTTGCTGCAGCGCAACGCGGCGAAACAAATCGGCGAAGGTGTCATCTCCGCCAAAGCAGGCACGGATATAGTGGTTAATTTCTTGGGGTTGGTAACCTTCAACGTAAAGCGTTCGGACCCAGTGATACTCAATTGACTTTGGATCGACTAACGTCGATTCGCTCAAGGTAATCTCTCTGAGAGTCAAAGTCTTTTCCTATCATCGATGCAAAATTTCAGAGGGCTCGATTTAAGCAGATAAAGATGAAGAAAAAATGACAACTGAGCGTATCATGGGTGGTTATTTTAAGTACTTAACGTGAGCTTCCATCTCTTCTCCTATCTCTTTACGCATGTTCATTAAGCGTATCGCTGATTGGCGTAGGGCAATATCTTCTGCTGTTTGCGGCACCCATTCGGGTATAGGGGTGGGCTTGCCTTGCCCATCGACAGCCACCATGATGACAATACAATGGGTAGTCAGCTGGTTTTTCAACTCTTTTGGATCGCTCGCTTGCACATCAATGGCAATATGCATTGAGCTCGTTCCCGTATAAATGACTTTTGCGCTGACTTCAACGAGGTTCCCTACGTGGATAGGAGCGACAAAGCGGATCCCTCCCGCATAAGCGGTGATGCAATATTTACCACTCCAGCCTGCAGAGCACGCATAGGCCGCTAGATCTATCCATTTCATGACAGCGCCACCGTGGACTTTACCACCGAAATTCACATCACCGGGCTCTGCTAAAAAACGCAAAGTTATTGCACGTTGGCCACTACTCATTGGGGAATCCTTGTTTTTTATTAACGGAATCATAAATAACAAAGCGTTAACCAAACTGCAATATTATTTTGAATGCAGCAGATATAAAAAATCCTCTTAGTTGCCTAAGAGGATTTTTAAAGCCGAGCGGTACGAGTTATTTACTTTATGTTGTACCTTATTGAGCCAACTGAGCGTTAGTTATTCAGTTGCGTTAATAATAGTTTAAACAGTATTTCGACGTAACTGTTCGATCGAACAGGTTCTATCTCTGATGAGATTGTTTAGCGTGATTTCTCCAATAACCTAAGGAGAAGTCACATGACTATTTCAATTTATTCACATACCTTTCAAAGTGTCCCTCAAGCTGATTATGTGTCATTGCTGAAGTTACGCTATAAAGTTTTTTCGCAACGCTTGCAGTGGGAGCTAAAAACAAATCGAGGAATGGAGACTGATGAGTACGACGTTCCAGAAGCACACTATTTGTATGCCAAAGAGGAACAGGGTCATTTAGTGGGGTGTTGGCGAATTTTGCCAACGACGTCGCGTTATATGCTTAAAGATACTTTTTCGGAATTACTCGGTGTGCAGCAAGCACCCAAAGCAAAGGAGATTTATGAGCTGAGTCGTTTTGCGGTCGATAAAGATCATTCGGCGCAATTGGGCGGCGTGAGTAATGTTACGCTGCAGATGTTTCAGTCGCTGTATCATCACGCCCAGCAATATCACATCAATGCCTATGTAACGGTCACATCGGCCAGTGTGGAAAAATTGATTAAGCGGATGGGGATCCCATGCGAAAGACTCGGTGATAAAAAAGTGCATCTTTTGGGAAGTACACGTTCTGTCGCTTTGCATATTCCAATGAATGAAGCATATCGTGCAAGTGTCAATGCATAAGCCTTATAAATAGGGATTGATATAGCCACCTAAAATAGCTTTAGTGATCGCTTGGTAGCGATTCGTCGCGCCAAGCTTTTTACAAGCATTACTGAAATGGAACTTCACGGTACGTTCTGACGTATTAATAATCGTGGCAATTTCCCAAGCGCTTTTGCCTTCGGCCGCCCAAGCTAAGCATTGTACTTCACGTGCGGTGAGCACCGCTCTCGGTTTTGCGTCTTTATGGTAACGGGTGATGTTGCCAATATTATGAGCCAGTAACGGTACAATGAGCTGTGAGGTATGGATACTTTGTTGATTCAAATCGTAAGACTTGGTATCTGAGGTTGCAAAACTTACCATGCCAAATTCCCCCCTAAGCCCATGGATTGGAATGCTAAATCCCGCTTTGAGTCCATTGCAACGCGCCTCTTCGAAAATGACTCGTCCATCATCATTGACCCGCTTAGCGTCATCCCAGTGAATGGGCAAAAAATTGGTAATACTGTATTTGACAATTGGATCGATATGCATGAAGCCTGATTCATCATATTGCTGTCGCCAGCAATTGGGGTAATTGTCCGTGACAAGCGTTTCACTGGTTTTTAACGTGGGTTGAAAAGAGAGGCCAAAGAGGAAAAATTCATGATCAATTAAGTTATTGAGCCTATTGAGTACATTTTCCAAATCATCGTGGCTAGTGATTTGTTGGTTCTCTTGGATCAGTCTCAGAATTTTGTACATAAGCCGAAAGTTCTAAATTGCGTCGTACTATATTGGCACTTATATCAAAAAAAACCGTAACAGTACGAGCAAATAATGAAATAGTTTATCTATTTGGCGGGAAAATCTAGTTCAAATGTCGGTTTTGGCCTCAATCTATCTATACCACCTGAATGGTTACTTCATTTTCACGAGCGAATGCATCAATTTCTTCTGGTGGTTGAGCATTGGTAATGATCAAATCTACGTCGGCAATTGTGCCTAGCTTAACCATGGCATTACGTCCGAATTTACTGTGGTCGACACCGAGATAAACACAGCGACTATTTTCGATGATCGCCCGTTTGACTCTCACTTCGTGATAATCGAAATCTAAAAGTGAGCCATCATAGTCAATGCCGCTAATCCCTAAAATACCGAAATCGAGACGAAATTGTGAAATGAAATCCAAAGTGGCTTCACCCGTCACGCCACCGTCTTTATTACGCACTTCACCGCCCGCTAAGATGACATTGAAATCCGGTTTGGCCATTAAAATCGTCGCCACGTTAATGTTGTTGGTGACAATGCGCAGATTTTCGTGATTGAGCATTAATGCCCGAGCGATAGCTTCAGGTGTCGTACCTATGTCGATAAAGAGCGTTGCGCCATCGGGAATGTGTTTGACTAGCTCGGCAGCCACTTTCTCTTTTTCTTGCTGATAAGTTACTTGGCGAGTGTGGTAAGAGGAGTTTTCAGAACTAGACGCGATGGTAGCGCCGCCGTGATTGCGTCGTAACTTATTGGCATCTGCAAGTTCGTTGAGATCTCGGCGGATGGTTTGTGGGCTGACATTGAATCGCTCGACTAAATCATCGGTACTCACAAATCCGTGTGTTTGAACTAATTCGATAATTTCTTGATGGCGTTTAACTGCTTTCACCTTAAATATCCTTATTCATTGAAGCTTAAATAGGTCAATACCTTGAATGCTTACTGTGCGTAAGGCACTACGACTTTGTGAGTGTACGGTTTAATCGACCAAATTCAATCATTAGTGAATGGGATACGCGAGAATTTGCTCGTTTTAAGTGATAATTCACATTAAACGAACATTATAGGCTCTTTATGGAACATAGTTATGTTTCTTGGAATGTGGCACATTGATTCCGTCCAGCGAGCTTGGCTTTATAAAGTGCTTTGTCTGAGCGGCGATAAATTTCGAAAAAATCGGCATCGTTGCTCACAATTTCAGAGATACCGCAACTGATACTAAAGTGTGCGCCGTTGTCAAAAAATGCGTATGCATAAAATTCTTTACGTAAACGATCTGCCATTTGAAAGGCCTCATGCGCATTGGCCTTATGCAGAACAATCAGAAACTCTTCACCACCAATTCTGCCGCAGGCGTCGCCATGGCGTGTGTGCTTTCTCGCCATCTCTGCTAACTGCCAAATCACATCATCTCCTCGCTGGTGGCCATAGGTGTCGTTTACTAACTTGAAGTTGTCGATATCAATGGCAATACAACTTATCGGATAATGATCACGCTGAGCCAACGTAAATTCATTGCATGCTTCCCGCCACAGCTTGCGGCGATTGTAGAGCTGCGTTAAGTCATCGGTATTGGCCAGAGTGTGAAGCTGTTCTCGTAATTCGACAATATCGGTAATCTCAGTAGACACACCGATAAGGCCAATCACTTCACCGGTTTGTGTACTTAGAATCGGTTTCTTTATTGCGCGGTAGACGCGTACTTTGGCATCAAATTTTGCTTGCGCACGTTCTTCACTGGTGAAGGGCTGCTTGGTATCAAATACCATTTTATCGCTGTGTAAAATATCGGCGAGTAGGTCATCTTGAAAAAAATCGTGATCAGTTTTGCCTTTGAGTTCTTCCAAAGTTGTGCCGAACAGTTTTAGTGTTAGCTGATTTGCATACAGATACTCACCTTGACGGTTTTTTACGAACACGTATGAACCGAGCTCGTTTAAAACAAGCTCATGCAAGGCAAACAAATTATTGCTATACACATCTTCTATGTTATCAAGAATCATTATCTGGCCACCAAATTTGCTAGGTTGCCTAACTGATCTGACGTAAAGGATCCCTCAATACATTTCATTTTTGTTTATTTTTATTCTTCTTCCATAAACATAGCTCGAATCGATGCTATATGCTCAATTTTATGGTTGTATTACGCCCTCGATAGCTGTTGTACGGCTTTTTGTCAGTTTTATTTGGGATAAAATAACCCCGGAAATTACCATCGTTCCACCTAAAAGATGGTAGTTTTGCACTGTTTCACCTAACAGGGTTGTGGCAAGCGAAACCGCCACTACAGGTAACAAATTCATAAACATCGCACTAGAGTCTGCACCAATTAAATCGATCGCTTTTACCCACATCCACGGAGCCAACAAGGATGCAGCGACGGAAGCGTAAGCGATTAGGGGCAGTGAGCCTTCCGTGGGTAGGAGATGTTCACTGGTCAACCATAATGGTGTCAGCATTAAGACAGCAAACAACCCTTGCATATAAATAAGCGTCCAATTGCTTAGCGGCATTTTCCACCGTTTAAGTAACACACAATAAAGTGCGTAAACGGTTGCAGCCACCACCATTAATGCATCGCCATGTGTAATATCTTGATGCAAGAAGAAGCTCATATCGCCTTGACCTAGCATAAAAGCAAGCCCTGCGAGAGAGAGGACTCCTCCGACAACACTCAAAGCTGAAATGCGCTTATGGAGCAGAGGAACGCTGATGAACACACTGAGCAGTGGTACCAGCGAAGTGATCAACGACATATTTGATGCAGTAGTCGTTAGCCCTGCGTAATAGCCAAGAGACTGATTCAGTACCATGCCTAACATGGCTAAAAAAGCCAGTTTAGTTAAATGGGGCTTGATGATTACCCACTGGCGGATCACGGTGGGTAAGCAAAAGGGGGTTAGCAACAGCATCGCGACAAACCAGCGATAAAAACTCATCGCACTTGGTTCAATGGTTTCTGCGGCGAGCTTGTTGATGATAGAGTTACCACCCCAAATTAGAACCGTGAATAGTGGAAGAAGATATACCATGTGAGCCTCGTCGCAAATTGTGCTGTGAAGTATAGTGTGGCAGGTCTCTATAATTATATATATCTCCAAAACGACATTGCGAGCGATAGGAAGACAAGTTTGAAAAAAGCGCCCAGAAATCTTCACCCTTCACTATCGATTGACAGTGCGCCATCGGATGTCTTTATGAATTTCGATGCGTTTTTGTCAAACACAGAAACGCGAACTCATAGCCATCCATGGGGACAAGTGCAGCTAATTTCCGGCGGGATTTTGGAAATGGAAGCGCAAGAAACGCGATTTCTCGCACCGCCTCACCTAGCGATTTGGGTTCCTGCGGGGGTGAAACACTGCAGCTATAATCGTAAGCCAATTGAATATTGTTCGCTCAATATTGATCGGGCTCTCACCCATGGTTTTCCCAAGCACACCAGTTTGATAAAAGTGACGCCCATCGTTTCTGCCATCATTGAGGATTTTCGATCGCGTGAAATCAGTGTGGCTCAAAACGCGCAAGATAAACGTTTAGTTCAAGTATTGCTCGATCAATTGGCAACGCAAGAAACGCAGCATCATTTTTTGCCTTCCACTAATCACAAATATTTAGCCCCGATTTTAGCGGCGGTAGAAGAAAACCCGACCGATGATACGACATTGGCTTTGTGGGCTGAAAAAGTACATACCACAGAGCGAACATTAGCGCGGCATTGCCAAACGGAACTAGGGATGAGTTTTACCGAATGGCGATTAAGAGTACGCTATCTCTATTCCATGGATTTACTGCGCACAGGGCATTCAGTGAAAGAGGTAGCATTAACTCTTGGCTACAACCAAGCCAGTCCTTTTATTACCATGTTTAAAAAATACTCCGGCCAAACGCCGGAACAGTATAAAAATCGCTTGTTATAATATTGCTTAAGCGTATGTAGGCACTTCATCCTGATCAAACTATAAAGAAGTGCCTTAGACTTAATTTGGTAATTTTTTACAACGTCTATTACTCATGAATCCATGACATAGGGTGTTTGGTGTTTTATCGTTTTAGCGGCACACGTAGTCCAAAGCGCCAACAATGGCAGCCACTTGTGCGTCATTACACTCTTGCGCTGTGACTTTTGGGCTATCTGGGTACACTTCGGTGGTGGTGCCGAAGTAGCAATTTGTGATGCCACCGCATAACCCTAACGCTTTCATGGGGTAGTTGATCACCCCTTCTTGAGTGATGGGAGAGCCGATGATCTCGCCTTTACTGTCGGCTGGTGCAATGTGCGTGACTTTGCGTACCGATTCAATAATGGCTGCTTGGAATTCTGGCTGCGGATTTTCCGTATCGCCGACAGTATAAAACCCATCGGGAATTGTATCGGCTTCATATCCAATGCCATCGCGCGCTGCTAGTGCAGGGCGAAACTCGCTTTCATCACTGTCTGTAGTTTCATGTAAATCAATATGCACCAACACGTCACCTAAGCTTGCGACCCAGCGCATTAAGCTTGCCGACTCTTCGGCTGGGCTATTGGCGTAAAATGAGCGATTAGGGTCAAGCGCTGATGGGTTCCAACGATTGATCGTTTCATAGCCCCAAGGGCTTACGCACGGGGCAACGGCAATGTTGAAATGAGATTGATACTGCTGTGCTTGAGTCGCTAAAAACTGCAACGCGCCGTGCACTCCGCTGGTTTCGTAACCGTGTACGCCACCTGTGATCAACACCGTTGGTTTGTCAGGGTTCCATGAGCGACTTTTTAAGGCAAATAATGGGTAGCGATCTTTGTCTATTGATAGTGCACCGTATTGCTCTACCTCAAAATCCGTTGCCAAAGCGTTAATCTTCGGCACGACTTCTTGCTGATATTCTCGTTTAATCGTCGTTTGCGCGAGCCACGCTTCGCGTTCTGCTGCTTGCCAAGGTGTGCCTGGCGTACCGATAGGATAAGTATAAACAGAGTACATGAGGGTTCCTTTCTGACTAGTTGCCCACAGAGTAAGAGGTGTGAGTGTCAAGAGCAATCAAAAATACCAAGCTGGATTTACCACAGCCCGTTAACAGGGTTCATTACCTCAACCTGTTTTTGGGGCAATGCAGGTTTGTTAGAGCAAGGAAATAGTCCAACTCTGGCCTGATAACTGAGGTAAATCATTGGCTAAACCGAACGGTCACATCTAAACTGCAACCAGACCAATGCAATTGAGTGAGAACACGATTGGAGAATAGTTTCCCCCTTTCTGAACTAATGATTTCGCTAACGACCGCCTTAGACATGACGGAAGGCCAACCACCGGAGCACTGCATTCGTTGTTGCTGGGTTGGTATGCATATTGGCATGCAATTAGAGCTCGATCAGGCTGAGCTGCATGATCTGTTTTTTACCTTGCTATTGAAAGATGCGGGCTGCAGTAGCAACGCCGCGCGAATTTGCGAGTTGTATGCCACTGATGATCTCGCTTTCAAACGGCGTTATAAAACCGTCGGAACCAGTCTATCGAGTGTGATTAACTTTATCGTCAAAAATACCGGTTCAGAGCAGAGCTGGGCAGAACGTATTTTAACTACCATCGACATTTTGAAAAATGGTAATGATTATGCACAAGAGCTTATTCAAACTCGTTGTACTCGTGGGGCTGATGTGGCGCGAGAGTTGCGATTTAGCGAAGTCGTCGCGCAGGGGATCCACTCACTGGATGAACATTGGAATGGTCAAGGGCGTCCTCAACAGCTAAAAGGTGAAGCCATCCCCCTTTTCTCGCGGATTGCGTTATTAGCTCAAGTGTTTGACGTTTTTCAAATGGAACATGATTTGGACGAAGCAATACGCGAGGTTACAGAGCGTAGTGGTGTATGGTTTGACCCACAATTGGTTGAGATTATTGAGCAGTTGGTGGATAACCCGCACTTTGTGGCTAGCCTCAAAGCCCCTGATATCAGCCAACGAGTGATGCATTTACCACCGGCACAAGCGCATCAGCCTTTGGATGAAGCGTATTTAGACTGTATCGTCACGGCATTTGGCAAGATTGTTGATGCAAAAAGCCCCTATACCGCAGGGCACAGTGAACGAGTGGCTGTGTATACTGATTTAATCGCACGACAATTAGCCATTTCGGAAACTGATCGATCTTGGTTGAGACGCGCGGCATTACTGCACGACATTGGTAAGTTAGGGGTCAGTAATGCCATTTTAGATAAACCCGGTAAGTTAGACGATATGGAGTGGAAAGCCGTTCAGGCGCATGCCGCGTTTACTGAACAAATCTTGCGGAAATTATCGCCCTTTAAGACGTTGGCACGTATGGCAGGGGCGCATCATGAGAAACTCGATGGTACTGGCTATCCGCGTGGTGTAAACGGTGATGAGATCAGCGTGATGACTCGAATCATCACGACGGCCGATATTTTTGATGCTCTCAGCGCGGAACGTCCTTATCGCTCCGCGATGCCAATTGATAAAGCACTTTTGATCATGCAAGAGAATCTACATACTGCCATTGATCCTGACTGCTTCGCCGCGTTACAGAGCGCTCTGGCTCAATTGCCAGCCGAATATACTCAGTCACTGAGCTAGTGTTCTTTACTGCTTTACTGCTTTGCTACTTGAAGCGTCAGCACTGTTGGTGGGATTCTTATCGCTGTGTTTCCCTTCATCAGCGCTTGGTGTTACATTTTGTCACGCTTTGAATAATGAAAATGAATAAGAGAGAATTTGCATGGCAGGCGCGAGCTTACTTACCCTTCTTGATGATATTGCAACCGTGCTCGATGATGTGGCGTTGATGTCAAAAATGGCCGCGAAAAAAACGGCAGGCGTATTGGGGGATGACTTGGCGCTCAATGCTCAGCAGGTGTCTGGTGTTGCCGCTGAACGAGAGATCCCAGTGGTGTGGGCAGTGGCTAAAGGCTCATTTCGCAACAAATTAATTTTGGTTCCCGCTGCCTTGCTGATGAGCTCATTAGCCCCTTGGTTGATAATGCCGCTCTTGTTAGTCGGTGGACTTTTTCTCTGCTTTGAAGGGGCAGAAAAAATCTTAGAAAAAGTGTTTCATACCAGCCATCACAGCACCGCTGACGCGGATGAGCGCATGCTCACTGACGTATCGATTGATGACTATGAAAAACGTAAAGTCGCTGGGGCGATTCGGACCGATTTTATTTTATCGGCCGAGATCATCGTGATTGCGTTGGGGACAGTGCAAGGCCATAGCATAGTGACACAAATTTTGGTGGTGAGTTTGATTGCAGTGGTCATGACCATCGGCGTTTATGGTTTGGTGGCAGGCATTGTGAAATTGGACGATTTAGGTTTCTACCTAGAGCGCACTTCAGATGGCGCAGGGCTGCGTGCTCGCTTTGGTAAAGGGTTGATCAGTTTCGCGCCTAAGCTCATGAAAGCATTAACTGTAGTGGGTACCGCCGCGATGTTTTTAGTAGGCGGTGGCATTGTGGTGCACAACGTCCCTTTTATTCACCACGTGCTTGAACCTGTGATTGCAGCCGTTGCTGAACTCTCTTTATTAACAGTAGTGATGCCAACCTTGTTTAATGGTTTCGTTGGCTTACTCGCCGGGCTGGCTGTGGTTGCAGTGTGGGGGATGGTGAGTAAATTGAAACCGTCCCATTAATTTTTTTTATGGTGATGATAATCATATTGAATGGTGATTTACCCGCAGACGAATAGACTAGCGCTTTTCGTTTTTGGCAGTTCCCATTATGCAGTGTGCGTTTTTTGATCAACAGCTGTGCCGTTCTTGTACTCATTGCGCGGTTTCTTATTCAGAGCAGGTGAAGCGCAAAGATTTGGCACTAAAAGCGCTGTTTTCAACGCAGATGCCACAGCAGTGGCTAGAACCTGTCATAAGTGAAGAGACGGGTTTTCGTAACAAAGCGAAAATGGTGGCTCTTGGCGCGGCTCATGCACCGATCTTGGGTGTTGAATCCATGGTTGATGGGCAATCAACGCCCGTGTCGTTAGTGCAATGTGCTCTCTACCCACAAGAGACACAAGCGCTATTAACTTATCTACAAGATTGGATCCGTAGCTCGGGTATTCCTCCCTATAATAAAGCGAAGAAGAAAGGCGAACTCAAATACATATTGCTCACACGCAGCGAATATTCAGGTGAGTTTATGCTGCGTTTCGTACTGAGAAGCCGCGAAGCTTTAGGCCGAGTTGAGCAAAACCTCGCGCGGCTTCAGGCGCAGTTTCCAACCATTCGCGTCGTCTCAGTTAACCTTCAACCCATCCACATGGCGCGCCTGGAAGGTGAAGAAGAGATTTTTTTAACCGAGTGTGAGTATTTGATTGAGCAGTTTAATCAGGTACCTATGGTTATCCGCCCGAAAAGTTTTTTCCAAACCAACCCGCATGTAGCGAAGCAGTTGTACGCGGCGGCGCGTGATTGGGTGAGAGAGATAAACCCAAGTCATATGTGGGATCTGTTTTGTGGCGTGGGCGGTTTTGCCCTACATTGTGCCAGCTCAACCACGGCAGTCACAGGAATTGAAATTGAACCAGAAGCGATTGCCAGTGCTAAACGCTCTGCCAAGACGATGGGCATTACCAATTTAGACTTTGCTGCGCTGGATTCTGCCCAATTCTCACAGGCTCAATCAATCGCGCCTGAGCTGGTGCTAGTCAACCCTCCGCGTCGTGGTTTAGGAGCTGAATTAGTTGAGCGATTGGTGGCTTTATCACCCAAACACATCATTTACTCAAGCTGTAACCCGCAAACGCTAATCACTGATATGCAAGGTATGTTGGGCTACTTACCCAAAAAACTGCAATGGTTTGATATGTTTCCACATACCGATCATAGCGAAGTGATGGTGCTGTTAGAGCGTCAGCCTAAGCTGAGATAAGCGCTGTGTGGTGCAAAAATGATAATGATAAAGAGAGGGAAGCCGCGGCTTCCCTTTTTGATGCATTAATGAGCTATTTTACTGCCCACGCGACCGTTTCACCGGCGCGGATCGGCACCACAATATCTGAGCCAAATGGCATACTTTCAGCAACTGGCCACTCTTCTTTGACCAAAGTAACGGTGTCGTTATTACGGGGTAGGCCGTAAAAATCAGGGCCATTGTGACTGGCAAACGCTTCAAGGTTGCCAATTTTACCAACTTGCTCAAACACCTCTGCGTATAACTCTAAGGCTGCGTGCGCTGTGTACGATCCAGCGCAGCCGCAAGCGGCTTCTTTTTTGCCTTTGGCATGAGGCGCAGAATCAGTACCCAAGAAAAATTTCTTATTGCCCGATGTCGCTGCCTGAATCAGCGCAAGCTGGTGGGTGTTGCGCTTAAGGATTGGCAAACAGTAAAAATGAGGGCGAATACCACCAGCAAGCATGTGATTGCGGTTATAAAGTAGATGATGCGCCGTGATCGTTGCCGCTACATTCTGGTTCGCATTTTGTACAAACTCGGCAGCATCGGCGGTGGTGATGTGTTCTAACACTATTTTCAGATTTGGGAAATCATTAACAATAGGAGCAAGCACTGTATCGAGGAAGGCTTTTTCTCGGTCAAAAATATCCACATCGTGAGCGGTTACTTCGCCATGAATCAGCAGCAGCATGCCAACGTCTTGCATCGCTTCTAATACTGGGTAAATATTTTGAGCGCAGGTTACGCCAGAATCTGAATTGGTGGTCGCCCCAGCCGGATAAAGTTTGGCTGCCACGACAGCGCCAGAAGCTTTGGCTTTGCGGATCTCATCAGGTGTCGTGTTATCGGTGAGATAAAGCGCCATGAGTGGCTTGAAAGAATCACGTGGTTTTTGCGCCATGATGCGCTTTTGGTACGCTAATGCTAATTCTGTGGTGGTGATCGGCGGGACCGTATTGGGCATGATCAGTGCGCGGCCGTTGTAGCGACTGATGTCTCGTACTGTATCGGCCAACACATCACCATCACGTAAGTGAACATGCCAGTCGTCTGGACGAGTAATCGTTAATGTTTTCATTGGTTGCTCCCACCGGAAAATAAATTGATTGGAGCTTAAACGGGCTTCGCTTTTAATGTGCGCGCAATCGCTTACGTTTAAGCGACAGGATGATAGAGGAAACAGGGGTGAATTTCATCCTTTTATTTTCCATAGGGTTAGCCAGCTTTGGCGATTTCCATTATCATCGCGTTATAAAAATACCTTCAAAAAAGCATAAGGATAGGCCATGTCGTCAGCTCAACTCTCACAAATTAACGTTTACCCAGTCAAATCGATAGGTGGCCTCTCGCAGTCCACCGCTTGGGTTGAAAAACAGGGGCTGGCTTTTGATCGGCGCTTTATGATCGCGTTAGCTGATGGTTCAATGGTCACTGCACGTAAGTATCCAAATATGGTTAAGGTGAATTCAATACTGGTTGCGGATGGTTTGATCTTCACGGCGGCGAACCAATCTCCATTAAAACTGCGTTATGCAGATTTCAAAATGCAACCTTCCCCAGCGCAAGTGTGGGATGACAACTTTACCGCTTACACCACAACCGATGAAGCGGATGATTGGTTTAGCCAAGTGTTAGGCCAGCGTGTTGAGTTGCTGTTTACCGGAGAGCAATCAAACCGAATGCGTGAAAAAGTGGGTCACAATGTTAGTTTTGCTGATGGCTATCCAGTGCTGGTCATCAGCCAAGCTTCACTTGATGAACTTAATCGCCGCAGCCCTGAAGTGCACAGCATGGATCAATTTCGTACCAATCTAGTGGTACGAACCGATGAGCCTTTCGCTGAAGACAGCTGGAAGCGGATCCGAATTGGTGAGGTAGAATTTGAAGCGGTAAAACCTTGCGAACGCTGTATTCTCACTACTGTTGATGTGAATAAAGGGGCTTTTCGTCCAACCAAAGAGCCGCTAAGAACCTTGTCACAATTTCGCGCTAACGAAAGAGGTGGGGTGTTTTTTGGGCAAAATTTAGTCGCAAAAAATGAGGGGATGATTCGAGTTGGCGACAGCGTTGAGGTGCTTGAGTACAAAGAGAAAGAGTTTTATCGAGATTTGGGCATGAGTCACCATGTGATGACCTGTGTTGAGCGTGAAGCGATTGCGCGTGATTTTGTCACGTTCTGGCTAGAGCCGAAAAAGGGTGAAATGCCAAATTATCAACCTGGGCAGCACCTACCAATCGAAGTTGTGATCGATGGCGAGAACGTGGCGCGCCGCTACACTTTGTCATCTAGCCCATCGCGCCCGGGTCGGTTAGCGATTTCAGTCAAACGTATTGATGGCGGTAGAGTTTCTAACTGGTTGCTTGATCACTTGCAGGTAGGAAGTACATTGACCACACAATCACCGGATGGCTCGTTTCATCTGTCGACTCAGCACCAACAACCGTTGTTACTGTTGTCGGCTGGAAGTGGCGTGACGCCTATGTTATCGATGTTGCGCTATCTTGCCGATAATCAACAAATTCAAGATGTGGTCTTTTATCATCAATGCCGCAGCGTTGAGGATATTCCTTGCCGTGTTGAACTTGAAGCGCTTAAGCAGCGGCATCCGGGGTTGAAAGTCTTCATTTCTCTGACTCAAGCTTCAGTAGATTGGTTTGGCCTGAAAGGCCGGCTCTCTTTATCTCACCTTAAGCAAATCCAACATGTGACTGCTCGCCAAGTGTTTGTGTGTGGGCCTGATGGTTTTATGCAGAAAGCAAAAAGCTTATTGTTGAAAAAAGGGCTTGCGGAAGAATCTTACCACCAAGAAGCATTTGGTGTGGCGCACACCGTCGCAGCTGAGCTGAAAACGTTACAACTGAGCGTCAATGGCCATGTATTTGAGGGTAATAACCAAACGACCTTATTAGATCAAGCCGAAGCCGCTGGCATTGCGATTGCCAACAGTTGCCGAGCAGGGTTTTGTGGCGCGTGCAAGGTGACTGTGCAGTCGGGCAAAGTGCATCAACCTGACGTGCCAGCACTGCCTGAGCATGAACGTCATCTTGGTTTCGCTTTAGCGTGTTGTTGTATTCCTGAAACCGATATTGAGGTTGTAAACTAGTTTTCGCCTCACGCTGTTGCACTACAGTGACTTTGTCCAATAAAAATGCCTCTTGGGTCAGTGTTGACCGCAAGAGGCGTGACGTTGCTAGTGATTTTTATTCGAAACCGTTTCAGTCTCTTCAAAGTGACTCTCTTAAAGCTAGTTGGCAAAGTGCAGAAATACCAATTATTCGTTTTTATATAGTTAAATTAGTTTAAATTTGTGATGAAAATTCCATATTTTTTTTGTTTGTTTTCCATCCAATCTTGCCTGTGTTTGATGTTTTTTTAGAATAACTGTCGAATAAATGAGCGCTTGAACGTTTGCGTAAAAATATGTGATGAAACTCTCATTTTGTTCGCTATACTTTCCGCCCGGTTATGAGCCGGTGCTCAACCCATACAAGCCGTCACACGGAAATGTGAATGACCCCAAGGACTGGACCAGCTAAGTTCCTCTGCTTGTATAAGGTGATCTTAGATGAACAATATGTTCGCATACCCCTCTTTTTGTCACGCTTTTGTTGTACAAAAGGACAATGATTCCTCCTTTGCCAAGTTTTTTGGTTCTACCCTTATTTCCAAATTTCAAACTAGGTAAATACAATGAATATTCTTTTTGGCCTCGTCGGCATTTTAGCGCTGATCGCTTGCGCCTACCTGCTCTCTGAAAATCGATCTTTCATCAATTGGAAAACCGTATCACGTGCTTTATTGCTGCAAGTTGGTTTTGCCGCGCTGGTGCTCTACTTCCCATGGGGACAAAGCGCACTAGCCAGCATCAGCGGCGGTGTGTCGAGTTTGCTGGGTTTCGCCGATGCAGGAATCCGCTTTCTATTCGGTGATTTAGCCGATTCCGGATTTATTTTTGCTGTTCGTGTTCTGCCTATCATCATTTTCTTCAGCGCTCTTATCTCTGCCCTTTATTACCTTGGTATCATGCAAAAAGTCATCGAGTTTATCGGTGGTGGTATTCAAAAATTTTTAGGTACGAGCAAAGCAGAATCTCTGGTTGCTACGGGTAACATTTTCCTTTCACAAGGTGAATCACCACTGCTTGTGCGTCCCTTTTTGTCGCGCATGACACGTTCAGAACTGTTTGCTGTCATGGCCGGAGGCATGGCCTCTGTCGCAGGTAGCGTGTTGGGTGGCTATGCCGGTCTAGGTGTTGAGCTTAAATACCTTATTGCAGCCAGTTTTATGGCGGCACCCGGCAGTTTGATGATGGCAAAAATCATCGTACCAGAGCGCGATGTTCCACTTGATCAAACCAATATTGAGATGGATAAAGCGCAAGAAAGTAATGTGATTGACGCACTGGCGAGCGGGGCGATGAATGGCATGAAAGTGGCGGTGGCCGTCGGTACAATGCTGGTTGCATTTGTGAGCGTGATTGCGATGGTTAACACTGGG
Organism: Vibrio sp. RM-69-4; assembly: GCF_024743775.1. Taxonomy (NCBI): domain Bacteria; kingdom Pseudomonadati; phylum Pseudomonadota; class Gammaproteobacteria; order Vibrionales; family Vibrionaceae; genus Vibrio; species Vibrio sp. RM-69-4. Next base: position 32,905 of record NZ_JAMQXI010000022.1, read on the forward strand.
CTTGAAAGTTTCGGTGAGTTATTGGGTTTGAACGGCATTACCTTACAACTGCTGTTCGGTTATCTATTTTCACCACTGGCTTGGCTGATTGGTGTACCAAGCCATGAAGTCTTGATGGCGGGCTCTTACATTGGGCAAAAAGTGGTTATGAACGAATTTGTGGCTTTCATTGATTTTGTTGACCACAAAGCGCTGTTATCGGAACACACCCAAGTTATTATTACTTTTGCTCTGTGCGGCTTTGCCAATATTGGTTCTATCGCGATCCAATTAGGCTCTATCGGGGTTATCGCTCCTGAACGCCGTGCAGAAGTCGCGAATTTAGGTATTAAAGCGGTGATTGCAGGTACGCTAGCTAACTTAATGAGTGCATGTCTAGCGGGCATTTTCATTCTGCTTTAAACGCCCTGTTTGCTTCTCTCAATGCTCACTGCGGTGGGCATTTTTGATCCCTTTTTTGAATGATTGACACCTCAGTAATTGCTGAAAAGCTGATTTATAGCAAATTCCGTTTCTGATGAGCGCGTAGTATAGCTTGCAATTAACTGCGTATCCCAACATAGGCGATACGCTGACATGCTAACTTATTGAGTGCTTGCTATGGAAAATCTTGTTGAACGCTTTTTGCGTTATGTCTCTTTTGATACTCAATCTCACCCTGCCAGCCGCCGTTGCCCGAGTTCCGTAGGGCAAATGACGTTTGCCCATACACTGCATGAAGAATTAATCGCATTAGGCTTAACCGATGCTACGGTTGATGAACACGGCTATGTTATGGCGAAGTTGCAATCGAATGTTGATTACCCTGTTCCTGCGATTGGTTTTATTGCACATATGGATACCGCGCCAGACGCGTCAGGCAAACACGTTAAGCCGCAAATTGTGGAGAATTATCAAGGCGGAGACATTGCTTTAGGTAAAGGGGATGAGGTGCTGTCACCTGTTCAATACCCGGATTTGCATCAACTGCATGGTTACAATCTGATCACGACTGACGGCACCACACTGCTTGGTGCCGATAATAAGGCAGGCATCGCTGAAATTATGACGGCCATTGAGAGGTTAATTGCCGACCCAAGCATCGCACATGGTGATATTTGTATCGGTTTCACTCCCGATGAAGAGATCGGCCGGGGCGCGGACTTATTTGATGTGGAGAAGTTTGGCGCACAGTGGGCTTATACCATTGATGGTGGCCCGGTGGGTGAGTTGGAGTATGAGAATTTCAATGCGGCGAGCGCCGATGTTATTTGCTATGGCGTGAATGTTCACCCTGGGACCGCGAAAGATAAAATGGTGAATGCCATCAACATCGCCGCACAATTTCAGCTTATGATGCCAGCCGATCAAACCCCAGAGACCACGCAGGGCTATCAAGGCTTTTACCATTTAAAATCCGCAGAGATGAGTGTGGCTCGCTCAACCTTGGGTTACATTATTAGAGACTTTGAACGAGAAGGCTTGGAAGCTCGTAAAGCGTTTATGCAGCAGCAAGTGGACCAGTTAAATGCCCGTCTTGAGAAAGGACGAGTTGAGTTGGTTGTGACGGACAGCTATTTCAATATGAAAGAGATGGTCGAGCCTCATCCACAAGTCATTGAACTGGCTAAACAAGCCATGATTGCTTGTGATGTTGAACCGCTGATCAAACCTATTCGAGGTGGTACGGATGGTGCGAGGCTCTCATTCATGGGCCTGCCATGCCCTAATATTTTCACTGGCGGTTATAATTTTCATGGTATTCATGAGTTCATTACCATTGAAGGGATGGAACAAGCGGTAAACGTGATTGTAAAACTGGCTGAAAAGACAGCGTTGGCGAATCAACACTGATAACAAACCTTTCCTTTCGCCAATCTCAAAGGGAGTTTCTCTTCCAAAGCTATGACAGGGCGCATAATAATTGCGCCTTATGCCGACGTTAACTATTCACTCAGTTACAATACCTTTCTAAAATTTCTAACACGATCTCAATCTGCTGCTCTCTAGTGGCTTAGATGTGTTGCTGCTCATTATGCATAAAAATAAAAGAAGGGGATTGATATGGAGAAAGTGGTCGCGGTGTGGGACTTTCTTATCACTCATAAATTGGTGTTTAGTATTTTAATCATAACGTTGATTATTTTGACGCGGCGAGTTGTGCTTTCTCAAATTCGTGGCGATGTCGCACTGATTACCGAAAAGCAGCGTAAATGGATGTCACGCACCAAGAATGGCACCTTTGCGTTTACTTTGGTCATCCTCTTCGTATTGTGGCAATCGGAGATCAACGAATTTGCACTGTCAGTGACTGCGATAGCGGTCGCCATTGTAGTCGCATCAAAAGAGATCATCTTGTGTTTTACGGGTTCAATTCAGCGAGCGAGCTCTCGCTCATTTCGTATCGGGGATTGGATTGAAGTCGGAAAACTGAGCGGTGAAGTGATCGAACACAACTTGATGGCAACCGTGATCCAAGAAATCGACTTGAATCATGGTCAATACCACTACACTGGAAAAACCGCGACCTTGCCAAACAGTATGTTCTTCTCGTTTCCGGTAAAAAACCTTAATTTTATGAAGCGTTATGTGTTTCATAACTTTTCGATAGTAGTGCCTGAATTTGTAAATTTGTATCCTTTATTACCGATTATGCATGAAAAGATTGAGAGCCACTTTGCCCACTTTATTGATGTTGCAAGGCGCTATAACAGCATGATTGAAAAACATGCGGGTGTAGATTTACCCAGTGCTGAGCCGCACATTCAGATCAGCAGCGCAGCCGCAGGAGAACAGATCGTGCATTTCATGATTTTTTGCCCAACAGAGCGGGCCAACCATTTAGAGCAACTGATCCGCCAAGACTTTATGCAAGCATATGAAAACGCATTTCCACGCGCTTTAGTTGCAACAGAAGTGCTGCCGAGTAAAGTGGGTAGCTAACCGCCGAATAATGAGCGCTCACACAGTATGGTGAGCGTCTTACCTGCAATTACTGTTTGGGTGAGAAAAGATATATTAGTGATGAAAGTGAGATTAACGCTCAATTGCGTGTGTTTTTTTCACCGAAATCCCTAAGCGTTTTGAAAGCCGAGTGAGATTCGCGCGATCCACTTGCAATAATCTTCCCGCTTTTGCCCAATTGAAATCGGATTGGGTCAATGCTTCACTGATCAATTTACGCTGATATTCATCCGTTGCTTCTCGCAGCCCACGTTGCCACACCTTCGCTGTGGTTTCTGTGTCGCTCAACGTACTTTGCGTGTTAACCAGAGGTAGGCTGAAATCTAACTCGCCTATGTCGTAGCTGTTGACGGTGATCAACGCTTGTAAGCCTTGTCTGGCTCGTGCTTTCAGCGCTGCGCGGTTGATCACGTGTTCTAATTCGCGAACATTACCGGGCCATGAGTAGTTGAGTAACCCAGCCAGTGCGTTGGGATCGATTTTGAGCTGTGTGATACCGAGCTTGCGACGCGCTTGCTCTAAAAAATAACCTGCCAACAAGGTAACGTCACCATTTCGCTCTCTTAGCGGAGGGATATGAACAGGGTATACGCTGAGTCGATGGTAAAGATCGGCTCGGAATCTTCCCGCTTCCACCTCTTGCTTTAAATCTCGATTTGTCGCTGCCAATATCCGTACATCAATAGTTTGGACATGATCTTGTCCTACGGGCTGAATTTCATTGTTCTGCAATGCACGTAAAATCTTGCTTTGGGCAGCCAGTGGCAGTTCACCGATTTCATCGAGAAATAAGGTTCCACCGTCGGCTAATGCAAACTTGCCTAAGCGATGCCGTTCTGCTCCAGTAAAGGCTCCTTTGACATGCCCAAATAGTTCACTTTCGACCAAGTTTTCTGGAATTGCGGCGCAGTTGACATAAATAAGAGGTTGGCGTTTACGCGCTGATAGTTGGTGCAGTGTTCGTGCGACCAGCTCTTTACCGACACCCGTTTCACCATGGATTAAAATGTTGAAATTAGAAGGGGCGACCACTTCCAAATCGGCTTTCATGGCCAGCATCGACGTACTTGAACCGATGATCTCTCCACCTTCTCTGTCCCATGCTTCTTCATTCAGCTCTTCTAAGCGTTGCTGTGATTGTTTGGCTTGTGCTTCAAGTTGAGAAAAGGTCAGTGCCATTTTCAAGGTAGAGGCCGCGATTGCCGACAACGCTTCTAGGCTGCGTTTGGGAATATGCTCAAACATGTTGGGATTAAGGCTATCAAGCGTCAAGATACCGAGTAGTTTGTCACCAAACAAAAGGGGCAGGCCCATACAAGAGTGCATGGGAAGGTCGCCATCATGATCCATTAATAAACCATCGAAAGGATCGGGTAGTGATGAATTCGCATCGAAAATAACCGGCCCATCAGCGTGGCAAATCTCACGAAAGCGGGGATGTTCATCAATTAAAAAGCGTCGGCCTAAGGTATCGCGAGTCAAGCCTTGCATCGCAAGGGGGATTAACAAATCACCTTGGCGTGAAAGCAGCATCACACAGTCGCATTGAATGGTTTTACGAATCGCATCAAGCAGGCGATTGAATCTATCTTGATCGTTCAAACCACTTGCGAGTCCTATGGTCATTTCAATCAAGGTAGAGATGGAAAAATCTTGCATGGTAAGCACTCAGGTGATGTTTTTGGATATTGTAGTGTCATAATGACATTTTTTGAAGTGTTATTTTGACCTGATCATTTAATGATTTTTTATTTTTTATTTAAAAATCAATAGATTAACGTTGGTACGCTTTGTGCTATACAAGCTTCAGTATCAGAGCGAATCTAATTCGCCATTTATAAAATCTGAGGAGAAAGCTCAATATGCTCAATAATCAACACATCGCCATTGTCAAAAGTACCATTCCTTTACTTGAATCTGCCGGACCAGCGCTTACGGCTCATTTCTATCAGAGAATGTTTACTCACAATCCTGAGCTAAAAGATATTTTTAATATGACCCATCAACATACTGGCCGTCAGGGCGTTGCACTGTTTGAGGCGATTGCCGCGTATGCGAAAAATATTGAAAATCTCGCCGCATTAACCAGTGCAGTGGAACGTATTGCCCAAAAGCACACCAGCTTTAACATTCAGCCAGAGCACTATCAAATCGTCGGTCATCACCTTATTGAAACGTTGCGAGAGCTTGCTGTCGATGCCTTTACTCCTGACGTTGAAGCAGCATGGACGGCGGCTTATCTCTTTTTAGCGCAAGTCTTTATTGATAGAGAAGGGGAGTTGTATTTACAGCGTAAGCAGGCGATCGGTGGTTGGGAGAATGCGCGTGAGTTTGTGTTGCAAGATAAAGTGAAAGAGTCTGAATTCGTCACTAGCTTTATCTTTGAGCCTGCTGATGGCAAAGCAGTATTAGATTATCAGGTTGGTCAGTATATTGGGATTGAACTTAAGCCGGAAGGTGCGTCATACAGTGAAATTCGTCAATATTCCTTGTCACAAAAACCCAATGGAAAAAACTACCGCATTTCTGTGAAGCGTGAAGGCGTGGATACTGGACATCCTGGGACAGTCTCTAACTATTTACATGATTACGTTGAAAAAGGCAGTCGAGTGAAACTTTATGCGCCAGCGGGTGATTTTTTCTATGTTGAGAAGCTCGCTCCCGTTGTACTTATCTCTGCAGGTGTCGGGGCAACACCAATGCAAGCCATACTTCAACAGCTTGCGTCAGTAGGAAAAAAAGAGGTGACGTATCTGCATGCTTGCAACAATTTATCACAACACTCCTTTATTGATGAAACCGCGACATTAATGGCGGTGCATCCATCATGGCAGCAAGTGGTCTGGTATCTGGAAAGTGAGCAAACACCAGCCAAGCAAGGTTCTATGATCTTGCATGAAGTTTGCGAGCAACTGCCGCTAACACAGGGGGATTTTTATATCTGTGGCCCCGTTGGTTTTATGCAGTTCATTGTTGAACAGCTTGAATTGCTTGGCGTAGCAAGAGAGCGTATCCATTACGAAGTCTTTGGTCCACACGCCTATTTATAAAGTATAAAGCGCTATCTCAATCTAGGCTCTTTTAAGGGCCTATACCCTTCCCATTTAAAGCTGCAGCGGTGTTGGTTACGTTCGCTTACCCCAATCACATAGTTTATCTATGCTCATGGGGATGAGCTCACTTGCCGTCTACCTGCAACTTCAAGTTGTTTGGGTATAGATACTGAAAAGTGGGCTGGGAATTAATGCTCACTTTTTATTTGTAGTGCTTGCCAAGTAATTTCATCGGAATGGCTATCGCTATCAATAAAGATAGAAGAGCCACTAATCATCACTGAAATATCCATACCTCGGTTCAAGGAAGTAGAGAGTTTTTCAATCGCTGCAGCATCAAAGCGAAATAGATCGACATTGAGGTGAGAGAACTTTCCCTTGTTCTGCTCCCACCAAACCTGTGATTTCGTGTTAAAGCTGTAGACTTTCACCTGTTTTGCAAGCCGTGTGGCTTTTTTAATGCGATCAGCATCGGGTTCTCCGACTTCAATCCAGAGCTGAATTTGGTCATCTAATGATTTTAGCCAGAGATCAGGTTCTTCAATGGAAGAAAGTCCTCTAGTAAATGTTAGCTCGGGTGAAGCATTAAGACAAAACGCTAAAATGCGCGCCATCATTCGTTCGTTGCTTTCTGAAGGATGCTGAGCAATGGTGAGATTTAAAGAGTCATAATGATCGCGATTAGTATCCGTCAGCGCAATACGGAACTTATAGATTGTCGGTTTAAGAGCCATTGGAAGAATGCCAAGAGGTAAAAACGAAAATAGCCAGCAAATTGCTGGCTATTAGAATACTTAGTAAAAAAATTATACTAGGCGGATGTTTTCAGCTTGAGGGCCTTTTTGACCTTGAGCTACTTCAAACTCTACCTTTTGACCTTCAGCAAGAGTGCGGAAACCGTCACCTTTAATTTGGCTGAAGTGTGCGAATACGTCTGGACCGTTTTCTTGTTGAATGAAACCGAAACCTTTAGTTTCGTTGAACCATTTTACTGTACCAGTAACTGTGTTAGCCATTTTTATACCCAAAATCAAAAAAAATTTTACAGCCGAATACGGCGCGGATAGCGTGGAAAAGTAGATTGCTATTGCGTACGACACGACGGGGGAGTTACAAGTAATCCAACGAGACGTATGTGTATACAAAGAACTGCTTTCTAGCTAGTGCAAAGTCTAGTTCAAACTTTTATCTTGTCAATCATAACTCGATAAAACTCGAAAAACTTTCTTAAAATTGTTAGGTTTTATGCTCTATGTTGCATTTTCTTATGATGAGGCTTGAAATTAACATTAATATTCTATTACCCATTGACATAGTTGAAGTTTTAGCCAGAGTTAGTGGTCAGATGAGTTCGATGGTTGAAGCCGTTTATTACTGGCCAACGTTCATTGAGTGAGGAGAAGGGTTAGGTTTACTTTCCTATTTAATGGCTCTCTTTTTTGGCTGAATGATTCTCCTCAAAACTGAGGCAATTTTTCCCTATCAAATAGCATCTTTAAGTTGTTTTGGCGACAACTCGGAACGTTGCGCTGTACACATCACAAATTTGTACTTTCAATGAAATATTTACTCGGTTAAATATTTGTTACAAATAGTTCCATTTTGAAGTGTTTTTTTGGGTAATGCCGTGTCCCATCTAATTTTCGGGTTTTCTGTTTTTAACCACTGATTAACAATTATTTTATTCTAAGCCAATAAGGAAAAGTTGCTTATTTTTTGAACTTGAAATTCTTATTTAATGGAGGAAAATGTATGTAAACTGAGTTTTCGAAAATGAATGGATACTTTCTCATAAAAAGAGAGGTTTACAACATGAAACTAATACTGATTTTAATGGCGTCTGTCTCGGCGGGTGTGGCCTCTGCTGATCACTTTCATTCATTTTTGCTTGGACTTTACATCGCGTCACTCGCAGTAGGCAGTTGTTACTGGTTTGCTTTTCGAAGTACTAAAGTGCCGGAGTTTGCCCTTTTTCTTCTCATCTGTGGGCTTCTTGCTAAATTGACAGTGACCATTATCGGTGTTGCGTGGGGGATATCGGCGCAATTGATCACATCGCCTTTTATCTTTGCTTTGTCGTATCTCTTCTTCTCTATTGTCGTGACATACATCTGGTTCAGTTATCGAGATAAATTAACATCTGCAATCTCTAAAACAACGGCGCATCACGCGTAGCGCACTTAATACATAGCGTCTTTATGCGTAACTTACGCGTAAGATGGTTAATGTGATAGTGAACTAAATTATTTCTGTTAATGCAAAAGGGCTTCCTCACTGGGCCCTTTTGGTGCTTTTGCACTTTAGACTTTTGTCCAAGAGTGGCACTCATCTTTTCGATATACACTGTTGGCAATGATTATTTATCTCCTGAACAAGGAAGTACTATGGGCATCGGATTATTTTGGGCAGAGAAAGTTATCTTAATACTGGGCATCATTTTTATTCTGACGAGTATTGTGCGGTATGGTAAACGTAGCCATGACTGGAAAGGTGTCATCACGATGTTTTATCGTCGCATTCCCATGTCAATTGAGGAATATAAGTGGTACCGCTTGGGAGTGGCATTCATTGTTACCGCTATTGTGTTGCGGATTGCTGTACTGACCTTCTGGCCCTCACTATGAGGTTGAAATGAGCGAACATTGCTGTTTGCTAACCGATGTTTCGCTTGAGTGTGTAGCCTTTTATAATCCCTAAAACTTTTTAATTAATTTTTTGCGCAACTCGCATCTACGCGAGGTTTAGGTATACACTCTATTTATCGAATTAATAAATAGAAGGTGATTACATGTCTTTCCCCGTACTCATCTGTGATGACTCTGCACTGGCTCGGAAGCAGATGGCTCGTTCACTTCCCGCCTCTCTAAACGCCGATATTACTTTCGCAGTCCATGGTTTAGATGGCATCAAAAATCTTGAAGAGCATGATTTTAAATTAATGTTCCTCGATTTAACTATGCCTGAACTGGACGGCTACGGGACGCTAGAAGAGATGCAACGCAGAGGGATGACAACGCCTGTTGTTGTTGTTTCTGGTGATATACAGCCGAAAGCGAAAGAGCGAGTATTGGCGTTAGGGGCGCGTGCTTTTATTCAAAAGCCGATTGATAAGGACGTGTTAAATAGCGTACTACGAGAGTTAGTCGAACCGCCAACACAGCCTCGTATCGTTACGCCTATCTCTATTGAACTACCTATCTTAAAACGTCGTGACATCTATATGGAAGTTGCGAACGTTTCGATTGGTCGAGCGGCAGATGCTCTGGCGCGACACTTTGATGTATTTGTTCATTTACCGCTACCAAACGTCAATATTTTTGAAGTGAGTGAGCTACATATGGCACTTCGTGACTTGGCGGAAAATGATCAAGTTTCTGGTGTATGTCAAGGCTTTAGCGGTGAAGGCATTGCAGGTGAAGCACTAGTGCTTTTGAGTGATTCCAGTGTTTCTGACCTGAAAAAATTAATGAAAGTGCCAGCAGACAGTGAAGAGCTTGAAGAATTAGAACTGTTAATGGATGTATCAAACATATTAGTTGGTTCCTTTCTGAATGGATTAGGCGAGCAATCGGAGGTGCGTTTTTTTCAAAGCTCTCCAGTATTGCTTGGGCAACACATCTCCATTGACTCTGTGATCAATTCAACCGCTGGATCATTTAAAAAAACGATGACGTTTGAAGTGAGCTACAACATTGATCAAACAACGATCCGCTGTGACTTGCTCTTTATGTTTGTCGATGAGTCTCTTCCGTTGCTAGACAATAAATTATCGTACTTGATGGAGGATTTTTAACGATGAATCTCCCTGCAGAATTTGAACAGTTCCACTGGATGGTGGATATGGTGCAGAATGTCGATATGGGGCTTGTCGTGATTAATCGTGACTATGAAGTACAAGTCTGGAATGGATTCATGACACACCACAGTGGTATTCAAGGGCACGATGCGATTGGTAAAACCATTTTTGAACTGTTTCCTGAAATCCCCCAAGAGTGGTTTAAGCTCAAAACTAAACCTGTGTATGACTTAGGCTGTCGTAGTTTTATTACTTGGCAGCAGCGCCCATATCTCTTCAAATGTCGTAATGTTCGCCCTGTCACTCAGCAAGCCGATTATATGTACCAAAGCATTACTTTAAACCCGATGCGAACCACGACGGGTAAAATTAACTCATTGTTTTTATCAATACAGGATGCCACATCTGAAGCGTTAGCCTCTTTACAAATACGTTCATAGAATCAGGATGTTAATGATTTCGAAGCCTCCTTTTGGTGTTTCATCAAGGAGGCTTCATGTTAGTGATGGGTTCAATTAATCAAGCGTTACAAGCTCATTCCCGCAACGTTGATTGTTTGCAAAGGCATGAATGTTATCCAAAGTTGTCTGAGCGATATTGTGTAGCGCATCTTCAGTCAAAAAGGCTTGATGTCCCGTAAATAGTACATTGTGGCAAGCCGATAGGCGTCTGAATACATCATCGACAATCACATCATTCGACTTATCTTGGAAGAAAAGATCCTTTTCATTGTCGTAAACATCTAAACCAAGAGCGCCGATACGACCTTGTTTCAGTGCTTCAATTGCTGCAACTGAATCGAGTAATTCACCTCGGCTGGTGTTTACAATCATCACGCCATCTTTCATTTGGGAAAATGCGTGGCTGTTGAGTAAATGGTAGTTCTCTGGCGACATTGGGCAGTGAAGCGTAATCACATCACTTTGTTGGTAGATTTCCTCAAGGCTGCAGTAAGTTGCACCGAGTTCAATCGCCAGAGGGTTCTGATAAGGGTCGAAGCACAGTACCTTCATTCCCAACCCTTTCAAAATACGCATTGTGGCAATACCAATTTTTCCTGTGCCAACAACTCCCGCGGTTTTACCGAAGAAGTTAAACCCGACCAACCCCTCTAATGAGAAGTTAGCGTCTCGGGTACGCTGATATGCCTTGTGAAAGCGGCGGTTCAAACACATCATCATTCCTACTGTGTGCTCTGCCACCGATTCTGGTGAATATGCGGGCACTCTCACCACTTGAATGCCCAGCTCTTTTGCGGCATCAAGATCAACTTTATCAAACCCTGCGCAGCGCATTGCGATAAGCCGCGTACCATTTTCATATAATTGGCTTAGTACAGGGCGGCTTAAGTCATCATTTACAAAAGCGCACACCACACGGCATCCTTGGGCCATTTTGGCTGTGGCTGGGGTGAGTCGAAAATCGTGAAAGTGTAACGAGAAGAGTGTCTCATCATTAATTTTCGAAAAAGAGCTCGCGTCGTAAGATTTTGCGCTAAAAAATGCAATGTTGATCATATTATCTTCCTAATCAGACTTATAGTTTTCACCTATAAATACGCTTAATGTCACAGAAAATAAACCACAAAATAACTATGTCTTTGGGATGGTAGGAGTTGCGGGGTGATGTCACTAAAATCGAAAACGGATGGATTAATGATAAAAATTCACCACAATCTGTAAAAGTCGCCGATAGAAATGTCTGAGTCACTTCTTTTATGAGTGTGATTTTCATCACATTTTCGGCGCAATACTGAACGAGGTAACGTTTGCTTATTGTATGAAAGATTTTGCTAAAATGATGGGTTTTTTAATAACGTATTGAAAAATAAAAATTTACACGATGAGTATTTGAGAGAGATAAACTTGAGAAGTGTCGGATATGAAAGTTTCGAGATAGTACCACAAAAAAAATGCAAATATCAGACTTGCCGATAAGAAATCCGGGCCTATAATGCTGAAAACCGGAGCGTCTGCCAACGCTCCGGTTTTTTTGTGTCCAAAATGTACTGACGTCTGCCAACGAAGGTACTACGCACTCTGCAAAAGAGACACAAATGGTCAATTAATCAAGGAATTACATAATGCGTATCGAACAAGAACTTAAGTTAGGTTTTAAAGATGTCCTGTTTCGCCCTAAGCGTTCAACACTAAAAAGCCGTTCTCAAGTAAATTTAACCCGCGATTTTACATTCAAGCATAGTGGGCGTCAATGGTCCGGCGTGCCTGTTATTGCGGCGAATATGGACTCGGTAGGCAGTTTTGCTATGGCAAAATCACTTGCTGAACATGAGGTAATGACAGCGGTTCATAAACATTACTCAGTAGCTGATTGGGCTGAGTTTGTTAAAAACGCCGATGCATCAACACTTAAGCATGTGATGGTTTCAACTGGCACATCTGATGCTGATTTTCAAAAAACCAAAGATATCATGGCGCTTAGTGACGATCTGATTTTCATTTGTGTTGATATTGCTAACGGCTACTCTGAGCACTTGGTCGATTACGTACAACGCGTGCGTGCGCAATTTCCAGATAAAGTGATCTCAGCTGGTAATGTTGTCACCGGAGACATGTGCGAAGAGCTCATTCTAGCGGGTGCGGATATCGTAAAAGTTGGTATCGGCCCGGGCTCGGTTTGTACCACTCGCGTGAAAACAGGTGTTGGTTATCCTCAGCTTTCAGCCATTATTGAATGTGCCGATGCGGCGCATGGATTAGGCGGGTGTATCATTGGTGATGGCGGCTGCACATGCGCAGGTGACGTTTCTAAAGCCTTTGGTGGTGGCGCTGATTTTGTCATGCTTGGTGGCATGCTAGCAGGCCATGAAGAGTCTGGCGGCGAAGTGTTTGAAAAAGAGGGCGTGAGCTACATGAAGTTCTACGGCATGTCGTCACAGTCTGCAATGGCGAAGCACTCTGGCGGCGTTGCAAAATACCGCGCAGCGGAAGGCAAAACTGTATTGCTACCTTTCCGTGGCAGCGTTCACGACACCATCTCTGATATTCTTGGTGGTGTGCGTTCAACTTGTACTTATGTCGGTGCAGCTAAGTTAAAAGAGCTCACAAAGCGCACCACATTTATCCGTGTTCAAGAGCAAGAAAATAACCTGTTTGGCCGCGAGTAAACTGAGAAATTTGGTTGTATCTGTTGAAACAACCATAAAGTGATATTTACAACCATATATTGATATTTGGTGCAACCATAACTTGATATTGCCTCTTCATAGTCTAGACTTATGTAAGTTTACGACAAAATCGTGAAGAGGCAATATTATGTCTGCTCTACCTTCTCCTTCTACTGCCACCCTGATTGCACTTGAAAGTGCATTTGTTACTCCTGCTCGAAACTTAACTAAGTCGCGTGGGAAAAACATACACCGTTACGTCAGTGCTAAGATGGGAAAAAGAGTTACAGTAGAATCTTTTTTAGAATGTGCTGCTTGTTATCATTTTGATTTTGAGCCCAGCATAGTGCGCTTTTGTTCTCAGCCGATAAGATTTTCATACTGTCTTAATGGTAAGATCCATACTTATGTTCCAGACTTTCTAGTTCAATTTGATACCGGTGAATTTAAGTTGTACGAAGTAAAGTCCGATATGGAAAGCTCAAAAGAGGAATTTCAATGTGAATGGGAAGCAAAAGTTCAAGGTGCGTTTGAGTCAGGTTTGGAGCTAGAGCTGTTTACAGAGGAAGAAATACTGCATGAGGTCATATTTAGTAACCTTAAGCTTTTGCATCGATATGCTTCAAGAGATAACTTGAATCACTTTCATCAAACTCTCCTTGCCACCTTTAAATTGAATGGTACCCAAACCGCAAAGAGTTTAGGACACCACCTTGGCCTAAATGGAAGAAAAATATTACCGTCCCTGTGTGATTTGCTCTCACGAAACTTACTCCAAACAAGCTTAGAGACGCCTCTGTCACTCGAGTCTGAATTTGAATTGGGTTGTTATGCCTAATAAATCATTTTCGAGTTTTCATCGGAAGTCAGCATTTCAGCAAGAAAAACTTGAGCCGAATGATAGGGTTGTTGATGACAACGATGTCGACGAAGCAACATATCAAGATATATCCGCATTTCCTGATAATATAGCCACTCAGATTACTTTTCGTCTAAGTATCCTTCGTTATTTAGCAAGTAAGTGCGAACGAATCATTCCAAAGACTATCGAACCGCATCGAGTCGGACTACAACGTTTACACGACAGGAAGATTCCAAGTGCGATATCAATATACCGGTGGTGGTTAGTTTTCAGAGCGTCTGGTTGTAACCCAGTTAGCTTAGCTCCCAAGAATAAAAATAAGGGTAACAGTAAAGCCAAAGTACCAACATTCGTTGATGCTCTGATGGAACAAGCTGTAGACAGAGTTATCTCTGGGAGAAAAGTGCGTATAAGAAGTGCCTACAGGCGCGTGCGAAGGAAATTACGTCAGCATAATCTGAACAATGGAACGAAGTACAAATACCCAACTTATGAATCCCTTCGGAAACGGGTTAAAAAGAAGACTCCTTTCGAATTACTGGCTGCGAAGAAGGGCGAGCGAGTCGCGAAAAGAGAGTTCCGTCGGATGGGAAAAAAGATATTGACTTCTTACGTCCTTGAAAGGGTTGAAATAGATCATACGGTAGTGGATCTCTTTGCTGTACATGAAGAACATCGCGTGCCATTGGGCCGACCTTGGCTTACTCAATTAGTTGATTGTTACAGCAAAGCAGTTATTGGTTTTTACCTGGGGTTTGAACCACCTAGCTACGTGTCAGTGTCACTCGCACTTAAAAATGCAATACTGCGGAAAGATGATCTTTTGAGTCCGTTTGACTCAGTAGAAAATGAATGGCTATGTTACGGTATCCCTGACTTACTCGTAACTGATAATGGCAAAGAGTTTTTGTCGAAAGCTTTTGATAAAGCATGTGAATCAATGTTGATCAATGTACATCAAAACAGAGTCGAAACGCCCGACAATAAACCGCATGTCGAACGTAACTACGGTACTATCAATACTTCTCTGCTCGACGATTTACCAGGGAAAGCTTTTAGCCAACACCTTCAGAGAGAAGGTTACGATTCAGTCGGTGAAGCCACTCTTACACTAGATGAAATTAAAGAAATTTACTTGATTTGGTTGGTAGATATATATCATACAAAACCTAATCAGAGAGGTACCAACTGTCCGAATGTCGCATGGAAAAGAGGGTGTGAAGAATGGGAGCCTGAAGAGTTTACTGGAACTAAAGATGAGTTGGATTTTAAATTCGCTATTGTTGATCACAAACAACTAACCAAAGCTGGTGTAACTGTTTATAAAGAACTGACATACAGTAGTGAACGTTTAGCTGAGTATAGGGGTAAGAAAGGAAATCATAAAATTCAGTTCAAATATAATCCGGAGTGTATGGCGGTCATTTGGGTGCTAGATGAAGATCTAAACGAGTACTTCACGGTTAGTGCGATAGACTACGAATATGCAAGTAGAGTGTCTCTTTGGCAACATAAATTCAATATGAAGTATCAAGCAGAATTAAATTCAGCAGAATATGACGAAGACAAGGAAATTGATGCAGAGATAAGAATTGAAGAAATCGCTGACCGTTCAATTGTTAAGACTAAGAAAATCAGTGCCCGGAGGCGTGGTGCTAGACATCAAGAGAATAGCACAAGAGCAAAGTCCATCAGCGATGCCAAGCCTGTCCCATCCCAGAAACATGAAGAAGAAATTGTAATTTTTGATAATGAAGATTGGGATATTGATTATGTTTGAGAAATCATTAGATGAATGAAACCCGAGAAGCACGCATCTCAAAAGCAAAAAGAGCATTTGTATCCACGCCGAGTGTTACGAAAATCTTATACTACATGGATAGATGTAGAGATTTATCAGACTTCGATTCTGAGCCTACTTGCATGATGGTCTATGGTGCTTCGGGTGTCGGTAAAACGACCATTATCAAAAAATATTTAAATCAAAACAGGCGAGATTCTGAAGTTGGGGGCGATATAATTCCAGTCTTGCATATAGAGCTGCCGGACAATGCGAAACCGGTGGATGCTGCCAGGGAGTTGCTGGTTGAAATGGGGGATCCGCTAGCGCTTTATGAAACAGATTTAGCTAGATTGACGAAAAAACTGATTGATTTAATCCCGGTCGTTGGCGTGAAGTTGATTATTATCGACGAGTTCCAGCATTTAGTCGAAGAAAGGTCAAATCGGGTTCTCACGCAAGTAGGTAATTGGCTAAAAAGGATACTCAACAAAACGAAATGTCCAATCGTTCTTTTCGGCATGCCATATTCAAAGGTTGTACTACAAGCTAATTCGCAACTTCATGGACGATTTTCCATTCAGTTCGAACTGCGACCTTTCAGTTATCAAGGAGGTAAAGGTGTATTCAAAACCTTTTTGGAGTACCTTGATAAAGCTTTACCTTTTGAAAAACAGGCTGGATTAGCTAACGAAAGTTTGCAGAAAAAATTGTATGCATTCTCTCAAGGAAACATGCGCTCATTGAGGAATCTCATTTATCAAGCATCTATTGAAGCAATTGATAACCAGCATGCGGCGATCACCGAAGAAGATTTTGTTTTTGCATCGAAGTTGACCTCGGGTGATAAACCTATTACTTGGAAAAATCCTTTTGATGAGGGTGTGAAGGTAACGGAAGATATGTTGCGGCCGCCACCAAAGGGTATTGGGTGGGAGGACTATTATCGTAACGTTAAACCCAAAAACCAAAGACGCAAGGGTGGTAATATGTTTGAATAAGGTAAATAAATATATCCTGTTGGTTGGTGGGGAACGGTGGGTAACTACAAATTTATAAACTGGAAAACGCCTCTATAACTCGTTCTCTAAAATGCCCAAAGTAAACGAGTTAAACGACGTATCGTTTTCTTCTACGGCCAGTTCACCAGAACCATCTGACCAGACTAAACTTCCCCGAATTTTTGATGTGACCAAAGATGGCATTTCGCCGGCCCTCACCGATGATGGCGATTGCTGTTCGTTAGTAAACGCTCAATTAACCAGTGAGGCCTTATTCAGCCTCACGGATTTCTACATTCCATGGCATAAGATCAGTCAGATCATCACTTGAAGAGCGCTTCGGTAATTCCCTGAACAGGTGCACGAAGTAGAAGTACGGATTGATATCGTTAGCACGACAAGTCATGACCAGGCTATAGAGGTTTGCACTGGCCTTTGCTCCGCTAACTGAAGTTGAGAACATCCAATTTTTGCGCCCAGTCGTAAACGGACGCACATCTCTTTCAGTCACGTTATTATCGATGCTGATATTTCCGTCTGCCAGATAGGTAAGGAGTTTTGGCCACTGGTTTATCGTATAGTTGATAGCAACCCCGAGCTTTCCCTTCGGTAATTGTGTTTCTTTGATTCCGACCAGCCATTTGTGGAACTCATCAAGAACGGGGCTGGATTTTTGTTGCCTAATCTGCTGTCGTATTTCTGGACTTAGCCCTCTGACTTCCCGTTCAATGCCGTAGAGTTTTCCAATATAGTTCAACGCTTTCTCTACACGGCCCACTTTCTTTGTTGGTTGGGCTTTTTGAGCATCGGTGAACTTACGTCTCACATGTGCCATGCAACCCGCTTGTGTTACTGTTTTCAGTGTGTCATAGGCAGGATATCCATCTGACAGTAGATACCCTGAGTAGTCACCCAAGAAGGTTTTTACACAATTTGCACTTCGACTCGGTTGGTAATCGTAGATGACTACGGGAGTCGTATGGAACTCGCCACTTCGGTAGACCCACATGTAGGATTGACTCTGAGCTGTCTTGCCTGACTCCGATAGCACCTGTACCGTGGTTTCATCTGCGCAGATAAGGCTTTCTGATAACAGACGGGCTTTCATCTGGTCGATAATGACTTCAACTTTACTCCCTAACTGAACGCACCAGTTTGCCAAAGTACCTCGGCTGATATCGATATCACCGCGTTTGAGGATATCAACCTGTCTGTATAGCGGTAATGCATCCACATATTTTGCTGTAACGATGGCGGCGAAGGTTTCTGGGCTGCCGATACTTTTGGGGATCATGCTAGCGGGTTTTGGAGCTGTCACTATCTTACTACTGATTTCGGTATGCTCGCACTGGCGGCAAGCATATTTGGTTCGTTCATGACGGAGCACACTGATTTTCTGAGGGATGATCTTCAGCTCTTCCGAAGTCTCAACGCCACACTTATGCAGTTCATGACCGCAACATTCGCAGTGTGGCGCATTCAGCGTATGCACCTGAACTTCCCGCTCTAACTCTTCGGGTAAAGGCTTACGTCCTTTTTTATGATGGGCCGGCTCTGGCTTGTTCAGCGCATTTTGCTGCTCTGCTTCGTTAAAGGTACCTTTAGCCACCTTTTCACTTTGGGAAGAGAACCGTTTGGATTTACTGAGATTGAGTTGCTCAAGTAGAAGTTCCACCCGTGTTTTAAGCTCAGCCATTTCTTCTTGCTGAGCCTGTAGCAGTTTATCCTTAGCCAGGTTGGCTTCCTGAAGCGCTAACAGCATCGCTTTCAGTTGTTCTACATCATCAGGAAGGTCATTCATTTGTCAGGCTCTTGGTCAAGATTATGCTGTTAGTCTGACAGGGGAAAAGGATCGTTCAAGCCCTTTATATCGATCATGGTTTTAGCTCACACTTCAAGACCATATAAGGGCTGGTGAGCCTTAGGATGCTCCAGATTAAGCCCTGATAATAGCCACTGAAGTTGCTGTCTGGAAATAGCTACGTGACCCGATTTATTTGGTTTCGGCCATTTAAAGCGGCCTTTCTCCAGTCGGCGGTAATAAAGCCAGAAGCCATTGGTATCCCAAAAGAGAATTTTGATTTTATCTCGTCCACGGTTGCAGAAGATAAACCAGGCTTCACTGAACGGATCCATGTCCAGTACATCAGCAACAATCAGTGACAGGCCATCAATGGACTTACGCATATCGGTAATACCAGAGACCAGATAAATACCCGAATTTGGTGTTAACACATCAGCGCCTGTAACCAGTTCTGGATTTGGTGTGCTGGCATTTCAGCGGGCAACTCAGCCGTTATTCCTGTTGGTAGTGAGAGCACTACCGATTGAATATTGCTTTTTATTTTCGGTTTATCTTCGATCACAACAGGATGGACAAGCTGACGTTGACCCCCGCCGTAAAGTTTTTTACGCCAGTAATAAAAAGTATGTTCCGTCAATTGATTTGCTTTGCAGAACGCGACAATGGATAACTCACTTTGGCTCTGCTGTTCAATGATTTCAGCCCAGAACTGAGGTTTATTAGATGGGTTCATGGTGACTCCTTAGTTATGGAATCACTATGCCGAGCATGCGGAAATATTAGTAGGTGGGGTTAAATCGACGCTTACTTTTACTTGTTCAATCAGCTTGTTCCAGTTGAGTAAGTCGTTGGTCGATCTATCGCCTTTGAGATATTTGCGTATATCATCAATGATAATTGGCTCTCCTTCCCAAGGCCATGGCCGAATTTCTATGGAGACACAATAACTTCGTTTAGTGTTGTGCCAAAGCCAGGTGCCTCGTGCAATATTAGTGAGGTACTTGATTATTAGTTCTTCTAACCCTACGCGTCGGTTATATAGGTTAACAAATTCTCGAAGTGTCTTTTTTACGTTGGCCTCTGAACATTTATAAGGCTTGAGTAATTCAGAAGAAAAGGAAACGGAGAAACAACACTCTATTGATTTCGCTCCATATGGCACAGAACAATAGTCCAACTCATGAATATTGCCGTCGACCAGCGTATTCATTTTTAAGTTATTTCGTACGTCGCCAGAACCATCATAGCCAACGTGTGAACCTTCGTTAAGGCCAAGGATTGTGCGACTGTAACAAGGCAGTGGCTCTTTGTTTCCATCTGGCCAAATGACTAAAAAGGCAACATCTGAAGGGGAAATTGAGCGTTCATAGGCTAGATGGATAGGAAGCTTCACTTGATACTCCTTGGTAGTAAGCAGACGCCAAATGGTTGGATTTGATAACGCCAAAATAGATCATCTAAATTGGTCGATTTTGTTACGGTTCTAGGCTTAACAAATCCCAAGATATTTTCGACAAGGGCATGAGGGTAGTCTCGTAGCGAACTAGGTTTTGTTGTGGGTGGTTCTAAATACTGGTATCCCATCACTGTCAACCATAAATTATTGTGATTGGTAGCTATATCGACTATTGAATCAGTTGATATTAAAGACAAGTCAGGTTCAAACGACAGCCAACTACCAAGTGGATTTTTTATTGCCTGTATTGCGGGTAATGGCTTGGGAAACGCTCCTATTTCTTGAATGCCATCAATGGACAATCGGATTGTGCCCCTCGCAAAGCGTTTTGGAAGTAATGCCACCATTTTTTCAGCGGGTATAGTTTTTGATTCTGATGTTTTGATAATTAGACTGATACAACTATCGAATTGATAATCATCATAGATAGCAGGAGGTGCTATTTTTTCTTGTTCATCTTTGCGTACTTTTGCCTTTTTAATCGGCTCTTTGGTTAACCCTCGTTTTTCCAAGTGATAGTCATGGATGCATATGGCAAAACTATCAATGGTAAAACTCGTCAGTGCAAGCTGCATATTCCGTTCGAACGCATGGATAAATCCATAAAGCGACATCATTGAAAATAGTCCTACACTAACCGATGAACTTATGGCAGAACCTCCAGAGATTCTGAGTTCAGGGATCAAAAGGTACTGACTATTCGTTGTCGGTTTTCTATCTTCTTTGTAAGCGTTATCTTCTCTAGGACTTTCTATAAGTTGTATGAATAACCGAGTCAACTTAGGTTGGTAAGCGTATCTTTTTATAATACGTTTGGAAGCTATGTCGTTATTAAGTTGTTCCGCTAACTCAGCCGGAGACAGGGCTTCTGTATTTGTGCGAGAGCTTAACCAGCGATTCACCATAGAACGAATGGAAGATTTTACTATCGCCATATTACGTGGCTTTTCATTGTGGGTAACTAGCCATTGTTCCGATCTTAGGAACTGCTCTATTGATAGAATAGCTTCTTTGGTGAGCCAATTTGGTTGTTCTGAAATGTAGTGGTGTCGTTTATCTTTGATGTACGGTTTCGTTTCAATCAGGCGAAATCGTCCTCCACAACTGGCTGCAAGAAGCCCCATATTGGTTGCTCGGTCAAAGCCTATAAGAGCCGTTTGCCGATAATGCTGTTCTAGCGATTGATAAACACAACTTTGCATAGCTTGAGATGCGACGGGAGAGAAAGACAGATAATTATCCTGACCATCCGGAAAAGAAACTTGGCTGAGGTAATTACCAGTTAAATCAACATCAATGAGTTCGCCGGGGATTTGAGAAAGCAGCTTTGCTGCCAGTTTTTTATTTTTCTCATAACACCCAAGTTTTTTGATTGTACTCCAAAGTGGGTGTTCACTATCCGTTAATGCTCTGGCTAAACAGCATGGTTGTCCAGCCCATAAAAATTCAGAGGTAAAAAACAGACAGCGATTGATATCAGAGGGATCCTTTGAGTAAGTCCATCCTACGTTAGGCAGTTTGCTCGACGTGATGAAATAAGCCGGAAGGTTATCAGGTGCTACTGTTCGAATTGTGCCTGTAGAACGAATATCAGGAAATTTAACATTATGGCTGTGACGGTATTGGGCTGGTTTTAAGACTGCAGCCCACCATTTGTGATCCCTCAGTTTTTCTTTACAACGCTCTTTATAGAGAAGATTTTTGTTGGATATCCCTTTCTCTGTCAGATTGACTAAGATAGTCAATGCCGTCATCGGATTGTTAGTGATATCAATCAGTGGGGATAATGGACGAAATGACCGTTTAGTTGAAGATACTAATTCTTCATATTTAGTAGTTGCCAATAGCTCATCTAAAGTCATTTTATCACCATCGTGAGGTATAAAATGAACGGTTGAATTCATCTGTCTGAAATTCAGCTAACCAAAGGCAGAAGACGTCACCAAAATGAAAAATGCAGTTTGTTAGACTCATCGGTTCATAACGTTTCCTGTTTTGTATGGGAATCAACAATCCTTGTTCTGACATAGACGCTACTTCTTCAGTACTGCAGCCTAAAATTAGAGAAACCTCAAAGGCGCTTAGTCTTAGGTTTGCAATCAATCCATTGTTTTCCCACAAATGATTTTCTAGATAATGGAAAAGCTCCCTCAGTATCAAGTTGTATTGTAGATTTCGACCTGGCAAGTTTATTGAGCTAAAAAGTATTTCCCCTAGTAAGTCTTTAAGTCTCCATTGGTTGGGTGCTACCAGTGAGTAGGTCTGATTGTAACTAAGAGTTTCGTGAATTAGGTTATGAAAGGAATCGGGCCAATTTCCCCAAAAAATAGTGAAGCTCTCTGTTTCCAGTTCTTTTGATTTTTTATTGTTCATCCACCAATGAACTAGCCCCCAACGATAATTTACGGGAGCTGCTGGTAACCATTTTATGGTTTCACCTGCTAGCCAGTGAGAAATGTCGGATGACCTATCAGTTGGCTTTTCTAATAAATGATTTAGTGTCGCTCCACATGAGCAGCAAACTAGTTGTAAACCGCTTACTCGGTAGTCGTAAGGTTCGCCACATTGACAGTTATAGGTTAGAGCAAGGTCGTGAATATGGCAGTAGTCATAACCTTCAAAATGCCATAAATAGCTGGCGTATCCATTTTCCTGAAGGCAAACGGGGCATACCGGGATGATATTGGTCCTTAGTAAAGATCGAGGGAAAACCTCGCAACCACGGATAAGTGCTGTTACTGATGGGGAATATTTAAGTGGTGAACGATTAATGGTTAACTTCAGTAAATCAACGGGCTCAGTAAATGTTAATTGACTTATCTGATGGAGAGCATGACTTCTAGCAGCTGAGCTATGTTTTGATGAATATGGGTTTATTCGACGGATATCAGTGGGGAATGAGGAAAATTTCTCAGAATCCCCATCGCACAAATAGTGTTTAAGTGCAGACAAAAAACGATCAACATCTTGGTAACCATTTCTGTTTGCGATTCGGATTAAATAGCTCTCAAGACTTTCATCTTCGAATGGCTTTGGTCGTTGCAGTAACATCGTCTTCATCAATATCCCACTCACTTGCATTAAGCTCAGCTAAAGCTCTTTGAGTTGAATGTTGATACTTAACTCTTGATTAAATTAATGCGAATAGTTTTACGTCACTTTGTGGTTTTGATCAAAATAATGTTTTAAAACATGATGTTACTGCGATTTCAATATTTAGCGTTGATCATGTTTAGAGAATTTTGGGGATTAACTACCGATCTCGCGAACTTCTCAGAGTTAGGGGGATTAAGAAGAGGGAAGGAAATATTGCCCTCCCACGATACAAATTAGCTAATTTTTATATCACCGCGGCGAACTAGCATACAGAATCTTGCATAGTCCTGACTGTATACAAATACTCGGTGCGGGACACTAGCGCCAGCCATAAACTTATCAAATGCAGTAAGAGTTTTTGTAGGTAGACTAGAGGGATCTACGACTTTAAAAGGCACGTTTGCCATACTGAACTCTTCCAAGTTTGGCAAAAGCTCGTCAAATTCATTTTTCATACAGTACACCGAATGGTAGTTAGGTTCGGCCAGATTCTATTGATTATGGCTCAAATGGCAAGGAGCTGATTAACTTAGTTCATTTTTACACGATTTGGAAAATTACATGAATCATGTAATTCTTAAAATCGTGTAATTTTGGTGAGTTTGTAATAGGTGATGCTGTCGCAGGTTAAACGTATTTTCCAAAGAAGACGATGGCAACATTACTCATCTGACTAGGTAAACAGACCTCGACAACATCATGCAGTATAAGCCTGCTTTTTTAGATACAGTTTGTATTAAATTTTAAAATTTTTAGGGTAATATCGTTCATTGTTTCATATACATGGTATTGTGTAGTGCACGGAATTTATGTTCGGTGAATCAATATGTTGAAATAGAAAAGGTAAACATGAAAAGTCGACGTGTACTAGTTAGCTGGATTGGCGATACGGATTTGAAATCAACAGGTCATGACCCCAAAAAAAATGAACCTATTGGTCCAATTGCTTCTACATTGGAAACTGAAGCGTTTGACGCTGCTGAGTTTATTTATAATTACCCTGATGAGCGTGTATTGCCATATCTTGATTGGCTAAAGAGCCAAACAGATGTTCCTGTTAATGCCAAATTTGCCAACCTATCATCACCAATAAATTTCAGCGAAATTTATCTTCAAGCAAGTAAACACCTTTCTTCGTTTGATGTTAATAACGATCATTTGTCCATCCTACTCAGTCCTGGCACTCCTGCAATGCAGGCTGTTTGGATACTACTGGGCAAGACTCGTTATGCCTGTGACTTTTATCAGTCTTCCATTCAGCAAGGCGTTCAAAAGATAGAGATTCCTTTTGAATTGTCGGCAGAATACATTCCCGCTGCGAAAACGCTAGCCAGCGATAAAATTGGACAATTAGCACAAACTAGCACACCAATAGATGCTGCATTTGACAATATCATTACTCGTAATCCACGGATGATGAAGCTTAAAGCTCAAGCCCAGGTCATTGCAGAGCATGATGTGCCTGTGCTTATCTATGGTGAAACAGGAACCGGTAAGGAATTATTTGCCAGAGCTATCCATAACGCGAGCAGTCGAGATAAACAACCTTTCGTGGCTTTAAACTGTGGAGCTATTCCTCCGGAATTAGTGGATTCCGTACTATTCGGTCATAAAAAGGGCGCATTTACAGGGGCAACAGCTGATAAACCTGGCGTATTTGAACAGGCGAATGGTGGTTCTCTATTTTTAGATGAATTTGGAGAGCTGGAAACGAATGTTCAAGTTCGTCTATTACGCGTGTTACAGGAGGGCTCGTTTACTCCTGTTGGTGGAACTAAAGAGCAGAAGGTCGATGTTCGATTGATTACTGCGACTCACCGAAACTTAATGGAAGCCGTCTCTAATGGAACTTTCCGAGAAGATTTGTTTTATCGAATTGCTGTTGGGGTATTGCATTTACCTCCGCTCAGAGAGCGAGAAGGCGATTTACTGCTTTTAGCTGACTCTCTGCTTGAAGCGCTAAGTTTTCAAGAATCAAGTTTAGAGCATAAAATAATTTCTCCTGATGCAAAAAATCTTATTCTAAAACATTCATGGAAGGGGAACGTCCGTGAATTGCAATCAACTTTGTTAAGAGCTCTACTTTGGTGCGAAGACAAAACCATTACTTCAGATGATATTCGACAAGCATTGTTCCAAATGCCAGAAAAAGATTCGAATATTATGAACCGAGATATATCTCAAGGTGTTGATATTCAAGGTATTATGGGCGATGTTGTATCTCAGTATATTCGCCAAGCTCTTGAACATTGTGGTGGGAATAAAACGAATGCTGCAAAACTTATTGGCTTGAAAAGTTATCAAAATCTAAATAATTGGATGGAAAAATACGGTATTTCCTAACGAGGGAATAAACTTGGCACGGTCTTCGCTATTAGTCATTTGTGCAATAGGGGAGACGAGTATGGACATAATAAATTTTATGAAATCTGTAAACTTTGAATTTTTACGACCAGAAAATGAAGTGCTGGCTAATCTTGGCGGGTTGGCTGAGGCAGTATTACATATTGATCCTGGAAGTGCTTTGACTCGTCTGCGTAACTTTGCTGAAGAATTAACCAAATCCATTTATAAAGAAGAGCGCTTGCCAAGGCTACCAGAGGCTACTTTTTACGAGTTAACCAAAAGCCCGGTATTTTCGGACTGCGTGACTAAATCGCTTACTTATCAAATCAACTTTTTACGTGTCCAGGGCAATGATACTGCTCATGGTGCTGAAGGCGAATTACGCAATGCACACATGGCACTGGGTATCGCTCATCAACTTGCTATGTACATTGGCATAAAATATTACGGTAAAAAGAAAGACCAGATCCCTGCTTTTACTGATATTCCAGATCCAACATCTATGCTAACTCAACTGAAGAAATCAGTCTCCAGTTATGAAAAAGAGCTCAAAAAACAGCAAGATGAACTCGACAAAGTTATGGAGCAATTGGAGCAGGAACGCACTCAACATAGTGATAAATTACCTGAGCCTAATACTGCAGAACGACATCAGCGACAACAACAAAGTCAGCAAGTCGCGGATAGCCTTCAGTGGAATGAAAAGAAAACCCGTGAAATATTGATTGATGCCATGATTATACAGGCTGGTTGGGACATCCATAATAAGGCTCAAGTTGGTCAAGAAGTAGAAGTGGATTTCCCTGATAATTCATCGGGGAAAGGTTATGTCGATTATGTATTGTGGGGAAGCAATGGTCATCCACTTGCGGTAATTGAAGCGAAAAAATCAAGTGAAGTCAGCTTGCAGGCTGGTCGTGAACAGGCTCGCTTATATGCGGATGCTTTTGAAGGAATGGGATACCAACGTCCGGTTATCTTCTATTCAAATGGCTATGAAACGTTTATCTGGGATGATCATCAATATAATGCCTACCGGCCTGTCTACGGCTTTTATAGTCAAGACAGTTTGGGTTATCTGATCTATCAGAGACATTACCGAACGGCTGAATTAGAAAAATTCAACCCAGATTTGAACATTGTTGATCGTCCTTATCAGATTGAAGCCATTAAAACAGTGGCTGAGCATTTTCAGAAGCAGCGCCGTAAGGCACTGATTATTCAGGCTACCGGAACAGGTAAAACCCGTGTTGCGATTGCTTTAGCTGAATTACTGCTCCGTACCGGCTGGGCAAAACGCGTTTTGTTTTTGTGTGATCGTAAAGAATTGCGAGTTCAGGCAGATGATGCATTTAAGTTTAACTTGCCGTCTGAGCCTCGCTGCGTTGTTGGGAAAATCAATAAAATCGACCCAACTGCGAGAATTTATATCGCTACTTACCCTGGTATGATGAACCGATTTGCTCAGTTAGATGTTGGTTTCTTTGATTTGATTATTGCCGATGAATCTCACCGCAGTATTTATAATAAATATCGCGATTTGTTTGATTATTTCGATGCGCTCCAGATGGGGTTAACGGCAACTCCAGTCAAATTTATCAGTCGTAATACCTTTGATATGTTTGATTGTGAAACAACGGATCCTACCTTTGAATTTGGATTAGATGCGGCGATAAATAATGAACCGCCATATTTAGTGCCTTTTCGTGTAAAAGACCTCACTACCGGATTTTTACGCGATGGGATTCACTATAATGATTTAAGCGACAAACAAAAACGCCAGTTAGAAGAGGAGCTTGGTGTTGAAGAGGCCCAGCAAACGACGGTTGCAGGCAAAGATATTGGTCGTAAGATTTTTAGTGAAAAAACCGATCGAATTATTCTTGAAAACCTGATGAATAACGGTATCAAGGATGAAACTGGCTCACTGGTGGGTAAGTCGATAATTTTTGCTCAACGTCAGGAGCATGCTGAGCAACTGGAAAAATTATTCTGCAAACTGTATCCACAATATGGAACAAAAGTTTGTAAGGTGATTCACAACAAGGTTCCACATGTCGATAGTCTGATTAAGGAATTTAAAAAGAGTCACAATGATTTTCGCATAGCGATTTCTGTCGATATGCTCGATACCGGTATTGATGTGCCTGAGGTTGTGAACTTGGTGTTCGCCAAACCTGTTAAATCATGGGTGAAATTTTGGCAGATGATTGGGCGTGGAACGCGTCTGTGTAATGATCTGTTTGGTAAAGATAAACACAAAAAAGAGTTTTTGATTTTTGATCACTACGGCAACTTTGACTTCTTTGAAGAAGAGTATCAAGAGCCTGAAGATACCGGGAGTAAATCTCTTTTACAAACCACGTTTGAAGCTCGTTTAGAATTAGCTCAAGCCGCTTTAAAGCACAATCATGCAGCAGGGTTTGATGCAGCCATTGAACTATTGCGGATGGATATTAATGACCTTCCGGATACCAGTGTTGCGGTGAAAAGAGAACTGCGTATTGTGCATCAACTACAGCAAACGGATTTACTGCAGAAAATGGATGCGAAAACGCAACATGTGTTAGCAAACACCATCGCGCCATTGATGTCAGCACGAGTACTGCGTGATAAACATGCGACGCAACTAGATAAACTGATGGCAAGTATTGAACGTTGTTTAGTCGAGCAAGCGAGTTGTTTCGACGACGGGAAAATACAATTGTTGGAAGAGATCGATAAGTTAGCGATCAATATCCAGGCTGTACGTCAGAAAGATTTGGTGATAGCTGAAGTTCGCAGCGCAGATTTTTGGCAAAATCCAAGTGTTGAAAAACTGGAAAATGTCCGCAAAGAACTGCGCGGTATTATGAAGTATCGTCAGAACGTCGGTGGCGGAATTTATGCCACACCAACGACCAAAATTGGCGATACGAATATCAAGGAAAAAGATCGAAAAGTGGTTATACCTGGGGCGAATGAAGCGATGATTTATCGTCGTCGTCTTAAAGATATTCTGGATCAAATGATTGCGGCTAACCCAACACTACAGAAAATTCGTAAAGGCGAGCCGATTGCTGAAGACGAATTCAAATCGTTAACGTCGACCATACTTACCTCACATCCTGGTGTGAGTCTGGATGTGCTGAATGAATTTTATGGTCGAACAGCAGATCAGTTACACCTGACTGTACGAGAAATTATTGGGTTGGATGGGGAAGCAGTTGAAGAAGTTTTCAAAAACTTTTTGCATGCGCATCCGACTCTAACCGCCAAGCAGGTTCGGTTTATGAATCAGCTGAAAAGTTATATTGCGCAGCATGGTTCGATCATTGTTGATAAGCTTTATGAAGCTCCATTTACCTCCATCTCTTATGATGGGATTTATGGTGTATTTCCACAGGATGATATCAACGAACTAATCACGGTACTTAAACCCTTTATCCAGGATGATATTCAACCAACCGGTATGTAATGTGACCAGTTACTTTGGAGGATGCAATGATTCCGTATTTAACAATGATTAACTGGGTATAATTCCCCGTTTAATAGCAAGCGATGATGGGTTGCACCGTTGTCAATTTATATTCTGAATTTACAAACAAAAATTTATAAAGCGAGATAACACATGCTAACAGGCAGAATCCGTAATGATATCGATAAACTCTGGGAACAATTCTGGACAGGCGGTATCACCAACCCACTGACTGTGATTGAGCAGATCAGCTATTTGATGTTTGCTCGAATGTTGGATATGCAGGAAGATGTCGCTGAGCGTAAAGCAAATCGTTCCGGTAAAGAATTTGATCGCTTGTTTCCTAATACGCCAGAAGGGCAGTTGCTGCGTTGGAAGAACTTTAAAAATTTAAGCGGGAAAGCACTTCACTCTCACCTCAAGGACAAAGTATTTCCTTTTTTTGCCGAAATTGGTCATGAGTTAGATAAAGATGTTGACGAGCAAAATGGTGACCAGAAACAAGCGTTAGGTAGTATCGGCGAATATATGCAAGACGCTGATCTTGAGATTAAAAATGAATCGGTATTGACCAGCGCCGTTGGGGCAGTAGACCGTCTACCTCTTATTGAGAGCGATGTTAAAGGTGATATCTACGAATACTTGTTGAGTAAGTTAACCACTGCCGGTATCAACGGACAATTTCGTACCCCACGCCATATCATTGACTCCATGATTGAATTCATCGATCCGCAGCCAACGGATATCATTTGTGATCCAGCTTGTGGTACAGCGGGGTTTTTAGCTCGCACGATGGAATATTTAAACCGTACTCATTCTAGTGCGGCAGGTATCTTTGAGGATGAAGATGGTAATAAACAGTATTCGGGCGATCTATTAGAACCTTACCGAGATCATATTAATCAAGATATGTTCTGGGGTTTTGATTTTGATACTACCATGCTGCGGGTAAGTAGTATGAACATGGCGCTTCATGGTGTGAATGGCGCGAATATTCATTATCAGGATACCTTGAGTAAGTCGATTAAAGAGAACTTTCCTAAGCAGGAAGAGAACTTCTTCAATGTAATTTTGGCGAATCCTCCATTTAAGGGCAGCTTGGATGAAATGAATACCAATCCAGATGTATTAGGAATGGCAAAAACCAAAAAGACAGAATTGCTGTTTGTCGCTCATATTCTACGGGCACTGAAATTAGGTGGACGTGCTACGGTGATTGTGCCTGATGGAGTTTTGTTCGGTTCTTCTAAAGGACACCTGCAATTACGTCAGGAACTGCTGGAAAACAATCAGTTGGAAGGAATTGTGAGTCTGCCAAGTGGAGTCTTTAAACCTTACGCGGGAGTATCTACTGCA
>NZ_JAMQXI010000023.1:0-574 GCF_024743775.1 Vibrio sp. RM-69-4
ATGGACAACATTGCCGTAGATAAACGTATGTTGGAACAATGGCTAAAGTCTGGTTTTATAGACAAAGGGTTGTTCTATCGCACTGACGAGGGAACACCACAAGGTGGGGTCATATCTCCGACCTTGATGCTTATGACTCTTGTAGGGCTTGAGCAACGCATAAAGTCTACTGCACTAAAAAAGGGTGCTAGAGCCAACTTTATTGGATACGCCGACGATTTCGTCGTCACCTGTGCTTCAAAGGAAGTGCTGGAGAACGATATTAAACCGTTGATTGCTGATTTCTTAGCAGAAAGAGGCTTAACACTCTCCGAAGAGAAAACGCACATTACCCATATCAGCCGTGGTTTTGACTTCTTAGGCTTTAATCATAGGAAGTACAAAGGGAAATTGCTCATTAAACCGAGCAAATCCAACACACTGCTGTTCTTGAGTAACTTGCGTGAACTCATCAAAAAGCACGCAACTATCCCCGTTAACGATTTAATCAAGTTGGTAAATCCGAAACTCAGGGGCTGGTCGAATTACTATCGACACTGTGTAGCTAAACAGGCATTCGGATATGTAGGTCACA
>NZ_JAMQXI010000024.1:0-2821 GCF_024743775.1 Vibrio sp. RM-69-4
ATTAAGGGGTGAACAACGCTACCACCCAAACCTAAAGCATTGTGCCATAAACACTAAATTTGAAGTAGAAGCAAAAGTGCCAAGCGTTGAGAATCCCTCTTAAATTGCTTGTTATGTACGTGCTCCCTCTGGCACGATCATAGGCAGGTCTGTACAGCCAAAGTCTAAACCAAACTGGCTTAGCAAACAGGTAAGCTGGCCTGTATGGTGAGTTTGATGATTGAAAATATGTTGGTAAAACTCACCAACGGTCCTTTGAATCACCTGCCCTTCTGTTGTCGTGTACCTGACTATTTGGTTACAGCTATCAGCGGTAAACTGATTAGTGATTTCAATGTAGATCGAGTCTACAAGTTCTCGTAATTCAGAGAGTTCGTCTAGATTCGAAGCGAACGTGTCAGAAACTGACTTAGAAACGGGTAATTTCTTTAAAACTGTAGCTTCAACTGGTACTAGCTCATTTGCTACAAGGCGCTGGAGCATAATCAAGTCACCGAACAAGATATGATTCCAGTGAGCCATGATTGTAGGGAAAAATGAGCTGGTATTCTGATGCAACTGCTCATGAGTCAACTGACTGCAAACACCAAGTAACTGCTTATTCATTCGCTGATTATACAGCGCCAACATTCTGAAATTTGAGGATAAATCCATTTGACCTCCAAAGTACATAACGCCCGGCTAAGGGGTTGACAACGCACCGCCGGACTTAAAAAACACACTTAAACACTGAACTTCAATTTTGCACTAAAATCGCCAAGCGTTGGCAATCCCTCTTGAGCCGTTTGTTATATGTTTGGATGAGAAACCTAGCTAGATCTTGAGTGCAATGCATTGAATTACATAGTTATCAACACATTGCATGCGGACGGTATAAAATGCAGCTTATTTATAAAAAGCTTCAACTTCACCTTTTAACTTAATCAGCATCGGCTGGCCAAAACGATCTTTAGCTTTTGGTGACGGAATTTTCACCCACCCTTCACTAATGCAGTATTCTTCAACATCAGTACGCTCTTTGCCATTTAGACGAATGCCAATGTAATGTTCAAAGCACTCCGCTACATAGTGTGGGCTGCGAGGATTACCAGCAAGGTGATCCGGCAAAGCGGGTTTAGCTGTAGTGTCGTTCATATTCATAACCTAAAATATGTAAAAAAGTGCGCTATTGTAGACAATACAAGCCGACCGCTCAACATAGTAAAGATGCTATTTCATATGCGGTATAGAACGCAGAACTAGATGGCATATAACGCCCGGCTAAGGGGTTGACAACGCACCACCGAACTCAAAAAACACACCGTAAACACTGAACTTCAATTTTGCACTAAAGCCGCCACGCGTTGGCAATCCCTCTTGAGCCGCTTGTTAGCTGATGCACTTTAGCCGGAGATTTACTACCCAACGGCCTAATTTAAAACACATTATTGCTTTCAAGCGGCAAAGTAGAACGGATAGCTGAGAAACTAAAACCTAATCCACGAAACGCACTTGGCAAAGAAGAAATAACAGGAAAACTGACGACCCTCTAAGACTTCAATTTACAAAGAATTATGTCGAAGAAGCCAACAACCAAGTGCGCAAAATCCATTTAAGCGCGAAAGAGCTTCAAAACCAAAGAAACCACACCAAAGAAATAAACAAACACACCACTTCCCGTAAGAAGACTTCGGTTAGTTCAAGCACTTCACGAACAGTGCCACTGGCGAGATACGCGGAAAAATGATGACTTTCAGGTGTAAAGCTAGAGCCTCAGACTAAGAAAAATAAGCGCTTAATTTTATGGCTTTTCTTAACCTCAGCTAACGCCCGCTTAAGGGGCAGACAACGCTACTGCCAACTTACCGCATAACACCGTAATCACAAAAACCAACGCATAGTAAAAATACCACGCGTTGGCTGTCCCTCTTGAAGCGTTTGTTAGTTTCATTTCGCGCACATCCTAGTTTGGTAATCTGCCACTCTCGCTAATCTAGCTGTCTGCTCAGGATATTGATTCTGTAGAAAACACAATGCATCTGCTAACGTAATTTGATGTAAATTAACACTGTTCTCAAAAACTAATGACTCGATTTGAGCCCGAAAATCTTCATAGCGATCACTCATCCAGCACAAATTCCATATGTTTGAATCTAATTCATCGTCTGGGTCTTCTAGTGGGCTGACAGCCTGTATATTGAGATTACACAACATTGATTCATACTGGATATTTGAAAGCCTATCTTTACAACGAATTATCCAAGCCAATGTGATGAGGTTATGACCAAAAAATCCGGGCTTAGAATATCGCCTTCACGATTCGGGGTTGATAACATCGGCTCACTTTGGTGTTCTTCACCTATAAAAGTAGATGTTACAAACTCTGTGAGTCGATTTAAAAATATTGGGATCGAGTCTGGTGATAACAACTTATAAACTTCATTCAAAGCGAGCAAAATGGTTACATTATGCGATAGATATTCACTGTGTCTCGATGCCCGTGAAACATAATGCTGAAATATATCCGTAAATCCTTTTTCGTCATGCCATTGAGACATTGCCTGATAAGATGCTGGGTATATTCCGCGCTCTAGAATCCTGTGTCGACGGACGCTGGAAAAATTTACTTGTTGAACTGTATCGGTGTAATTACATGAAATCTTTAATGCATCCTGTTCAATTAATCGACTGACTTGCACCAATAGTTTTTCTGAACAGTCCAAATATTCACAGAGAAACTTTGTTGATAAATATGCTTTTAGGGCATGCGGCTGATGGATAATCGCGCTGCTATATAGTGCTTGTTCTAATAAATGTTGAAATGTCATTTTTCCTCCATGAA
>NZ_JAMQXI010000025.1:0-11497 GCF_024743775.1 Vibrio sp. RM-69-4
ATTAATTAAAGGGAATCATCGGCTAATGTTGGAAATTGAAAGACTTAATGAATCACATATCAATGCTATTCAAAAAGTGAGCGTTGAAGATGAACAGTTAAGATTTGCTGGTACAGCAGAGGAATTTCTGCAAGACGGCAGCGATACAGCTCATCTCCATGTCATCAAGCATGATGGTTCAATTGTTGGCTTCTTCAAGTTGGACATTGCTTACTCCGAAAGTTATCCATTTTGTCCATCTGACGGGCTCGGTTTAAGATTTTTCGTTATAGACAAGTCGCAACAAGGCAAAGGCCTTGGGACGAAAGCGGTAAAAGCATTGTTTGATTATCTGAAAAAGAGCTACCCAAGCTTTAAGAGTGTCTATCTGACAGTTAACTGTCAGAATCAAGCTGCAAGAACTTGTTATCTTAAAGGCGGCTTTGAAGATAATGGTGAACGGTATTTAGGTGGTCCAGCTGGCCCACAACACATCATGCGTGGAAAAATCGCATAACAAACGCTTCAAGAGGGACAGCCAACGCGTGGCATTTTTACTATGCGTTGGTTTTTGTGATTACGGTGTTATGCGGAAAGTTAGTAGTGGCGTTGGCTGCCCCTTAAGCGGGCGTTATGTTTAGGGCTCAGATATTTAAACGGGAGTGAAAGTGAAAATTGATAACGAAATTGATAGACTTCTTTTGCTAGATGATGAGATGAAAATTTCAGTCATTGGTTTTTCTTTAATTGAGGAAAAAATTGAGGGTTTGATTGAGCTTGGTTTAGAAAGTGAGCATCGTGTTGAAATAAAGAAGATGTCAACAATGATCAAAGTAGATCTAGCAATAGGTTTAGGTGTACTTCCACCTGATTATAAGGGGGTAATCAAAAAGCTTTACAAACTTCGTAATGAGTATGCCCATAAGATATATATAGGCTCCTTTCCCGAAGAAATAGATCATATCGAGTCGTCATTATCTCCAAGTCAGCGAGATGCACTTAAAGAAACTGAAAAAAAACTCAATAAGTTTGAAATTCTACGTTATGCCACAATTAGCACTATTTTTAGTATTGAACAGTGTGTTAAAAATTATACCCATAAACTCGAAACAGATAAAAAAATCAGAGTTTACAATGTAAAGCCAACGTTTGGATTGCGATTAGGGATCCCGGTTCCGAGTGAAAAAATGATAAATATTTTACTTGAAAATATGTGGAACACACTACTTCATCAGAGTGCTCAACGTGCTTTGGATACTATGAACATAACAATGTCATCAAACTGCTACAAGTAGGCAAGTTTATCATTTTGAGTTAAAGTGGCGGCAACCAATAAATATTGTAAAATTCAATGTAATCAATGATTAATAAAACATAACAAACGCTTCAAGAGGGACTTCCAACGCGCGGCATTTTCATTATGCGTTGATTTTGGTGGTTACGGTGTTATGCGGAAACTTGGTAGTAGCGTTGTCAGCCCCTTAAGCGAGCGTTATACCTTATCGGAGAAAATTACATGGAGTTAGTTGTACCATCGCAAGAGTTTAAGTCTGCTTTTGAATGTTTCTATGAGGACTTTGCTCAAAACGATGTTGAAAATGCTGAGTACTACCTTGAAGGTAAAATTGATTTTTCCAAATATGTTCAGCGCTTGAGTGACGAAGCTGCGGGTATAAACTTACGTGACGGTTATGTGCCATGTAGTCATTTTTGGCTCATAGATAGTACAAGGTCTATCCTTGGAGCTATTCGGGTTCGTCATAATATCAACAATGATTTCCTCTCTTTAGAAGCTGGGCATATTGGCTACGATATAGCACCCTCATTTCGTGGAAAGGGCAACGGTAAGTTAATGCTGAAGTTGGCGCTTTCGAAAGCTGCCGCTCTTGGCATCAAACGCGCACTACTGACTGCTGATGAAGATAACTTTGCATCGCGTGGTGTCATTGAAGCTAACGGCGGTGAGTTTGAAAAAATCGTTATAGGTAAGGTCTTCCCAAATCCTTTGGCTAGGTATTGGGTCAGCTGTGAGTAACGGTATAACAAAGCGTTAAAGAGGGACTTGGCACGCGTGGCATTTTCAGTTTGCGGGAAGTTTAGTGGTTAAGGTGTGATGCGGTCACTTTTGTATTGCGTGCCTGCGCCCCTTAACGCGGCGTTATGCTACCAGTCGAAATCTTCAATAAGGAATACTATGAAACAGAACATTGTCCATATTGCTTTAGTTGTAAAAGATTATGATGAAGCCATTGATTTTTATGTAAACAAACTCAAATTTGAACTTATTGAAGATACTCATCAACCTGAACAAGACAAACGTTGGGTGGTTGTGGCTCCACCAAATTCTCATGGTGTTACGTTGTTACTTGCCAGAGCTTCGAAGCCAGAGCAGCATGATTTCATTGGGAATCAAGCAGGCGGTCGAGTATTCCTGTTCCTAAATACTGATGATTTCTGGCGTGACTTTAAGCGTATGAAATCGATTGGTATTAACTTCGTCCGCGAGCCAACAGAAGAAGACTATGGAACGGTAGCAGTGTTTGAAGACTTGTATGGAAACTTGTGGGATCTTCTTCAATTGAATCCAAGCCATCCAATGGCAAAAAGGTAGCATAACAAACGCTTCAAGAGGGACAGCCAACGCGCGGCATTTTTAGTATGCATTGGTTTCGGTGATTACGGTGTTATGCGGTAAGTTGGTAGTAGCGTTGTCAGCCCCTTAAGCGGGCGTTATGCAACTCAGGTAAATTTAGGGGCTCAATCTTTTTGGATTTCTCCGGCTATTCGTTTTGTGTTGTCGGCAAATGAGCTTTTTTACCCTCAAATTCTTGATTAACTCAAACCGTAAAACAGGCAAATTTCTTTGTTTGCCTCAATCAGTTTTAGCGTTAGCGCGTTGTCAGTTTGGCGGGCGCAAAGTGTGGAAAGGGCAAGTTAATCGATCATTTTGCTTTTGCTGAAGTTTTCGCTCGTTGAGTTTGTCTCATTCAAAAGCTTGGTTTGTTGTTGAAAGGTGGACTTTGTTTTGGCGGCTCATTTATTACGGCTCTGGCTTGGGTTTGTTCTTGAATCACTCAACCATTGCAATCGTGGTTTTTGATCGAGTAAAGTCAGTTTATCTCATTGAATTTGCATAACAAACGGCTCAAGAGGGATTGCCAACGCTTGGCGACTTTAGTGCAAAATTGAAGTTCAGTGTTTACAGTGTGTTTTTTGAGTTCGGCGGTGCGTTGTCAACCCCTTAGCCGGGCGTTAGTAGCACCAATTAACTTTACGCATTAGAAAAGTGTATAATTGAGTCAATTCAATCTTTTGAGAGCAAATTGTGAATATTATAAAAATTCAAGAACAATTAGATAACAGTCGCAGAACGGTATCTTTTGATAGCTATGACATTACTGTAAAGCAACTATATGACATGGTTGTTGAAGGAATGATTGAAATAGCACCAGATTATCAGCGTCATTTCGTTTGGGATGAAAAAAGACAGTCTGCCCTTATTGAGTCAATTTTTCTCGGTATTCCAGTGCCAAGTATGTTCATGGCAACTAACAGAGACTCTTCTTGGGAAGTGATTGATGGTCTGCAGCGTTTGACAACTCTAATAAACTTCATTGGTGACAAAGAAGAGCTAAAGAATGCGCGCACTAGTTTCAACGAACTTAAGCTTGCGGGCTTAGAAAAGATCGAGGCTATGAACGGTGTTTACTTCAGAGATTTACCCGCTTCGATTCGTATGATGTTCTTAACTAGACCTTTACGCATTACAGTTTTGAATGATCGTAGTGACTTTAGCGTAAGGTATGATCTTTTCGAAAGACTGAATACCGGTGGCGTAACATTGCATGAACAAGAAATTAGAAATTGTGTATATATTGGTGAATTTAACGATTTCATAAAAGAGTTGGCTGATAACGAAGATTTTCGTTCAGTGGTGAAAATGACTGCCAATGCAGAAAGAAGTGGTAGCTATGAAGAGCTAGTGCTTAAGTTTTTTGCCTACTACGAAAATAGTGAAAATTTCGTTCATAGTGTCAAAGGCTTTTTGAACGACTATATGTCTGATAAAACAGATAAATTCAAGAACAGAAAAGCTCTCGATAAAATATTCAAGGATACATTCAAGGTTTTAAACGAAAATCTTCCTGAAGGTATTGTTCGGGGACATCGGAAAAATATAACACCTATCGTTTTATATGAGGCGATTTCAGTTGGAACAGCATTAGCATTAGACAAACAACAAGAACTTAATCTTGGTGTTTTAGTGGAACTGCTCAATGATCCTGAACTGAAGAAAACTACAACTGGTGCTACGAATAGTAAAAATATGTTGAATAAGCGACTAGATATTGTATTGGGCAGCTTAACCAATGCCGCTTAGTACAGTTAAAAACCGGTCAAGAGAACGCTTTAATGAAGTTCTCTTGAATCTAGCTTTTATAGAATCAATCGAACCAAGTGCTGAACCTCCTATTCATGTGAAAATTCAGAGGGGGCTATATTATGTTCACTTGTATTCTGCATTAGAAAAGGTAGTCAACGAAACCGTAGAACAAGCTTTGCTAGTGATTGGAAGTCATAGTATCCCTAATCACAAGTTCCAGACAAAATTTAATGTCATTGCATTAAATGGAAAAATGACAGCTTTTAAAAATTGTGGTTCAAGGGAATATTTTAATAAATCAATTGATATATTTGAGGCTGTCAACTCCACAGAAGTAACTAACATTAACAACGCTGTACTATCTGGCACTCTACAAAATGTTTGGTTTAGTACTATTCAAACTACTTTAAAGAGCTTCTGTATTGCTCCTTTAACAGTAGATCCGAGGGTGATACTTACTGTAGACGAAGTGGTCAATAAAAGAAATGCAGTAGCACATGGTCGAGAAACTCCAGTAGTAGTAGGTGAGCGTTTTCGATGCCAGATGCTCAGAATCAAGACTACAGAAGTTCAGCTTGTATGTGATATGTTTGTTGATGCTTTTGAAAATTACCTAAGAAACGCTGAATTTGTAAAGCAAGAGCACAGACCTGAATACGTCGCATAAGGTGCTACTAACAAAGCATTTAAGAGTGATTCCCAACGCATGGCATTTTTCATTCCATCGTTGGGTTTTGTGTTTACGGTGGTATGGTTAAGTTTCGTGGTAGCGTTGCTCACACCTTAATGCGGCGTTATGTGCATGAGTCAACAATAAATATTATCCATATAATCAGATGGTTGTTTTGAAATAGCAGTATGGAAAAATGTTAGTTTGTATTTTAGTAATCAATCGCAATCATGCAGGTGGTTAAATGGAAAGGCTATTTGAAAATGAGTTGCTTAACGTCAGTGTTTCTCTTCTTATTGCACTGGCAGTGTGCTACGTCATTCAACTACTTTTAACGAAGGTTTTTCAACCGAAAGGCTTAGGATGGGTGGTAATATTATTCGCATCAATTTGCATATTTTTGGTTGCTTCTACATTGAACTCAAATGAAAGTTATTTCTATTGGCTCATTTCATCGGCAAAGTGGGCATTGGTAGGTATTGCAGGTGTTTCGATACAGAAAATACAAGAAAGTTAGCGTATGTTTCACCGATATGCACATAACAAACGCTTCAAGAGGGACAGCCAACGCGTGGCATTTTTACCATGCGTTGGTTTTTGTGATTACGATGTTATGCGGCAAGTTGGTAATAGCGTTGGCTGCCCCTTAAGCGGGCGTTATGCAACTCAGGTAAAGTTAGGGGTTCAATCTTTTTAGATTTCTCCGGCCATTCGTTTTGTGTCGTCGGCAAATGAGCATTTTTACCCTCAAATTTGTGGTTAACTCAAACCGTAAAACAGGCAAAGTTCTTTGTTTGCCTCAATCAGTTTTAGCGTTGGCGTGTTGTGAATCTTGTGGGCGCAAAGTGTGGAAAGGGCAAGTTATTCGATCATTTCGCATTTACTGAAAGTCTTGCTTGTTGAGTTTGTCTCATTCAAAAGCTTTGTTTGTTGTTGAACGGTGGGCTTTGTTTTGGCGGCTTATTTATCACGGCTCTTGCTTGGGTTGGTTCTTGAATTACTTAACCATTGCAATTGTGGTTTTTGATCGAGTAAAGTCAGTTTATCTTATTGAATTTGCATAACAAACGGCTCAAGAGGGATTGCCAACGCTTGGCGACTTTAGTGCAAAATTGAAATTCAGTGTTTACAGTGTGTTTTTTAAGTTCGGCGGTGCGTTGTCAACCCCTTAGCCGGGCGTTATATTCATTGGAGTAAATTAGGTGGTCGAGTTATTAATGGAAAAACTGTCAAACGATGGTTTTTGGTCCATTTCCGGAGCATTAGTTGGTGCTTTCGTTGGTTCGCTTTGCGGGCTTTTAGCGAGCTTATACCTTGATGTAAAAAGAGAAAGTAAGGTGAAGAGTGCTTTTTACACAGAAGCTGAGTTTTTGTCTAACATCATGGGGGCTTTTTTAGTTGCTATAGTCTTTGAGTATGAAAAATCAAAAATAGACCTGGCTAAAAATGAAAGCTTTAGTGGACCATTGGAACTGGATTTTAGCGTGCTTAACACACTCTTTCTTGAGTTATATAAAACGAAAAATATCCCTAGTACAGACCACCGTCAGTTCATGTTGAATCTAAGTTCTCAATGGGAAAGAATCTGCAAGATGGATGTTGGACGTGTTGAAAAAATCCTAAACACAAGTATCTACCAAGTGTCACCTACCAAATCTAAAGAAATAGTATTTTTCTTGGTAGATCTGTTGTACCACTTGAATCTGCTGGTAGTTCAGCAAAGAAAGTTTAGGTTCGGCGAACACAATTTTAAAACTAAGGCGCTGTCAGTGTTTGCAAAGTACGAAGTTGATAATTCTGATTTGATGGAAAAAATCGCTGAAGAAGCGGCGCATTGGTAAATGAATATAACAAACTGTTTAAGAGTGATTCGCAACGCGTGGCATTTTTGCTATGCGTTGCGTTTAGTGTTTAAGGTGGCATGCGGTAGCATCGGTATTGCGTTGCTCACACCTTAACAGGGCGTTATGCAACTCAGGTAAATTTAGGGGCTCAATCTTTTGGGATTTCTCTGGCTATTCGTTTTGTGTTGTCGGCAAATGAGCATTTTCGCCTTTAAATTTGTGACTAACTCAAACCGTAAAACAGGCAAGTTTCTTTGTTTGCCTCAATCCGTTTTTGCGTTGGTTTATTGTGAATTTAGCGGGTGCAAAGTGTGGAAAGGGCAAGTTTATCGAGCCTTTCGTACTTGCTGAAAGTCTTGCTTGTTGAGTTTGTCTCATTCAAAAGCTTGGTTTGTTGTTGAAAGGTGAACTTTGTTTTGGCGGCTTATTTATCACGGCTCCTACTTGGGTTGATTCTTTAATCACTCAACCATTGCAATCGTGGCTTTTGATCGAGTAAAGTCAGTTTATCTTATTGAATTTGCATAACAAACGGCTCAAGAGGGATTGCCAACGCTTGGCGACTTTAGTGCAAAATTGAAATTCAGGGTTTACAGTGTGTTTTTTAAGTTCGGTGGTGCGTTGTCAACCCCTTAGCCGGGCGTTAGCAATTTTTATTGGATAGTAAAAACCATGTCAGAACATAAATTATCTTTAGGCCAATCATTGATAGATGGCATTTTTGAACTTGGACAGATGTTGGGATATTTTGTTGAAAAAGAATTTCCGGTCGATCTTCCTACATATGGAGAGGCTCCAGCTGTTGATGTCGCATGGTTTTCAAAGAAAGGAAATAGATTTCCACTTTTTATATTTGAAGTAGAAAGCAGAGCAACAAATGGAATGACAAATAACCCTCTAAAAGTATATGCTCAAGAAAATAGAGAGTTTGAAAAACCATTATTCTTTTTCCATTTGGTTGCTCAAGGTGGAAGCGATTCTAGTCGTCCCCGAAATTTAGAGTCACAATACGGAAAAAATAACTATAGAATCTACCTTATGGGTAGTAGCGACACTGTATCGTTTCTTTGTGATGTACTAGAACAGCATGTAAGAGTTAAAGAAGATATTAACTATATTAATTTGTGGGAGTTATTGTCATCTGAACCATGGGTAAATAAGGTTGATAGGGTTAAAGTATTACTATGTGCTGCAGAACTCGGACTATCAAAGTTTGAAATTATTCCATCGTTTGTCCGTATAGCGAGATCAAATCAAGAATTGATTCCTAGTGTTATTGATTTATTCTATGCTGAATCGACTAGATTTTTTGAGAATACTGAGTTTGATAGTTACCTTGGGCAGCAATGGTTCTATCCAATTATTTGCTCAATGATGGTTGGCATATCAACCGACTCAGAAGAAAAGGAACGTTGGTCTGAACATCTCTTAATATGGCAGGACAGTTATTCAGATATGCCTATGATTACTCCTGCATTCGGGCTGTCATGTGACTATGATGATTTTATACTTGGGTGTGCCCCACAATTGATTACAGCAATTATTGTGCTATCACACAGCAAGGATTCTCATATTAAGGCGTTTGTGCCGATATTAGTTGAAATACTAAGTAAAACAGGTGTTTGCTGGCATGGCTTAAATTCAGCTATATATTTGTTACATATAAGTGCGCGTCTAAATATGGTGTCAGAGTTCAATGTTGCTGTGTCTTATCTAACTGATAGCACACCAATTTCAGTAAATAACATATACTCGCCGCCATCTATGATTTCAGCTTCGGAAGGAGAATTCAGCTTTTACTTCCAACAATCGAAAAAACATCACATACCATTTTTGTCTGATTTTATAGCTAAAAATGAATCATTACACGCTGGAAAAACACCTGACTTACAGGCTATTGCATTAAGAGCACTTGATGACAATAACTATATCTATGAATGGTCAGATGATTTATTAGACGCACTGTGGGCAACAAATTGCTAACAAACGCTTCAAGAGGGACAGCCAACGCGCGGCATTTTTACTATGCGTTGGTTTTTGTGGTTACGGTGTTATGCGGAAAGTTAGTAGTAGCGTTGGCTGCCCCTTAAGCGGGCGTTATGTGAACAGAGGGGCCATCTTAACCCCTCTAATATTCTGGGTGTTTAGTAAGGTGCTATATTCGGGTCAACACACTGGAATATTTTGCCGAAATTCTCATCACTTGAAATGAGTTCATGACTTAATCGAGCAACTTCTCCTCGAGTAATTGCACCATGCACTTCAAAATTTTGAGACAACTCTCCCTGGTCAGTTGGAGCGCCGTCTTTAAGTCCCCCGGGACGGAGGATAATGTAATCTAAATTACTGCTTTGAAGCCAAGCTTCAGCGAGAGTTTTCTCTCGAACCGCAGCTCCAAAGCCTCGTTTTGCTCGGTCTGAAAGGTACTGCCAAGAATCACCACAACCTAACGATGTAACTAATAATAGTCGGGTTGAAGAGGTATTCTCAAGAGCATCCGTTAAGTAGCGGTGGCCAATGTAATCGACTGGGTTATCGGAGTGAAAGCTGCCCATTGTTGAAATGT
This sequence comes from Vibrio sp. RM-69-4, assembly GCF_024743775.1. NCBI lineage: Bacteria > Pseudomonadati > Pseudomonadota > Gammaproteobacteria > Vibrionales > Vibrionaceae > Vibrio > Vibrio sp. RM-69-4. The sequence continues at coordinate 9,444 of NZ_JAMQXI010000025.1, forward strand.
TAAAGGTGTTCTCTGGTAACGCAGAAACCGCCTTTTCAACTTGCTCTTTATCTGTTGCATCACAACAAATTGAAGTTACGTTGTACTCGGTAAGCATAGGGTTTTTACTTGGGGTACGAGCAATAGCGATAACATTAGTGCCTTGTTTGTGGAAGTAGTCGACCATAGCTGCCCCCAATCCACTGGCAGCACCCCAAATGGCAATATTCATCATTCATACATCTCATTTATTGATAATGATAATAGTTTAGATGTTTGTAAGGTTATAGTCACTAGGTCGCTTCAACTTTCACATAACAAACGGCTAAAGAGGGATTGCCAACGCGTGGCTGCTTTAGTTCAAAATTGAAGTTCAGTGTTTACAGTGTGTTTTTTAAGTTCGGCGGTGCGTTGTCAACCCCTTAGCCGGGCGTTATGTTCTATAGAGAGTACGTAGATATTTATGGATAAAATAGTAGTATCCAGTGTTTATTTTTCGTTTGTTACTGGCTTTATTGCATTGCTTACTTTGATCGTTTCAGGTGATTATGAGAGTTTGTTCAAAGTGTCCGTTACTCTAATTTCGATATTGTTAGCACTGGCTAGTTTGTGTTTTAGCGGACAGTCAAGTGATGGTAATGATCATAAAATTTACAGGGAAGGCTCAATTCATTTCCTTTATGGGATTATGTGTACGATTCCAATGATAATTGTGCCTGGAATAGCTTGGTTGTATGAAGATCAAATTCAATTGTTCAAATACTCAGATGAAATCAAGTTTCTCATACAAGCAGTGTGTTCCTGCTTTCTAGGTTCAGGTATATTTAATTGTTTTTGTGGACTAAAAACTTTATTAAGTGTCAAGTTTTAGCCCGAACATAACAAAGCATTTAAGACGGATTCCCAACGCTCGGCATTTTCGGTTTGCTTCGACTTAAGTGTTTACGGCACAATGCTTTAGGTTTAGTGGTCTACGTTGCTCACCACTTAATGCGGCGTTATGCATTTTTTTAGGAAAAGAGGAACTATGGTTGTTGAAGTCAGGCGAGCAGAGCCATCAGATGCTAAAGCGATAAAAGGAATTTATGAGTGCCCAAATGCCTATACTGGCACATTACAACTTCCGCTTCCATCCTCAGATATGTGGGAAAAACGTTTCCAGAATATTCCAGAGCACGTTTATGCGTATGTGGCAGTAGTGGACGGTGAAGTAGTAGGTAATTTGGGCTTTGAGCTATGTACCAATCCGAGACGACGTCACGTAGGTACATTCGGTATGGGCGTTAAAGACGATGCTCAAGGTTTAGGTGTTGGTAGTGCTTTACTGAAAACGGTTATCGATTTAGCGGATAACTGGCTGAATTTGAAACGAATCGAATTGACGGTCTATGTGGATAATGAACGAGCGATCAATTTGTACAAGAAGTTCGGTTTTGAAATTGAAGGTGAGTCGAAAGCTTATGCGTTCAGAAATGGTAGCTACGTTGACGTTTACCATATGGCTCGCGTTGTGGCACATGCATAACAAACGCTTCAAGAGGGACAGCCAACGCGTGGTATTTTTACTATGCGTTGGTTTTGGTGATTACGGTGTTATGCGGTAAGTTGGTAGTAGCGTTGTCTGCCCCTTAAGCGGGCGTTAGGTTTATAGGTAAGTTCATGGAAATAATTAGATTTCAGTCTCAGCATCTCGAAGCTTCAGCACGACTTTACCTTGAATCGAGAGTAGCTACTTTCACTTTCATGGATACAGATGAATATTGCTTAACTGATTTTGTGAAAGATACTGATGGAGAAGAAATTTGGGTGGCTGTAGAGCAGGGTGCAGTCATTGGTTTCATCTCAATCTGGAAGCCAGAAAACTTCATTCACCATTTGTTTGTTAGTCCAAAAAGTCTTAAACAAGGTGTTGGTTTAAAATTACTGAATCATGCTAAAGACCTAAGTAATAACTTAAGTCTCAAGTGTCTTGTCCAAAATACGAATGCAACCCAGTTTTATCTTTCTCAAGGCTTCAAGATTCTTGAAACAGTGGGCAATGGGCCAGAAAACTATCACTTAATGAGCTTTGATGC
>NZ_JAMQXI010000026.1:0-2966 GCF_024743775.1 Vibrio sp. RM-69-4
ATTCCACTAGTCGATATTTTCCACATGTCACTTTCTACTTGTATGCGCCTCGGCGAAATTACAAGGATCACGTGGGAAGACTTTGATGAAAACGCAGGTACAGTGGTCATTCGAGATCGCAAAGACCCACGGCAGAAAAAGGGCAATCACTGCACTATCCCTCTATTTAGTGATGCCATTGAAATCATAAAACGTCAGCCAAAAATTGATTCGTGCATTTTTCCCTACAAATCAACTGCGATTGGTGCTGCTTGGCAGAGAATTTGTCATGAACAAGGTATTGATGACCTCCATTACCATGACTTACGAGCTGAAGGAGCGTGCAGGCTGTTTGAACGAGGACTCAACATCGTTGAAATATCACGTATTACAGGGCATCGCGACATCAACGTTTTGAATAATATTTACCTGCGGTTGAGTGTTGAGGATATTCACCAACGCATCAACTAGCAAACGAGTGGCTCTGTCATGATTGAAGAGCCACACCCATTGTTACATATAGTTACATTTTCAAAGGTATGGTTTGTTCTTTGACGAAAAGGAGCGGAATCATGGACTCAAACTTTCTAACTAATTGATAAATCGCCCCATCTAAAAAAACCAATAACCTCATGCACTAATATAAATAAAAGTATCTTATAATCAACAATTTAAAACAAAACACCATCGTATTTACAATCAAACCCAAACCATTACTATCGACTCAAACCAGTTAAAAAAGAGTCAAAAAATGGCAACAATTAGTATCGAGCCACAACATCTCAAATCCGGCATGTCTTACAAGGTCAGAGCAAGATCAGGCAAAAAAGACCCTATTAAATTTTCTATGTCTCGCACATTTAAAAGTCAGTCACAAGCTGCGCGATTTGCCAAAAACATCTCAGCGCAACTTAAGGAGAAGGATTTTAGTTTTCTTCATTCAAGGCCTACTGCTCTTGCTGTTAGCGATGCCCTAACCCAATTTCAATCTTATGTATCAGCGGATGAAGAGATGGCACCCAAATACAACAAAAATATCTCAACCGTCATTAAGCGTTTTATTAACTCTTCATTGGCAGATCTACCCATCGATTTGATTACGCCTAGGGATATCATTCAAACACTGAGAGAGATTCAGGAAACTTATCAACTTTCACCCTCAACTCTAGGCTTTTATCTAAGCGCGCTATCCACGGCGTTTTATGACGCGAACACGCTATTAGGATTCAATTTCAATACAGATGCACTGCGAGATGCGAGACCAACGTTAAAAAGGCATGGATTGATAAGCCGGAGCCGTCCTCGCAATCGTGTGTTATCACTAGAGGAATTGACTAAAATTACTGAATACTATGAAGGCATGGATATGAGAGGACGTTCATCTATCCCGATGATAGACATCATGTGGTTTGCTTTATATGTCTGCATGCGACAAGGTGAGATTTGTCAGAAGTTAAAATGGCAGGACTACAATGAAACGACACATATCCTGACTGTCGATAAGCGAAAAGATCCAACAGATAATAAAAACAAAATAACTAAAATCACGCTCAATGCTGCCACAATTGCCATCATCAACAAGATGCCAAAAGGGAGGCCAACTGATCCGATTTTTCCATTCAATCCAAAATCAGTGAGTACATCATGGACGAAAGCAATGAAGGCGCTCGGTATTGATGATCTGCATTTTCACGACCTACGAGCAACTGGCTCGTCTGAACTATACAAGCACGGCATGGATCTTTATGGTGTGTCCAAACTCGCAGGGCATAGCTCGGCTGAGATGCAACTCACACATTACCTGCGTAATATCCCTGTTGTTTTGCCAGAAGATCACATCAAGCTCAATTAGAGATTAATGTTCGCTGTGCCATTGAATGTCAGGAAGTAAAGGTTAACGATGAAACATATTGAAGATTTAATTTTTAAGGCGAGCCTCTGGACACTGAACTTCCATAATCAATATAAGATTGTTGGTAAGCCGCACCCTGATGCATTGATTTATCGTGGCTTTATTGATTATCACTTGGGGGGTAAACGTGTAAAACTGGTAGTTAACAAAGAGAGCTACGACTCTTTCTTGTGTAAAATGCAGCACCATGAGAAAGCGGTTGATTTTGCTAAAAATTGCCTAACGATTATGACAAGGATGCATAAAAATAGCTCTAGCAGCCACCTTTGATCCACTTCAAGACAGTCTCCATAGCAATAAAACCATATAAAACCATATAAAACAATAATTTGCTTTTTTTTGAGTCTTGTATTAAAAGATATTTAGTTGCATAATTAATTTATATAAACTTCTGATTTTTATAGAAAAAACAATGACAACAAATACTAACAAAAAACACCCAATCGCAAAACTTATCAATTTGGTTATTCTACTGTTTGCTGTAGTTGCTATGACATTTACAACTATTGAGTTCTTTGCTAATGGTTGGTGTCAAAAGGCTCGCGGTATTAGTGTTGATAAAAATTCAAGCTGGGAAGTGAAAGCTTGCGCTAAGTACTATTGGAATGTAGACGTAGAAAACCCAACTGGTTGGTAAATCAACTCTAAAAAAACCAATTTCAAGCAACGTTCAAACTGCTTAAAAGAAAAATAAACGGAGATACCCATGTCAGATGATTACATTTCAATAAAAGACCGAATGAAAAGCCATGCGGCTGGTATCATTATCACGATGTTCTTAGTCTTCTTAGTTACGAAGGGCGCTGATCTGATCGCATACCTCGCAGCTCGCTACAACTGGTAAGAAAAAAAAGAACAACTAACCTCCATTAATATGGGGGTTTTTTATGGCGACGATTTCAACGCACACTTATCCATGCAACTTCACCGTGCAATTTAAGCTGTAGTGGTCAACTAAAATTGGCCACGGTTTGAGAGTTTTCCCAATATAATCGTTCTGATTCATTGGGAGTTAAACCACCGTTATACTGATGTGGTCTGAGTTGGCAGTAATATCCGATAATGTAACGGGTAA
>NZ_JAMQXI010000027.1:0-2104 GCF_024743775.1 Vibrio sp. RM-69-4
ATTTCAATTAAAGCGATTTGAAACTGACGAAACCCAACACAAACCAGATCCAAAACTCAATTGAGGCAGCCCAAGAACCTTAAAAACGATCAATCTCAGGTTGTTCAAGAATCCAGTTCGACCAAGCCAACTTGCCGAAAAAATGGAACGAATTATCAATGAAATCTTAGATTTAACCTCAAAAACTCATCAAACACATAACGCCCGGCTAAGGGGTTGACAACGCACCGCCGAACTAAAAAAACACACTGTAAACTCTGAACTTCAATTTTGCGCTAAAGTCGCCACGCGTTGGCAATCCCTCTTGAGCCGTTTGTTATGCAAATTCAATGAGATAAACTGAATTTACACGACCAAAAGCCACAATTGCAATGGTTGAGTAATTCAAGAACCAACCGAAGCCAGAGCCGTGATAAATAAGCCGCCAAAACAAAGTCCACCTTTCAGCAACAAACCAAGCTTTTGGAACAGACAAGTTCAACGGGCGAAAAATTCAGCAAATGCGAAATAATCGATTAACTTGCCCTTTCCACACTTTGCACCCGCTAAATTCACAACACGCCAACGCCAAAACTGATTGAGGCAAACAAAGAAATTTGCCTGTTTTACGGCTTGAGTTAACCACGAATTTGAGGGTAAAAATGCTCATTTGCCGACAACACAAAACGAATGGCCGGAGAAATCCCAAAAGATTGAACCCCTAAATTTACCTGAGTTGCATAACGCCCGGCTAAGGGGTTGACAACGCACCACCGAACTTAAAAAACACACCGTAAATGCTGAACTTCAATTTTGCACTAAAGCCGCCACGCGTTGGCAATCCCTCTTGAGCCGTTTGTTAGGTGTATTACCCAAATGCCGATTATGTCCAACCTTGAGACCATTTTTCTTCATTTTTTAACTCAAGCCAATCAATGGAATATTCATTTTTGGAAAGAATAGATTCTAACTTACACAAAGTTACTGAACCGTCTTCTTCATAGTCAACCTCTGACACCAAAAAGTGTTTCTCTCGATTTATCGGTTTTACAGCTGTCCATTTGCTATTACGCAATTTTGCCGGATTAATCTGATTCATTTTTAACTCCGTAATATTATGAATTCATTATTTTACGGACATTTTGAAAAATAAGTTCAATTGATGGCTGCGTTACTAAAGACACCTAACGCCCAATTAAGGGGTGAGCAACGCTACCACCCAACCTAAAGCATTGTACCGTAACCACTAAAACTGAAGTAGAAGCAAAAATGCCAAGCGTTGGGAATCCCTCTTAAATTGTTTGTTATGTGCGTGCTAAACGATAGCGCCTTACTGCACCTTCAACATCATCTGTATAGTTACCCAGATATTCGCCACCGCAGTTTTCTATGACCTTTTGAGATGCTGGGTTATCAATTGAACAGGTAACAATAACCGAGTCAGTTACCACATGATCACGCACCCAAGCGAGAAGAAACGAAGCGACGCCTTTGCCACGAGCTGATGGCCTAGTCTCGTAACCAATGTGCCCTATTACATTCTCTACGTTCGCATTCGCCCCAGTACGAACTCGAATAGCACCTAAGATTTCAGAGTTCGAAATGCAGTAGTACGTTGTACTTGGTAAATACCCGCTTGGTAATTCGGAGGTTGCCTTAGACCGCTCAACCAAACCCGACAAATAAGCTTCAGGGTTTAACTCAACATCTGAGTACTTTGGGATACCCGAATCGAAGCATTCCTTCGCATAACTAGATAACATTGGAGCTAAATCAAGACTAGCTTCTACTACTTCCATGCCTATTTTCCTCTAAAGCACATAACGCCCGGCTAAGGGGTTGACAACGCACCGCCGAACTTAAAAAACACACTGTAAACACTGAACTTCAATTTTGTACTAAAGTCGCCACGCGTTGGCAATCCCTCTTGAGCCGTTTGTTATGCAAATTCAATAAGATAAACTGACTTTACTCGATCAAAAGCCACGATTGCAATGGTTGAGTGATTCAAGAACCAACCCAAGCCAGAGCCATGATAAATAAGCTGCCAAAACAAAGTCCACCTTTCAGCAACAAACCAAGCTTTTGAATCAGGAAAACTCAACGAGCTAAAACTTCAGCAAGT
>NZ_JAMQXI010000028.1:0-8425 GCF_024743775.1 Vibrio sp. RM-69-4
CAAAGTGAGTTTTCATCAGCTAAATCGAGTTGGAGTTGAACGGTAAATTCCATGTTCTCATGGCTGAGCTTAAGCAATAAATAATCATCACATATTTGTTGTTTCTTGATCGCGTTGGGTTGCTTTTCGTTGTGAATTTAGCGGCAAAATAACCTTCAGCATTCAAACGTCCGCCGAGCATGCTACGCTCGTCACTTTTCTTCCAAATCGCTCAATTTGAGTTTTTTGTTTCTTTGCAAAGTTAGAGTTTTAGTTTATAAATTAATGATTTAGTTTGTTTGGGTTTTACAAAAAGACTTGTTCTTGGGTTGTGAAAGTGTCGGCGTCAATTGGTTGGCCTAACAAACGGCTCAAGAGGGATTGTCAACGCGTGGCGGCTTTAGTACAAAATTGAAGTTCAGTGTTTACGGTGTGTTTTTTGAGTTCGGCTAGGCGTTGTCAACCCCTTAGCCGGGCGTTAGCCGTCATGGAGCTTGCTATACTCAAAGTGATAGAATAGTATCACTTTAGTATTCCTTTGGAGCCGCTCTCATGAAAGTAGAACTAGTTACATCACTTAAACGTCAAGCAACTAAGATCCTCGCCGATCTCCACGACACCAAAGAACCAGTGTTAATTACCGAGCATGGTAAGCCATCCGCGTATCTAGTTGATGTTGATGATTACGAGTTTATGCAAAATCGTTTGGCTATTCTTGAGGGTATTGCGCGAGGTGAACGCGCACTAGCTGACGGTAAAGCTATAAGTCATGATGAAGCCAAGGACAAAATGTCAAAATGGCTAAACTAATCTGGACTGAGCCAGCGTTATCTGACCTCAACGATATTGCTGAATACATCGCACTTGAAAATATTGTTGCTGCAAAGCAGTTAGTACAAACGATCTTTTCCAAAGTTGAACGCCTACAAGCTTTCCCAGAGTCAGGTCGTATTCCACCCGAACTAGAACATTTAAGTTATCGTGAAGTTGTCGTTAATCCATGTCGTGTTTTCTATAAACAAGACGGTGACAAAGTGTTTATTCTGTTTGTTATGCGTGCAGAGAGAGATTTGCGTAAGTTCTTGTTGAGTAAGCAATAACCTTTGGGAATGATCGGCTAACAAACAATTTAAGAGGGATTCCCAACGCTTGGCATTTTTGCTTCTACTTCAAATTTAGTGTTTACGGTACAATGCGTTAGGTAAGGCGGTAGCGTTGCTCACCCCTTAATTGGGCGTTAGCTTAGTAAGAGGAAAATTATGACTTTGTTTAAAATGTCATTATTTGAAAACTCGGTTAGTTTTTTCCGAGAGTCATTAGAGCAAGCTATAAAAGCAGAATCCAATGATGAAAAATGGAAGTTCGCCATTCTTATTCAAATTCAAGCGATCGAAACAATTTTAAAAGAGCGGTTGAGTTTAGAACATGAAGTTCTCGTTTATACGGATATAGATAAATGCAGGAATACTGTAAACCTCAAGCAATCCATTGAACGTTTGAAGAAAATAGCAGGTGTTACCTTAGTCGATAGTGATCACAAGACAATAGAAACTGCTGCTGAGTTAAGGAACAAAATAGTTCATTTCGATTTTGAATACTCAGTAGAGCAAGTAAAGTCCCAATTTATCCGACTAGTCGGCTTTTACATTGAATTTGCTAAGAAGCAACTCGATGTTCATGTTATTGACTTGCTGAGTGATAATTTGAAAGGTGAGTTATTTAAGTTACGTGACTATGTTGAAGAATTAGCAATTCGAGCAAATGCACAAATAGAGGTGCAAAAAATACCTGCAAGCGACATATGGACTTGTCCACTATGTAAACACGATGCTTTTGTAGTATTTGATGGGCAGGACAAATGCTATGTATGCGGACATGCTGAAGAGCTTGTTGAGTGTGAACAGTGCGGGAAGTATGAATTCGAGCATGATATCCAAGAATATGACTTTGGAAACCTAAAAGGGTGGGAAAATATCAAGCTGTTTTGTTCTGAGTGCTGGGATAAGCTTGAAACAGAATATCACGAAGAATTTTGGGAACTAAGCTAACAAGCGGCTCAAGAGGGATTGCCAACGCTTGGCGACTTTAGTGCAAAGTTGAAGTTCAGTGTTTACAGTGTGTTTTTTGAGTTCGGCGGTGCGTTGTCAACCCCTTAGCCGGGCGTTATGTTTACCTTAGCTTTGGTGCTAATACAAAAGGATTTACAAGTTGAAATATTTCAGAATAGCTATCGCATTATTAATGTTTTCATCTGTGTCAGTTACTGCGAATGATGTTGGTTTTCGAAAAGTAGATAATGTTTCAAAAGACGGCCTATCTATGGCTGTATTATACCCAACTTCTTCGGAACCAAAGCCTGTAGATTTTGGGCCTTTTAAATTAAACGTTGCAATAGCTGGAGCAATCAAAGAAGGTCGCTTTCCATTAGCTATCCTATCTCATGGTTCCGGAAGCAGTAGCTTGTCTTATAAGGACATTGCACTTTCATTGGTTAAGAATGGTTTCATTGTTGTTATGCCTTCGCATCCTCAAAATAATTACCTAGATAATTCGTCAGAAGGCAAGGTAGAGAACTATGTAAATAGACCAAAGCATATCTCTGCTTCAATAGACAAAGCATTATCAATACCTAGTTTAAGCCTCCACATTGATACACAAAAAATTGCTGTCTTAGGGCACTCTATTGGTGGTTACAGTGCTCTTGTTGTGTCAGGGGGAATAGCTAGCACCAAAAAATTAATTGATTTGTGTAAAAATGTGCCAACACTATCAGACCCTTATTGTGCACCAGTGTTTGGAAATCTATTAACTCAAAGCGTAATCGTGAACTCTAAAGATACTCGAATTAGTGCACAAGTATTAATGGCACCTGTAGGGGCTCCATTTTTGGCAAAGAACTCGTTTGAAAATGTGAATATTCCTACTTTATTATTAGTTTCTGAGAAAGACGAAGAATTAACTGAGAAATACAACTCCCAAGTAATAAAAAATGGCCTTCAAAATACAGGCTTATTAACTTACAAAATAATTCCTAATGCAGGCCATTACTCATTTTTAACTTCTTATCCTGATTTTTTAAAAGCTGAATTAGGTGTAATTGCGCAAGATCCTGATGGTTTTAATCGTGTTGAATTTCAAAAAAACATCGGAAACGAAATTGCCACTTACTTGAATAAAGTAATGTGATCGTAAACATAACAAGAAATTCAAGCCTGACTACCAACGCGTGGCTGAATTAGTTCCAAAATGGTTTAGTGATTACGGTGCATTGCTTCAAATGACATTGTGCGTTGGTAGCAGCTTAATTCGGCGTTATGCGAGCCGCTTACGGGTTGAGGCCTTGATTTATTGAAATATTCACGAAAATTCACAGCATAAGAGCTTCAAAAAGTGATAGCGTACCGGATTATTGAGTCACTGAATGGAGTTTTTATGCATCCTATATTTAATAATGGTTTGACAAGTCTTGTTAACCTTGGGAAAACATTTTCGAATGTTAAAATTAGTTTTGCTCAATGTATTTCCGCTATTAGAAACATCCGTGAGGTTAGTTCTAAATCTGTAACTGAACAACATCTACAGCTTATTAAATATGCAAATAGCCAAAAATATTTACACCGAACAAAATCCCAAGATGTTACTATAATCAAATGCTACGGTACACCTAGTCGGAAAAAGAACCGAGCTCCTGACCCTACATTACTAGATCTTGTTAAACGTGCTAATACCCCTACTTACTTACAAAAGACAAAGGCTGAGGGTGTCACTATAGGCACAGTCTCTGAAAAATGATTTACGGTTTTGTAAGAGTTTAGAGGTGCAAGTTACATTCGCATAACAAACGGCTCAAGAGGGATTGTCAACGCGTGGCGGCCTTAGTGCAAAATTGAAGTCCAGCGTTTACAGTGGTTTTTTAAGTTCGGCGGTGCGTTGTCAACCCCTTAGCCGGGCGTTATGTTTAATCACCAAAAATCAGTTGGTTGCATCTTTTCTTTGCTCCCTTGGCTTGTGAGTTTTGTGTTTGTCGGCAAGTTGGCTTCGTTTAGCGCTGCTTTCTGGACATCTATTCTTTGGCGCTGGAAATTCAGAGAATTGCCTCAGTCGATTTTCGAGTAAGCGCGAGGTTGGTTCGGCTGGCTCAATCAATATTTTGATCACAGGTTTTTGGGCTTGAATTGCCGAAATTCAAAGTCTGTTTTTCAAATCTATGAGTCGTTTCAGTTTTCTGGGTTTTGCCTTTTGTTTGTGAATCAAAGCTGAGTTAATCTTGGTTTTGGTAAAACGTAAGTCATTGAAGCTTAAACATAACAAACGGTTCAAGAGGGACAGCCAACGCGCGGCATTTTTACTATGCGTTGGTTTTTGTGGTTACGGTGTTATGCGGAAAGCTAGTAGTAGCGTTGGCTGCCCCTTAACCGGGCGTTATGCAACTCAGGTAAATTTAGGGTTTCAATCTTTTAGGATTTCTCCGGCCATTCGTTTGGTATTGTCGGCAAATGAGCTTTTTTATCCTCAAATTCGTGGTTAACTCAAGCCGTAAAACAGCTAAGGTTCTTTGTTTGCCTCAATCAATTTTAGTGCTGGTTTGTTGTGAATTTAGCGGGTGCAAAGTGTGGAAAGGGCAAGTTTATCGAGTATTTCGCATTTGCTGAAAGTCTTACTTGTTGAGTTTGTCTCATTCAAAAGCTTGGTTTGTTGTTGAACGGTGGACTTTGTTTTGGCGGCTTATTTATCACGGCTCCTGCTTGGGTTGATTCTTGAATCACTCAACCAGTGCAATCGTGGCTTTTGATCGAGTAAAGTCAGTTTATCTTATTGAATTTGCATAACAAACGGCTCAAGAGGGATTGCCAACGCTTGGCGACTTTAGTGCAAAATTGAAGTTCAGTGTTTACGGTGTGTTTTTTGAGTTCGGCGTTGCGTTGTCAACCCCTTAGCCGGGCGTTAGGCTTAATCTTTGAATTTGGAGTTGTAATTTGAACAAAGTGGTATCAACTATCGAGGATTATATCTCTCTCACGACTTCTTTTAACGGTTTTTGGTTTAGAGGAGTTGGTTCACCTACTTACAAACCTCATCCGCGAGTTCATTGGGATGGGATTGAAAGTCAAAAAGAAGAAACTCTAGTTTATTCATTTTTGCGTGAACATTTTAAATATCATCTTTCAGACAATGGCAACCCTTGGTACTTATATGCGTTAATGCAGCACCATGGTTTACCTACTCGATTGTTAGATTGGACTAGGTCGCCATTAGTCTCTCTTTATTTTGCACTAACGCAAGATTCTTCGGAAGATTGCTCTGCAATAGTTTGGGTATTAAATCCGTTTATTTTAAATGAGCAAGTCACCGGTGTTGATCGTATATTCTGTCCATCTCAAATGGCGGTGCGTCATATTGAAACCAATAGTTATTACGATTTGGAAAATCGTAAGCTAGAAACATACCCGAAAGATATTAAAGTCAAACTTCAGTTTGATTCATACCTTCCTGGAAATTTACTTGTTGGTGAAACTCATATGCGTTTATCGCATCCTTTGGCAATTGAAACAATCCCCCTAGATTCTAGAATGTCATCGCAACAAAGTGTGTTTACAATTCATGGGTCTGATACAAAGAGTTTAGATGAGCAATTTTCTGAAGATGTAGTTAGTTGTATTGAAATACCAGCAAGCAGTAAATTACAGATACTAGATAAGCTTCATCGGCTTGGTATTGTAGAGGATTTTATTTATTGCGATCTCGACTCTTTATCTAAGCGTCTGTGTCGTGAGCAAGGATTGTAGAAATTAAGCCTAACAAACGCTTCAAGAGGGACAGCCAACGCGCGGCATTTTTACTATGCGTTGGTTTTTGTGATTATGGTGTTATGCGGTAAGTTGGTAGTAGCGTTGGCTGCCCCTTAAGCGGGCGTTATGAATATACGTATCATTACAATATTTTAGGAGTTTCATGTTCCAGAAGTTTTCATCCGCAATTTCGATTTATCGAGGTTTGCCAGCGAATATTTATTATCTAGCTGTAGCTAGAATGATCTTAGGTATGGGTAATTTTATTATTCCATTTCTCGTTTTACTATTAACAGATAAGTTAGGTTACTCAGCAACAGTCGCAGGCTCCTTAGCTATGGGGGTTACTGGAACTTATCTATTGGGTAGCTTTATTGGTGGTAAATTATCCGATGTTTTAGGGCATAAGCGAGTTATGGTATTTGGAGAATTTTCCGGTGCTTTATTGCTTATTTCGTGTGGCTTCTTTCCTGATAATAATTTTTTAGTACCAGCATTTTTATTTGGTGCATATTTCTTTATTGGTTTGGCATTACCGGCAAGTAACGCTTTAGTTGCAGACTTATCTAATAAGAATAATCGCGACGCAGTCATGTCGTTGAGTTATCTTGCCTATAATTTTGGCTCAGCTCTAGGTCCAATTATGGCTGGGTATTTGTTTTGGAGCCACACAGAATGGATATTCTTTGGTAATGGCTTTGCTGCATTACTTGGTGTTGTGATTGTGGCTATGTTTATTAAGGTGCAGCCAGAAATTGACCACACAACTGATAATGAGTTAGAAATGCCCGTTTCTGGTTCTGTCTGGGCAGTATTGAGGTCAAGACCTAGACTCTTATTCTTTACATTCCTTTGTGGGTTGTTGTGGTATTCATTAAACCAAATGACAATGGCAAGTCCATTATATTTAAGTCATATATTTGGTGAAAAAGGTCCAATTGTATTTGGTCAACTGATGACTTATGCGTGTGTAATTGTTGTGCTTATTACGCCAGTTTTAATGAAATTTACGTCAGGTAAAGCTGAAACAATTAGTTTGGCATATGCCGGGTTTATGTTTGCTTTTGGCTACGCACTAGTCATGTTCTTTCCTAGTATTCCCATACACTTTATAGCTTGGCTATTTCTATCCGCAGGTGAGGTTCTCTTATTGACGAAAGAAGGCATATATTTAGCTAATAACTCACCTTCTAGTCACCGAGGGCGTATTCAGGGGGTTCTAGTTACACTACGAAGCGTTTTAGTTATGCCAAGTTTTATCGTGGTCGGTTATCTTATTGACAGCTATGGCTACAGTTTTACTTGGTCTAGTATCATTGCAATTTCAATAGCCGCTTCTATTGGACTCTACCTAATGACAATTCGAAATAAGCATGGATCTACAGCTGCCATTGAAAAATATTCATAACAAAGCATTTAAGAGTGATTCGCAACGCTTGGCAGTTTCGCTTCGCTCAAGTATAGCCAAGCGCCGCTCACACCTTAATGCGGCGTTATGTGAATGGAGGAAACTATGTCATCAGTTCCACAATCAAAAGATGAGTTACTCGCTGCCATCAACTCTATATTTCCCAAACTTGTGGACGATTATCGGATTGTTCCAGAATCATTATCACGTAAGTGTGAAATTGAAGGTAATGTAAAAGGAACACAAATTAGCATTTGTGACACTGTAGCTTATCTTGTAGGTTGGGGAAAGTTGGTCTTGAAATGGCATAGTTTGAAGTCTCAAGGTTTACCAGTAGATTTCCCTGATACTGGTTATAAATGGAATCAACTTGGTTTATTGGCAGTCAGTTTTCACGATCAGTACAGTGACTGGAAATACGAAGACTTACTCAAGGAGTTGGACTTAACCATTAACGAGCTTATCTATCTAGTTTCAAGGTTAGACAATGAAGAATTGTATGAAACGGCATGGTATGAAAAGTGGACGTTGGGTCGAATGATCCAGTTCAATACATCATCACCAATGAAAAATATGCGTACTAAAGTTAGACGATTTAATAAAAACAACGAGTTACGGTGAGCAATTCACATAACAAACGGTTAAAGAGGGACTGCCAACGCGTGGTGGTTTTAGTTCAAATTGGCATTTGTGATTACGGTTGTTATTTTGAGCCCAGTGTTTTGCGTTGTCAGCCCCTTAACCGGGCGTTATGTGTTTGGTCAGTTTTTTAGGTCAAAGCTACGATTTCATTGAAAATTCGTTTCGTATTTTCGGCAAGTTAGCTTTGTCGAAATGAATCCGTGAAAGAACTTCAATTGGTCACGTCCAAGGTTCTTGGGCTGCCTCAATTAAGTTTTGGATCTGGTTTTTGTTGAGTTTCGGTGGTTTCAAATCGCTTCAATTGAAATGTCTTTTTGACTGATTTTCTTGCTGACATTCAGCCCTGAAAGTCTGATGAAGCAAAAGGTTTGGTTGTGGCTGAAAGGGCGCTTTCTTTGTTGTTGATTCTGCAAGTGGCTCTCTTTGGCTCAGATCGTTGTGAAATTTAGGTTTTGGTAAGCATCGTTTTTGTACGTAACTTATTCAAATTTCTTCATTTCTACGGTGGTTTACTTTGAATTCACGGTAAAATTCACATAACAAACAATTCAAGTGGATTCTCAACGCGTGGCAGTTTTACTATGCGTCAGGTAAAGTGTTTACGGTG
>NZ_JAMQXI010000029.1:0-2352 GCF_024743775.1 Vibrio sp. RM-69-4
CAACGCACCGCCGAACTTAAAAAACACACTGTAAACACTGAACTTCAATTTTGCATTAAAGCCGCCACGCGTTGGCAATCCCTCTTGAGCCGTTTGTTATAAAGCAGTCATTCGCTAGTCCAGGCGATAAACAACCCAAACATTATGAGACACCATACGATTGATGGAACTACCAGATATGTTTTTTGGAGGCTATCAAAAACATAGGACTGAAAGACAATTTGAGTGGCTACAAACAATAACAAACCTCCTAGGCAACAAAAAACATAAACTAATTGATCAGGTAGTACACTGAGTCGAGCTGCAGATATTCTCCTTGATACACGTATAGATTGATCAATAAAGAAGTAAAAAGTAAGAACACATGCCAGTGTCGTAGCAATATGATCTAAGTGCCCCTGCCAAGCTAGATCATGATTTTCAACAGACCGATCTGCTATAAGAGCTGGCATTAAGTTAACTATCAAGGTACTTAGCCCTGTAATTATGGTAATCCAGTCGGCAGTAGCACTGCGTAAGTTATTCATTATTAGACTATTACCTCCAATGTTTACTTTGTAAGGGTGAGCTTTATAACGCCCTGTTAAGGTGTGAGCAACGCAATACCGATGCTTCCGCACACTACCTTAATCACCAAAATCAACGCATAGTGAAAATGCCACGCGTTGCGAATCACTCTTAAACAGATTGTTAGATTTTAGATCTCGAATCTATGCAAATACCTCGCAAAGACCCAACCAACTTTATATTCTCCCGTTTCGTCACACAAATACTCAACCCGCACCCACCGTTTTGATTTTTCGATAGACTTTACAGTTTTTCCATTTGCTAGTTCATCTATTATTTCAGAATTAATCGTTGCGTCATTCCTAACATGTAAGATTGAAGCGACAACAAAACGGTAACTCTTGAGGTCAGTTAAGTCGTACTCTTTGTGTGCTTCTTTCACAACTAACTTAGGAGCTACCCTAGAGTTTGTATCGTTAAATAGCTGTGACCAATCCTCGTAAAGTGGCATAGATAAATTGCAAAATACTCCAATCCAATAACTAAAAATGAGCCCAATGACCAACTGCGTTGAAGGTGGTTGGTTATTGTACCAGTCTAAAATACCACCATTACTATCTGGTGATGGAGCCGTGCTAAATTGAGCAACAGCGTCCTCGATAGCATCCGCATTGATCTCAAAGCCAGCTTCAACATTTGAGTTGTCCCAAATTCCAGCTAAGTTTTGCTGTAAAATGGAACCTGACATTTCTCTTACTGTTTGGATAGCTGCGGAATCATTTGCGACAAACATACGAGAAATCGAGCTAGCAGCCATTAACGAAGCAGCTTCTTGCATTGCAAGAGATTTCCAATTGTCTTTTGCTTGTTTCAGAGCTGATAGCTCATATTGTGACATTTGCTTAGCTATTTGACTCGCTTGTTTTAAAGCCGATGACTCATATAGCGACATTTGTCTTGCCGCTTCACTTGCTTGCTTTAAAACCGACGATTCATACAGCGACATTTGCCTTGCCGCGTCACTTGCTTGCTTTAAAACCGACGACTCATAAAACGACATTTGCATTGCCGCTTCACTTGCTTGCTTTAAAACCGACGACTCATACAACGACATTTGCCTTGCCGCTTCACTTGCTTGCTTTAAAACCGACGACTCATACAACGACATTTGCCTTGCCGCGTCACTTGCTTGCTTTAAAACCGAATGCTCATACAGAGACATTTGCTTCGCTACTTCACTAGCTTGTTTCAACGCTGACGATTCGAATGAGGACACCTGCCTTGACATATCATCAGAGCTTAGTGCGCCAATCATTTTTGAACTTTTGTTACTTTCAGTCACTTTTTTACCAATAAACAGATGAACTCAAATAAAATCTAACGCCCGGCTAAGGGGTTGACAACGCATAGCCGAACTAAAAAAACACACCGTAAACACTGAACTTCAATTTTGAACCAAAGCCGCCACGCGTTGACAATCCCTCTTGAGCCGTTTGTTATGCAAATTCAATGAGATAAATAGAATTTATACGACCAAAAGCCACTATTGCAATGGTTGAGTGATTCAAGAATCAACCCAAGCAAGAGCCGTGATAAATGAGCCGCCAAAACAAAGTCCACCTTTCGACAACAAACCAAGCTTTTGGATCAGGCAAACTCAACGAGCGAAAACTTCAGCAAGTACAAAATGCTCGATAAACTTGCCCTTTCCACACTTTGCACCTGCTAAATTCACAACACGCCAGCGCTAAAACTGATTGAGGCAAACAAAGAAACTTGTCTGTTTTACGGTTTGAGTTAACCACGAATTTGAGGGTGAAAGTGCTCATTTGACGACAACACAAA
>NZ_JAMQXI010000002.1:0-6488 GCF_024743775.1 Vibrio sp. RM-69-4
AAAAAACCACTGTAAACACTGAACTTCAATTTTGCACTAAAGTCGCCAAGCGTTGGCAATCCCTCTTGAGCCGTTTGTTATGCAAATTCAACAAGATAAACCGACTTTATACGATCAAAAGCCACAATTGCAATGGTTGAGTGATTCAAGAATCAACCCAAGTAAGAACTGCGATAAATAAGCTGCCAAAACAAAGTTCACCTTTCAGCAACAAACCAAGCTTTTGAATGAGACAAACTCAACGAGCGAAAACTTCAGCAAGTGAAAAATGCTCGATAAACTTGCCCTTTCCACACTTTGCGCACGCTGAATTGGCAACAAAACAGCACCAAAACTCATTGAGGCAAACAAAGAACTTTGCCTGTTTTACAGCTTGAGTAAACAACGAATTTGAGGGTAAAAGTGCTCATTTGCCGACAGCACAAAACGAATGGCCGGAGAAACTTAAAAAGATTGAACCCCTAAATTTACCTGAGTTGCATAACGCCCGGCTAAGGGGTTGACAACGCATAGTCGAACTAAAAAAACACACTGTAAACACTGAGCTTCAATTTTGTACTAAAGTCGCCACGCGTTGGCAATCCCTCTTGAGCCGTTTGTTAGGCCAACCGATTGACAATGATACTTTCAAAAACAAAGAACAGGCTTTTTTGCAAACTTAAAACTAACTAACAGATTCATTTATAAACCAAAATGCTGAATCAGCAAAGAAACAAAAAAACTCAAATTGAGCGATTTGGAAGAAAAGTGACGAGCGTAGCATGCTCGGCGGACGTTTGAATGCTGAAGGTTATTTTGCCGATGAATTCACAGCGATAACCAACCCAACGCGATCAAGAAACAGCAAATATGTGATGATTATTCATTTGCTTAAGTTCAGCCATGAGAACATGGAATTTACCGTTCAATTTCAACTCGTTTTAGCTGATAAAAACTCACATTGCCTAACGCCGCGTTAAGTGGTGAGCAACGCCAACCACCCAGCCTAAACCATTGTGACATAAACACTTAACCCAAAGTAAGCTGAAATGCCAAGCGTTGGGAATCCGTCTTAAACGCTTTGTTAAGCCCGCATTGACAGCGCGTGCATTTTTAAACTGGCTGAAATTTGATGCTTTGGATCTAGACTAAGTGCAAGTTCGCAGTCAGACACAACACTTTGAATTACACGATTCAGTTCAGCGCTATTTCTGCAAAAACGAAGTAATTCGTAGTTTGCAGACGCTCTGTTGTGGTAAGGAAGAACTTTTTTGCAATCAAGGTTCACAGCGTTTGTATTGCAATTAACAGATCCATGAAAGCAAGTCTTCTTGGCAACCAAATCTTCAGTTACATGCCCAAGATAGTAATAAGCTATTGCCATGTTCGTTTGAACACTGTAATCAGGCTTGTAATCATTAATAAGCAAGATGAAGTGTTTAACTGCTTTGTCTAGTAAGTCATAGCTCTCTTTAAAACCTTGACGCTCTGCCGCTATTCCTAGTTCTTTGTAACAACACCCCAAGAGGTAGTTTGCTTGAAAATAGACTTGTGGATGGTCATTAAGCTTACTTCCTAATGACGTGATTTTTTCGACACACCGTTGATATTGACCAGCCTGATAAAGGTCATATGAAAAGTCTATTGTTTCTTCTTCTGAACTAACCGCCCCGATTTTAACTGGCAGCTTCAAATTATATTTCTTTAAATTTTCGTCAAAATCATGAAATCCAATCCCTGTTAAAATCTCTACAGGTTGAATTTTTAATGGCATATATATTAGCCCTAGTTTAGCTTCGTAAAAGTAGAAGCCAAAGCCATGTTTATCTCCAGTCCATACGTACGAGTATGTGTCATGTTTTGAGTTTGATATTATAGGCAGTTGTGTTGGAGTGCCGGATATTTCAATACGCCCCTTAAATTGTGAGAATGCATGCTTCTGTATATACCTGAACTCACCGTCGCTAGAGATTGATGAAATACAATATCCGCCCACAGTCTTTACTTTAGGGTTTTCAATGACGATATTCATTGCAGATTCCAGCTCATCTAAACCTGACGAGTGTTGAATGTTCTTTGTTAAGAGCTGATACCCATCAAAGTCACCAATATAAGCAAAATTCGGCGTCGACACTTGCGCCTCAGAGATTTTATAAATTACATTTTCAACAGCGTCGCAAACTAAATAATCTGTATTTTTAGCAAAACTACTTGATGACAGGACTTCTAATGTTTGACTAATTGAAAAGGAACCAACTTCAATTTGATCGAAAGCTTCTTGCGCTTCAGCACTACAACCAGCAAAAGCGATAGCAACTTTGTTATTGTTAACGAGGAACAATTTCAAACCACCGTTCTTCTGATAATCAGAATAAGTCGGTAGCTTACGACTTACATCGTGATTAAGCCTAGTGTCACTAACAACACAGATATTTTCAAACATATCTTTTTTGGCAAATATCAAACTCATTCAAATCCAACCTACTCTCGAATATCGTTTAGGGCTTAACGCCGCGTTAAGTAGTGAGCAACGCAGACCACCAAACTTAATCCATTGTGCCGTAAACACTAAATTCAAAGCAAACTGAAAATGCCGAGCGTTGGGAATCTGCCTTAAACGCTTTGTTATGTACGTTTCACTGCGACCACGGAATATGTATGCCAATGCTTCATTCTACCCAATGAGGTTTTCGCTTTTTCATCACGTTCAACGAACCTGACTATTTCAAAGCCTGAGAACAAAGCCTTTACCTCTGATTCCGATAACGGTGCTGTAGGACTACGATAGTTGTGAGCCCAACTGTCTTTGAAACCCATGAAGTCACCAGCAAACACCCCACCAATTTCAATTGATGAACAAATATTGCTCCAAGTCGATTCAAATTGTTTTGGGTCAGCGAAGAACAAACTAGAGTTTGCGATAACTACACCAGATTTTGGATAGTCGAAGGACTCAAACGAAGACTCTGCGATATCCACTAATGACTTTGACCCAAACCTATCTCTACAAATAGCGACCGAATCAGGATTAATATCGAAGCCATGAACTTGAAAATCCAGTTGTTCTAGGTATTCGATGTCACTGCCTGTTCCACAACCGCAGTCAGTGGCTATTTTGAGATTTGATTCATTGAGTTGGGCTGCAAACTCAGTACGTTTTGAATGTGGGCGAGACAATGCCTTTTCGTAGTACTGACGCCAAATTTCAGTATTTTCATCCATAAGCTTCTGATTTTCCGTAAAAGTACATAACGCCGCATTAAGTGGTGAACAACGCGACCACCCAACCTAAAACCTTGCCACATTTAACACTAAAGCCGACCTGAACTGAAATTGCCAAGCGTTGAGAATCCGTCTTAAATGCTTTGTTATGTTTTAGCACAATTCGTTGATTTACTTGGCAAAGAACTGAAGTATTGACCTAGTTTTCTGAACTAAATCACAAGCTCGAACTCACTTGACCGCCAGATGCGCCAAACCGGAAACGAATAAGTCCACTTCCCTGATAATGAGGCAACTCGATACTCTTTCAACAAGTGCCCTTTCTTACCAACAACAGCGCAGAACAATGGCGATTTGCCGACTCAACTGCCAAGGTTATTGGCTGATTGGGAAATATGCCCAAAGCGACTTTGAGCCAGAGAAACAAGATGAGCAAACCACCCTAAAACTCGAATGAAGCAACCCACGAACTTTGGCATGTTTTACGGGCTGAGAGATTTAAGAACTGAGCGATAATGGTGATTTGCTGAGTCTACTCCCAACGAATAACCCAAGGGGGAAAGAACGACTCGAAGGCATTTAAGCCATTGAAATCTTATTAAAACATAACGCCCAATTAAGGGGTGAACAACGCCTCCACCTAACCTAAAGCATTGTGCCATAAACACAAAACTTGAAGTAGAACCAAAAATGCCAAGCATTGAGAATCCCTCTTAAATTGTTTGTTATGCCTGTACTACTTTTTGTGTGAAGTGCTCAAAAGCCGTAACTTTAGAATAACCCTCAGATACATATAGATTTTTTGCTGATTCGTTATCAATTGAAGTCGCAAGCTTCACAGTTAAAGCATTGGTTTTTTTAGCATAAACTTTGACTTTCTGTAGCAATGCTTTACCAACCCCCTTATGTCTTGCTGATTCAATTACATACAAATCATTCAAATACCACATACGCTTCATCGCGACTGAAGAGTACGATGGATAAAGCTGAACAAAACCCAACGGGTGATCATGATGATCAAGTGCTAAGAAAATGACTGAATCTGAATGATTGAGCCTTTCCTCAATGAAACGCGAAGCTTGCGCCAAATCTGACTCTTGCCCATAAAATTGACGATATAAATCAAATAATTGAGCAACAGTTTCAAGGTGGATTTTATCTGCTTCTACTATTTTCAAATTGACTCTCCTTGCCGATATTTGAGGAAAAGGCATAACGCCCGGCTAAGGGGTTGACAACGCACCGCCGAACTTAAAAAACACACTTAAACACTGAACTGCAATTTTGCACTAAAGTCGCCACACGTTGGCAATCCCTCTTGAGTCGTTTGTTATGCAAATTCAATGAGATAAACCGACTTTATACGACCAAAAACCACAATTGCCATGGTTAAGTGATTCAAGAACCAACTCAAGCCAGAGCCGTGATAAATGAGCCACCAAAACAAAGCCCACCTTTCAGCAACAAACCAAGCTTTTGAATGAGACAAACTCAACAAGCAAGACTTTCAGCAAGTGCGAAATGCTCGATTAACTTGCCCTTTCCACACTTTGCGCGCGCAAAATTCACAACGCACCGGCGCTAAAACTGATTGAGGCAAACAAAGAACCTTGCCTGTTTTACGGTTTGAGTTAACCAAGAATTTGAGGGTAAAAGTGCTCACTTGCCGACAACACAAAACGAATGGCCGGAGAAATCTAAAAAGATTGAACCCCTAAATTTACCTGAGTTGCATAACGCCGCATTAAGGGGTGAAAAACGCCTATGAAAGACTAGGAGGGACCACCGAAAACGCAGAAAGGGACTCAACCGCTAATGCCAAGCGTTTTGAATCCCTCTTAAATGCTTTGTTATATGCGTGTATTAGGTTTGCTTGAGACAATAAAAAAGAGCTGCTTTTAAGCAGCTCTTTAAAATCTTATGCAGCAGATGGGACTAATGCATGATTAGGTGAACACCACCCGCACAGTGAGTCCATAACATCTAACAATGTATCTTCGTATTCATCATCTAAAGTATGAGTTGCACGAAGTTCTTCAAACTCATCAAGGATAGAGTCAGCAGGGACACCGGTGTTAAGGAGTGATAAACAAATATCACGAAGCACATTTTCACCAGCTGATTGCTCTACAGCAACTAGTAAACTTCTATGAATTTTCATCGTCCAAATCCTCTTTAACAATAGGACACCAAATATCTCGAGTGTTGTATATACACTGTTCATAGTGAGTATATTCCATATCCATAGCTGGGGCAATAAAACCATGAGACGGTTTTTCAGGATCTGGAACATATTTCAAGTCTAAAGTACCCAAATGAATAGTGTGCAAGCCCCATATTGGGTCTTTGCCAGTACCACCAAATTCTGGAGGTCTTCTGTGTTGAGGCAAGTTTTCGACAGGAATAGGCGACACCGACATACCATGAAATCCTGCTTTAACATTCCCCTGAGCATCAACTTCAATATCAGTTGGGACTCTCACCCCAAGCTTACGAGCGATCGACCCTGGAGTATCAGAAGAACCCAGCACAGGCTTTCTATCAGACTCGTCTGTCATCATCCCTCGAACAACCAACTCACCTTTTGTTTCTGCCACTACGATACCACTGTATTTAAAATTATGAGATATGACACCTAAAGGATTGTATATGGTAACAACTCAAGAAGCTACCCCAAAGCATATAACGCCCGGCTAAGGGGTTGACAACGCATAGCCGAACTCAAAAAACACACCGTAAACACTGAACTGCAATTTTGCACTAAAGTCGCCACGCGTTGGCAATCCCTCTTGAGCCGTTTGTTATGCAAATTCAATGACATAAACTGACTTTACACGACCAAAAGCCACAATTGCAATGGTTGAGTGATTCAAGAACCAGCCCAAGCAAGAGCCGTGATAAATAAGCCGCCAAAACAAAGCCCACCTTTCAACAACAACCCAAGCTTTTGAACCAGACAAACTCAACCGGCAAGACTTTCAACAAATGCGAAATGATCGAATAACTTGCCCTTTCCACACTTTGCGCACGCTAAATTGACAACAAGCCAAAGCTAAAACTGATTGAGGCAAACCAGGAATCTTGTCTGTTTTACGGTTTAAGTTAACCACGAATTTGAGGATAAAAAAGCTCATTTGCCGACAACACAAAACGAATGGCCGGAGAAATCCCAAAAGATTGAGCCCTAAATTTACCTGAGTTGCATAACGCCCGGCTAAGGGGTTGACAACGCACCGCCGAACTCAAAAAACACACCGTAAACACTGAACTTCAATTTTGCACTAAAG
>NZ_JAMQXI010000030.1:0-1149 GCF_024743775.1 Vibrio sp. RM-69-4
CAATCGGGTAAGGTGAGACCCAGACTTTAGCTGCAACTAAAGTTCTTCTATCTGGCAGTTCGATTGAACGATGGCTCCTCTAGCGAGAGACCGATAACAAGTACGAACGCCTGATAGAACTCCAAGCACCACACTCGAATAGTCTTCTGGGTCTCGAGCCCGCATTTGCAAGCAAGAGTTAGCTTATTATGAATACAAACACACTTCAAAACATTAATGTCGGCGTTGATACGGGTAAGTCACAATTAGATATCTATATCCGCCCACTCGACATTTACTTCACCGTCCCAAACACCGAAAAAGGCATCAGCCATGCCATAAAAACCATTAAGAAACACAAACCTCAACGCGTCATTATCGAAGCAACGGGTCGATTAGAAATGCCCTTTATACTCGCCTGTGATAAAGCAAAATTACCTTATGTTATTGCCAATCCACTGCGCATTAAACGATTTGCCGGTGCTATTGGCCAACGAGCTAAGAACGACCGTTTAGATGCGGCCCTCATCGCACATTATGCCGAACGGGTTCAGCCCGAACTGACCAAGATAAAAAGCGAAAATATACGCCTTATGAGTGACTTAGTCACTAGGCGCAACCAACTACTCACCATGCAAACCATGGAAAAAAACCGACTACAAATATTACCAAAGAATATCTCATCGACTATCACCCCTATTCTTACCGCTCTGAAAAATCAGATTGAAAAAGTAGAAGCAAAGATAGCGAAGCTGATTGATAGCTGTCCTGAATATCAAGCCAAAAATACTCTTCTTCAAAGCATGCCGGGCGTTGGCAAAGTCCTTGCGGCCTCCTTAATTAGTAATGTGCCCGAGTTGGGCTATATCACGAACAAACAAGCTTCTTCTCTCATTGGCGTCGCACCAATAACAAGAGAAAGTGGCTGCTTTAAAGGCAAGCGGATGATACAAGGGGGACGGGCTCAAGTTAGGACCGTTATGTATATGGCAATGATGTCGGCTATCCAATGCAATCCTGTTTTTAAGGCAGCATATCAACGATTACTTGCGGCAGGAAAACCGAAAAAAGTAGCCATTGTTGCTTGTATGAGAAAGATGGTGGTGATCTTAAATTCGATGCTAAGAGACGGTGTGATGTGGGATAAAGATAGCGTCAAAAATTAACTAT
>NZ_JAMQXI010000031.1:0-104555 GCF_024743775.1 Vibrio sp. RM-69-4
CCACGCAGTGAAACGCAAGTTGCGGATATCGCGAAAGGTGGTTACATCCTAAAAGAGTGCGCTGGTCAGCCTGAGCTTATCCTGATTGCCACTGGCTCTGAAGTTGAACTGGCGGTAAAAGCCGCAGAGCAACTTACCGCAGAAGGTAAGAAAGTGCGCGTAGTTTCGATGCCATCGACCGATGCGTTTGATAAACAAGACGCAGCTTACCGCGAAGCCGTACTACCAGCAGCCGTGACTAAGCGTATCGCTATTGAAGCAGGTATCGCGGATTTCTGGTACAAGTACGTTGGTTTTGGCGGCAAGATCATCGGTATGACTACCTTTGGTGAGTCAGCACCGGCGGATCAACTGTTCAAAATGTTCGGCTTTACGACTGAAAACGTGGTGAAACAAGCACAAGAGCTGCTTGCTTAAGTCTTCTTATTTTTAATGCAAAAGCCCAGCGAGTCATTCGCTGGGCTTTTTTGATCTTGTCGCGTGTGAAAAGAGATACATCACTTAAAAGGCACGCCACCAAAAGGCATAACTTAATTATTGGAAACAATAAATAACACTTCCACACGACGGTTACATGCTTTACCTGCATTGGTTTTATTCGTACAAGCCGGAACGTATTCACCATATCCACGGGTAAAAATAGAGTCCATCGCCACATTACTTTTCACTAAAGTGTTCTTTACCGCTTTCGCTCGACGTTCAGACAAACCATCATTAAAAGTGGACGCTCCACTACTGTCCGTATGACCATCAATCACAATATCAATGCCGGGTTCTGAGGCTAAATAACGCCCCATCATAGTAAGCCAATCACCAGAGCCAGTAGAGACCGTTGAGGAACCTGTTTCGAACTTCACCGTATCTTTCAATTTAACCATGATGTGATTACCCGGAAGGACTTCGTAATCCACACCATTTTTCAATAAGAAACGCTGCAAAGAATCATAACTATTCGTGCGCTGCTGACCTATCGGACCTTGAACGTCAGCCGAAACTATTTTCGGCGCATGGCCCCATTCAGGATAGAGCACATCAAAATCGCCTTTTGGCGCCGCATCCAACAGGTTATCGCTAAACATCCGATCAGTGGCTAACGTTCCGCATCCTGTTAACAACATTAATAACGGTAAGGCTAAATACTTCATTCGAGCATCACTCCATTCTCTTACTACCTCAACTGTATCGGCCAAGGCTGTAAAACTTTATATATATTTGGTAGCAATTTCGTGGTTGTTTCTGTTTTCCTTGTCACGGTAAGCCGTTAGAATTCAAGTATTCTTTTTTAACTCAATACTCGTTATGAAAAAAAACACACGCTATTGGTTGGCTCTCATCACAACACTACTGAT
Source organism: Vibrio sp. RM-69-4 (assembly GCF_024743775.1). Lineage (NCBI taxonomy): Bacteria > Pseudomonadati > Pseudomonadota > Gammaproteobacteria > Vibrionales > Vibrionaceae > Vibrio > Vibrio sp. RM-69-4. Next base: position 1,350 of record NZ_JAMQXI010000031.1, read on the forward strand.
TCTAGCAGGCTGCGGTGACAACACTACGCCACAAAAAGGGAAACAATATGATGAGCTTCCCGTAAGTCTTGCAACATACCGCCTACCAGCCGTCACGGAAGTGTTTTCGCTGACTTGCGGACACTGTCGTTCAATGGAAAAGGTCATCCCAGAGCTAGAGAAAATAACAGGCGAAACATTTGGTAAACTGCATGTCACCTTTAACGAAGGCGCACAGATTGGAGCCATGATTTACTATTCAGCCGTGATGCAACTGGGAGCGATTCCCGATCATGCCATGATGGAACAGCTATTTTCGGTCGTGCAAATGGATGAAGAAGTAACGTTAAGTGAGCGTAAAGAAGCGATTGATTTGGCCTTCAGCCAACGAGGGCTAATCAGCCCGTATTCGTTAGATGATGAGCAGCAAAAACAGTTATTCCAAGAGATTCAGCTCGCTGATGATATTTCAGTAAAAAGCCAAATCAATGCCGTTCCAACCTTTATTGTGAAAGGTAAATATTTAGTCATCACCTCCGGTCATAAAGATGCAGCAGATATCGCGAATACCATCTCATATTTATTGACTCACCCCTAATCGACAAGGCTTTAAAAATATGTCTAAATTTGTATTTCCAATTATTATTTTTTTACTGGCTGGCTTTTTCATCTATCGTACGTGGAATAACCACAAAATTGCCGATGAAAATTTTGCTAAAGGCCAAGCGTTTTTGGCTGAAAATACTCAGCAAGATGGCGTGATAACAACCGAAAGTGGCCTACAATATCTCGTACTCCAACAAGGTACTGGCACCGTTCATCCGAAAGCCAACAGTCGTGTAAAAGTGCATTATCACGGTACTTTACTTGACGGTTCGGTGTTTGATAGCTCAGTTGAACGTAACGACCCGATTGTGTTTGGTTTGAAGCAGGTGATTCAAGGCTGGCAGGAAGGTCTACAACTGATGGTGGAAGGACAAAAAATGCGCCTGTTCATACCCAGTAATTTAGGTTATGGCAAAAGTGGCAGCGGCCCTATCCCACCTGCATCCGTACTGATTTTTGATGTGGAATTAATTGAAATCCAGTAAAGCGGTGTTGAGCCGCATTACGCGGCTCTATTCTTGAGAAGGGACTGGATAAAACACCAGTTTTCCTTCCTCTACCATCACACAATCCATTCCTCCAGCGTGAGCGGCTTGTTTACCCAAATGAGTATCTTCAAATACCACACAATGCTTAGGTTCGAGATCTAATAAAAAGGCTGCACGCAAAAATGTATCTGGATTCGGTTTATGGTTTTCAACATCAGACGCCGTTACTACAGCATCAAAGCGATTTAATAGCCCAGACTTTTTAAGCAATGCGAGTGCACTTTGCCTTTGGCTTCCAGTCCCAACCGCAAGCTTCTTTTTACCATAAAACTGCTCAACAACTTCATGAGTACAAGAAATTACCTCGCCACTATTTTCGATAGAAGAAAATGCCGCCATTTTAAATTGAGCGACCAGCTCTGGCACCAATTTGAGATCGTGCAGCTTATTGATTTGTGAAACGATTTTAGCGCTAGGCATGCCACCTAAACTGTGCAACCACTGTTCTGAGAATGGGAAGCGAAAATGTTGCGCTGTTTTTGACCAAGCCTCTAAATGCGCTGGCATGGTGTCAAGCAACGTACCATCCATATCAAAAATAAGTCCTTGGTAATTTTCTAATTCAATCATGTTTACAGAGCGCCTCTAACAAATTCTATGGGAATCAACAAAATAAAAGTTCCAATATTGTGTCACGATAATGAATGTAATTTATATTTTTACGTTCATTGATATACGCTTCATTTAATCCTAACATTCTAATTAAACATACTAATAATTACATTTTCATCAATTATTGTCATTTTACTTAGGTGTATAATCTCATGAGTATCAAACAAAAATTATATTCACTGGGTGCTATTGCGGTTATCGGGGTTCTGGTAATGTTAGCCACTACCACACATTTTTCCCAAACCACCGAAACGCTCAATCAAGCCATTAACTTAGTCGATAAACTTGAAATTAGACTGCTCAATTTGCGGCGCAATGAGAAAGATTTTCTTCTGCGAAGCGACGTGAAATACCTTGAAACCTTTAAAAAAAACAGCACTCTTTTTTTAGATCTGGAACAGCAACTTTCCCTCATCCTGTTAGATCGAGATCTCCCCTCTAGTAGCCAACTCCGACAAGATCTTTTGGCTTATAAACAAGGTTTTGAAAAATTGGTGCAGGCTTATAGCCTATACGGATTAAATGAAAAATCCGGCCTTTTAGCCACTTATTTACAAGCATTGGAAACCATAAAACCTAATGCTGATGATGCATTACTTTTAGAGCTGATGGCGTTTGATCAAAGCGTGCAGGTTGGAGAGCTGCAAAACAGCACAGTGACTAACCGTTTTCCGGCATTAGCACAGGCCGCCCAACAGCTTGCCGATCAGAAAAAAGTGATTGGTTTGAGATATAATCAAGGGCTACTTGGTGAAGTACGTAACCTTTCTCATAATGTTGAACAACAGTTTGTCACCTTTTCTGAAGTGTTAAATAAAGAGATTACAAGTATTGAGCAAGAACTTAACTATGTGAAGCAAGGGCTCAGTGCGTTAGTGATCGTGCTAATCCTTGGCTTTATTCTCCAAATAGCGCGCTCCATTAACGTGCAAGTGAGTAAGTTGTTGTCAGTGATGCAAATGATTTCAAACAGCAACAACATCAGTTTGCGTGTTGAGCTGACTGGCCGCAACGAGCTGGTATCGATCGCAACTTACTTTAATATCTTACTCGATAAGTTCGAAACTCTTATCGCTGGCTCTCAAACAAAGTCTCACCAGCTATCGAACAGTACATCAAGTATGCATAACGAATTAGAAGATGTGATTGAACAGTTTCACGTTCAGGCTGACCACACCACGACAATGGCAACGGCCGTTCAAGAAATGGTGTCCACCATCAGCGAAATTTCAGAAAGTACTAGTGTAGCGGTAGAAGGTGTACACAAAGCCGCGCACAATGCTCAGCAAGGGCGTTTGGTGGTGGAATCAACGGTAAAAAATGTCGATGAACTCTCACGAACATTGGAAAAAAGTCAAATATCCATCGCCTCATTGAACAAGCATGTCGAACAAATTGGCGGTGCTGTTAACATCATTCAAGGTATCGCAGAGCAGACCAATTTACTGGCATTAAATGCCGCGATTGAAGCCGCTCGCGCCGGAGAACAAGGCAGAGGCTTTGCTGTGGTCGCCGATGAAGTCCGCACACTTGCCAGCCGCACGCATCAGTCAACGGAAGAGATCACCAATGTCGTTTCTGCAATTCAAAGCCAAATGAGCACCGTTGTCACTGATATTGCACAATGCAATACTCAAGGCCATGCGACGCTAACGGCTTCAGGAGAACTGGATAATAGTTTACGTCAGATTCTCTCTGACATGGAAATGATACAAAGTAACTCTGAGCGAATCGCCTCTGCAATTGAAGAACAAGGCATTGTGATGAACCAAGTCAGTGAATCGATCACCGAACTTAACTCTATCTCTGATAATAATATGCACTCAGCTAAACAGTGTTTGATTGAAGTCGATATCGTTTCCAAACAAGCAAACGACATGGACAACGCGGTCGCCGAATTCCAGACTCAGAAATCCGTCAGTTAGCCAATGTATAGAGATAAAATATAGCGAGAGTTAGTGAAAAGGGTCTAGAGTTAGACCCTTTTATTCATGTTTGCTTAAAGCATAACAAGATGTGGATTACTTTTGTATTCCTTCAACATAGAGTTCCATATCGACGTAGCTTGAAGCGCCCATTACTGCAATATTGAAATCCGCGAGTTCGATACGTGTTGTCCCCGAAAAACCAGCGCGTTGGCCACCCCATGGGTCTTTACCTGCACCAATAAATTCTGCATTAATAGTAATGGGTTTGGTTTGACCATGCAGAGTAAGATCACCGAGCACTTCTAGTTTACCATTCCCTTTATCAACCACTTGAGTACTGGTAAACGTGGCTTGTGAATATTTTGATGCATCAATGAAATCAGCACTACGAATATGTTTATCACGTTCAGCATGGTTACTATCCAGGCTGCGAGTATCCACATTAACTTTCACTTTTGAGCTTGCAAGGTCGTTAGGATCGTAGGAAAACTCACCATCAAACTTGTTAAAGCGGCCCTTGGTAAAGCTATAACCAAGATGGCTGACTTTAAAGTTAATTGAAGCATGCGCACCTTTGGTATCTATAACATAGTCAGCAGCGTTTGCACCTAGCGGCATGAGTGTTGCGAAAGCCAATCCAGTAGCAAGTAACGTTTTCTTCATTTAGAAGCTCCTATCATTTTTCGTAGCGTATCGTCTTTATCAATAAAATGGTGCTTGAGTGCGGCAACAGCGTGCACGCCTGCTAAAATAATCAGCGTCCAAGCTGCGTAAAAGTGAACCGTACCAGAGAGATCGGCTTGTCCTTCAAACAACAAGCCCATACTTGGTACAGTAAACCAATTGAAAACATCAATCCCTCGGCCATCTTCTGTTGAGATCAAATAGCCTGATACAAACAGCATCATCAATAATAAATACATTAATCCGTGCGCCGCTTTAGCCGCAATGCGCTCATAGTGGCCGCCACCAATGGCAGGAGAGACACTCACCAACTTCCATAGTATGCGGAACAGGGTGACCACGAGCAGCAACAAACCGACAGATTTATGCCAATGTGGCGCGGTGTTATACCATTGACTGTAATAGGTTAACTCAACCATCCAGATCCCAGCACCAAACATACCGATGATAACGAGTGCGGATAACCAATGGATAAGACGCGTGACTAAGTTGTAATTTTTAACTTCAGTTGTCATAAATTTTCTAAACCAGCAAGTGAAACAGCAACAAAGTGAATTGAATCTATATTCTAGCCTAAATTATTAACACAGTATTTACCATACTTTACATTGTGGACATACTTTAGTACTGATTGAGTTATTCGAAAAAACTGAAGGAACTTATTGTGGATATAGATAACCACGACTTAGGCTCAAACAACTTGAAACAACGGTAGCTTCAAATCATAAGGGTTTAACACCTGTAGAATGCTCGTATTAGAAGAATAGTGTGAAAGATCAAGAACTCGCCATTTGCTGCTCGTGCTTGTTGATAACTGTGGTAATCTTGCTTGGCTTTATTAAAGGAGAACAACGAGTTGCTACTGGACATACTCACGCAAAGCGTCAACGAATTTCAAGCTGACTGTCTAAAACTTTGTGAAAAGCACTACCCCACCATACACAACCAAGGAATGAGTGAACATCACTTAGGACTGGCTTTTGCTCGCAGGTTGGCTCGTACACTCAGTGAATTTGGGCACCCATGCCACTATTCTGTTATTGAATCAATCCCTCAGCGAGACATGCCACACCACTACCGAGTGAGTAGTGATGCCGGAACGGTATGGCTCCTGACTCACCATATGGTCAGTGCTGGTAAAACCTGTCGAGAAAAGTTGATGCAAGACATTGCGCAGTGGAAATATGAGTACGCTTACGCGATTCAACCGAATGATTTACTGCTATTACTGACCGATCACTGGATCAGTCGTAGCCAAAAAAGTCGCGAGTTACTTCATTGGTGGACAGGGCAATTACCCGATGAAATAGATCAATACCTCGCACAAGGTATCACGCTGTATGAAAGTGACTCATTGCTAACTCAATCTTTAGAGAACCGTTTTCAAATTAGCCCTTGTTATATTAAATTTAGCCATCCTTTAAAACGCTCTAAAAACCAGCAACTAGTCCGAAAATACGTTCAATTATATGCCGTATTACAATGGGCGTAACGTAAACAAACCGCCCTCATTTTCTTCCAAGTTCTAGATTTTACCTTATTACCCTCTTCATTGGGCTGTCTTCTGATTTAGCACACACTCAATCAATTGAGCCTGCCGCATCACATTCACTAAATAATTCAATATTTGTGACGCTGTTTTGACAACCCACAAATTTTCATCTTAGCCAAAGGTACAATTGACAAAGGTCAAGGTGAGTCAATAATATGGCATGGCATATTGGCGCTCGGATGCTTCAAGCAAAAATTAATGATTAGGATGTCGAAAATTGTATGCTTTTAACTAACAAAACTCAGTTTTCAAAATGCATGTCTCTGGATTCCGATGGCCAGTTTATTGCTCATTACCAGCATCTTGTGCTGCGAAGCGTTTTCCAGCCGATATTCTCGCGGGATAACCGTATTGTGGGCGTTGAAGCCCTAGTGAGAATAACCGCCAATGGCAGCACGACCATTCGCCCCGATTGTTTTTTCCATTCCGACACTATTAATCCCATCGACAAACTTAACGTAGAAAGACTCAGCCGAGTTATCCACATCCGAAACTATGCCCTTTCCGAATATCGTCAATGCCAATTATTTCTAAATTTACTGCCTGTCGCGGGTGAATTGTTTGCCATCAGCGACATCAACAAAGCATTGCTATGCGATCGCCTCAAAGAACTGCATATAGAACATAATCAACTGGTCATGGAATTGATTGAAATCGATTCAGAAAATGAAAGCAAGCTGCAATGCGCAACGCAAAGTCTGGCTGCAAATGGTTTTAAAATTGCCATTGATGATTTTGGTACTCAAGCCTCAACACCACAACGGGTTCATTTGGTGACGCCTGATATCATCAAATTTGATCGAAGCTTATTACTCAAATATATGCAAGGTGATTGTGACCCACTTATGGATGGCATTACCCTTGCGAAACAGAATGGTTCCAATACCGTTGTAGAAGGCATCGAAACCCAAGCGCAACTCGAAGCAATGCAAAAACTCGATATTGATATGTTTCAAGGCTATTTTTTAGCCATGCCGGAAGCGATAGTACCAGCCATTAAGATGGCCATTTAATAACGATATTCTTTACATTCGCGATAGCGCCCCAACTTACCGCTACTTTCAATATTCACTCACTGTTTTCCTAGCGACAACATCACGTTATTTAACTGTATGACATAGCGTGATGTTTAATAAGAAAAGGAAATAAGCTCTTGGGTATAAGGGTGCTGAGGATTGAGAAACAGCTGTTGCGTTTCCCCTTGCTCAACGACTTCACCCTGTTTCATCACCATAGTGTAATGGCATAATGATTTCACCACATGTAAATCATGGCTAATGAACAAGTACGTTAACCCATATTTTTGTTGCAGCGATTTAAGCAGATCCAACACTTGCGCTTGAATCGTACGATCTAAAGAAGAAGTTGGTTCATCAAGTAAAATGAACTCAGGTTTAAGAACCAATGCCCGAGCAATCGCGATACGTTGTCGTTGCCCACCAGAAAACTCATTGGGATAACGGTAGCGAGTGGCCGGGTCGAGTTCAACTTCTCGCATCACATCACAAATCATTCGTTCAACAGTTTGTCGATCATAACGGCTATGAACCTCTAACCCTTCACCAATAATCTGCGCCACCGACATTCTCGGATTCAGTGCTGAAAATGGATCTTGAAAAACGACTTGCATCTTGCTGCGATAAGGTAGCATAGCTTTCCTATCTAACCCTTGCAGCTCATTATTGTCGTAACAAATCGAGCCTTCCGAATGAACTAATTTTAGTATCGCCATACCAGTGGTCGATTTACCCGAACCGCTCTCGCCAACAATTCCTAATGAATGTCCTCTTTTAAGCTTAAACTGCATGTCGGTGACAGCTTTAATATGCGAGACCGTGCGCTTGAATAAGCCGCCAGTGATGGGAAACCAGACTTTGAGATGCTGAAGCTGCACTAGAATTGGGTTGTCAGGGTTTACGTCAACGGGCAAACCTCGAGGATCGGATTCAATCAATTTTTTGGTATAAGAGTGAGAGGGTGATGAGAACAGCGTTTTGGCATCATTAACCTCGATCACTTGCCCATTTTGCATCACTGCAACGCGATCAGCGATACGCTTAACAATACTGAGATCATGAGTAATGAACAACATGGCCATACCCAGTTCTTGTTGCAGGTTTTTAAGTAGATCTAATATTTGCGCCTGAACAGAAACGTCAAGCGCAGTGGTCGGCTCATCAGCAATCAGTAATTCAGGCTCATTGATCAAAGCCATCGCGATCATGACGCGCTGGCGTTCTCCCCCAGAAAGTTCATGTGGATAAGCATTAATCTTAATTTCTGGCGATCGAACACCCACTTTTTCTAACCATGCAATGGCCAACTGACGTGCTTTGCTGCTTCTTAGTCCTCGGTGAATTTCCACAACTTCGATCAACTGTTTACCGATTTTGTGTAAGGGGTTGAGTGAGACCATTGGCTCTTGGAAAATCATGCCAATCCTCCCGCCTCGTATACCTCTTAATTGCCTCTCGCTACAGTTCAACGTGTTGATACCATCAAAAAAGATCTCCCCTTGCAAATAGTGGGCAGCACTTTTCGGTAACAACTTCAAAATGGCATTCGCCGTCACTGATTTACCAGAACCACTTTCCCCCACCAGCGCTAAAGTTTCCCCTGCAGAGAGAGAAAGTGACACCGCTTTAATCACAGGTTCAAGATTGTCTTTTTGACCAAACCCGACCGAAAGATTTTGGATAGAGAGTACGATTTTACTCATCATCTTCTCCCTGTCGAATGCGGGTCAAAGGCATCGCGTACCGCTTCGCCGATAAAGACCAATAATGTCAGCATTAACGAGAGCACCACAAATGCTGAAATACCTAACCATGGAGCTTGTAAATTGGCTTTCCCTTGCGCCAATAATTCGCCCAAAGAGGGCGAGCCGACTGGCAAGCCAAAACCGAGAAAATCTAAGGATGTTAAAGTCGTAACTGAGCCTGAAAGAATAAAAGGCATCATGGTTAAAGAAGCCACCATCGCGTTAGGTAGCATGTGGCGAAGCATAATGCGGCGATCACTCACACCCATCGCTTGCGCAGCCCGCACATAATCAAAATTACGACAGCGTAAAAACTCCGCTCTCACCACGCCCACTAAACTCATCCAACTAAAAAGCACCATAATACCAAGCAACCACCAAAAATTCGGTTCGACGAAACTCGATAAAATGATCAGCAGAAAAAGCGTTGGCATCCCTGACCAAACTTCAATAAAACGTTGCCCAAGTAAATCAAGCCAACCGCCATAATAACCTTGAGTGGCACCAACGATAACCCCTATTACTGACGAGACGAGTGTTAATACAAAGCCAAACAAAACCGAAATACGAAACCCGTAAATAATACGAGCCAGCACATCGCGCCCTTTATCATCAGTACCAAGCCAGTTCACTGAATCTGGCGCTGACGGCACTGCATTATTGATATTAAAGTTGATGGTGTCGTAACTAAATGGGATCAATGGCCAAACAATAAAGCCTTTTTGTTCAATCAGATCGATGACGTAAGGATCGGTATAATCCGCTTCGGTTTCAAACTCACCACCAAAACGAGTTTCTGCATATTGTTGAAAGGTGGGGAAAAACCACTGCTGATCGTACTCAACCAAAAGGGGTTTATCATTTGCAATCAGCTCAGCAAATAGGCTCACCACAAATAAAAGCGTAAACAACCATAGTGAATAAAAACCGCGCCGATTGGACTTAAAACCGTGCCAGCGCAATACGTTTAATGGGTTGGACAGCCTTTTTTTTACCATCATGAACGAGCCTCAAAGTCGATTCGAGGATCAACCCAAATATAGGTCAAATCGGAAATAATGCTGAGGACTAATCCAAGTAACGTCATGATGTATAAAGAACTAAACACTACAGGATAATCCCGTTGAATGGTCGATTCAAAACCAAGCAGCCCTATACCTTCCAGTGAAAACATCACTTCAATCAACATCGAACCGGTGAAAAATATGCTGATAAAAGCACTCGGAAAACCGGCAATAATAATCAGCATCGCATTACGAAAAACGTGCTGATAAAGAATACGTCCTTCATCCAGCCCTTTTGCTCGAGCCGTCACCACATACTGTTTGTTGATCTCATCAAGAAATGAGTTTTTCGTTAGCATACTCAAAGTGGCAAACCCACCGATCACCATTGCAAAGATGGGCAAAGCCAAATGCCAAAAATAGTCGCCAATTTGTTGATACCAAGTTAGATCAGCAAAATTATTTGATACTAAACCACGCAGTGGGAACCAACTGAAATAATTTCCACTGGCAAAAATAATGATCAAAATAATCGCAAACAAGAAGCCCGGAATAGCGTAACCGATGATAACCACTGCGCTTGACCATACATCAAACCTTGAACCGTGGTGAATGGCTTTTAAAATTCCGAGAGGAATGGAGATAAGGTAGATGATCAGCGTACTCCACAGCCCTAAAGAGATCGAAACGGGCAAACGCTCAGTGATCAAATCAATAACATTGCCCCCTTTGAATAAGCTGTCACCAAAATTAAAGGTTGCGTAATTTTTTAGCATTTCAAAATAACGGACATGAAGTGGCTTATCGAAACCAAACTGTTTTTTTATCGCTTCGACTACCTCGGGGTCTAAACCTCGAGAACCTTTATATCCTCCAGTGTTAGCCGACAGCGACATATCCACCTCTTGGCCGCCTCCAGTAAATCGCTCCATAATTCCGTCACCATGCCCTTCCATTTGTGCAATCGCTTGCTCAACTGGGCCTCCGGGGGCAATTTGGATGATAAAAAAATTAATGGTAATAATCGCCCACAGCGTGGGCACAATGAGCAGCAATCGGCGGAAAATATAAGCAGTCATTGCATCCTCTTAACGGCGTTTTTCTGGTAGCAATTGCGCTTTCTGCTCCGAAACCCACCAAGTATCAAGACCAATATCATATTTTGGCATCACACTAGGGCGCTCGAATTTGTCCCAAGTTGCGATACGATATTGGCTCAGATACCACTGTGGGATCAGATAAAAATTCCATTGTAGAACGCGATCTAATGCTCGGCCTAAAGGCAATAATTTTTCTGGATGCTCTTGATTGGCGGCAATTTGTTCAGTGAGGAAGTCGACAACTGGGTCTGCCACTCCAGCACGATTGTACGTGGAATCGATGTAGTTTGAATTCCAGATAATCAACAAGTTAGGACTTGGGTAAGGATTCGCTGCATAGGCCGACGAAAGCATGTCAAAATCTCTATCGCGCAAACGCTTAAGATATTGTGTGGTATCCACTGAGCGAATCTTCATATCGATACCAAGCTGTTTTAGATTTTTTTGCAAAGGAATAGCAATACGTTCCGTGGTCGGACTGTAGATCAATAACTCAAACTCAAACGCTTTACCCGTTTCTTTATGGGTCATCACTTTATCTTTCAGCTCCCACCCCGCCTCTTTGAGCAATTGAAAAGCGACTCGTAGTTGTTGACGAATACGACCAGACCCATCCGTCACTGGTGGTTGGTATTCTTGGGTAAAAACACGTTCTGGGATCTTATCTTTTAGTGGTGTAAGAATAGTAAGTTCATCAGTAGAGGGAAGACCTTTCGCTTCATACTCTGTGTTTTGAAAATAGCTACGCGTTCGTGAGTATTGATCGTAGAACATATTTTTGTTCATCCATTCAAAATCCATCGCATAGGTCAAAGCCTCGCGCACTTTCGGATCACTAAACACTTCTCGTTGAATATTAAATACAAAACCTTGGGTTGAAGCTGGACTATTATGCGCGATCGCTTCTTTCTTGATGAATCCTTTATCGAAGTTCAATCCAGTGTATGAGCTGGCCCAAAACTTCGCAGAACTCTCTTGGCGAATATCAAATTCCCCAGCTTTAAATGCCTCAAGCATTACGGTATCGTCGCGGTAATAGTCGTATTGGATCTGCTTGAAATTATGCCGCCCAATGTTGACTGGTAAGTTGACAGCCCAATAATCTTTCTGCAACTCATAAGTGACACTCTGCCCAGTTTGATAACGTACGACTTTGTAAGGACCGCTGCCGACTGGCGGTTCATTTAATGGTTCTGCTAAGTTTTTATCCTGCCAATAGTGCTTAGGCAACACTTGAGTTGATTGAGCCAAACTAAAAAGCTTTTCTCTATTAGGTTCTGACATCTCAATACGAACCGTTAAAGGATGGATCGCCGTTACCGATTTAACCGCTTTGTAAAACAGTCGATATTGAGGCACTCCTTCTGTCATGAACTTGTTGAACGTAAACTCAACATCTTGCGCGGTGATCGGTTTACCGTCTTGAAAACGTGCGTTCGGGTTGATATCTAGTTCTAGCCACGAATAGTCATCAGAATAACGGACTTTAGAAGCAATCAATGGATAATAGGTATCAATTTCGTCGCTGGGCGCAAACATCAGTGAATCATAAAGCTCACCACTGCCTGCCGCCGGAGCGCCTCGGGAAGCAAAGCGGTTAAAATTGTCGTAAGTACCTACCTCGCCATAAGTTACTTTTCCGTACTTAGGTGCGCTTGGATTAACATAATCGAAATGAGAAAAATTGGCGGGATATTTGGCTTGCCCAATGCCGGATAATGTTGTGGTTTCTACAACATCCGCAGTCGCCAAAGCACTCATCAGCAGCACAGTCACACCTAACAGCGTAGGCTTAATTTTTCTCATACTAGAATCCTTCCATTGATAACTTCGCGACATTCCATCAGTGTAAACTATTAATAATTCAGTCACTTGGGTAAGTATAGAGAAAAATAAGATTTACGAAACCCCAAGCTGCAATTATAACGAAACAACTTGGCATTGCTGGTAGGTGATGAGCCGCAATAAGAATTGGTAACTTTGTGGTTTTAGGAACGAAACGTATAGAAAACGCCGCGATGAGATAAAAAGCCCTGCCATGCAGGGCTTCACCGGCTTTAACCATCTGTGGTAATTTGGCTGATCAGCTCTTTTTCTACCTGCTCGGCCATTTCAAGAGCAATTTGGCACGTTCCAGCCGCTTGATGGCCTCCACCACCATATTTGAGCATTAATCCGCCCACATTGGTTTTAGAGCCACGATCAAAAATAGATTTCCCCGTAGCAAACACGATATTTTGCTTCTGAAAGCCCCACATTTTGTGAATCGAGATATTACACTGGGGAAATAAGGCATAAATGATAAACCGATTCCCAGCGTAAATAATTTCTTCGCCCGTCAAATCAAGAATGACAAGGTTTTTATAGACTTTGGCACAACGTTGAATCTGCTGTTTAGATAGAATTTCATGCTCACGGTACAAAGTAACGCGCTCTTGAACGTCCGGCAGAGCAAGAATCTCAGCAATGGAGTGGTTCGCACAGTAGTCGATAAGATCCATCATTAACTGATAATTGGAGATACGAAATTCATGGAAGCGCCCTAAACCTGTTCTTGCATCCATCAGGAAATTCAGTAAATTCCATCCCGCAGAATCAAGCACTTCATCCCGAGTAAACTGCGCGGAGTCACCTTTGTCGACAGCAATCAGCATCTCTTGCCACTGAGAGGGAAACGTATCTAGTCCGCCATAATATTGCCATACTACATGCGCGGCAGACGGCGCGTTTGGATCAATAATATGATTCGGCCTTTCACCTTGATTGCGAATAGTTTCCGATAGGTGATGATCAAAAATTAAGTGAGCATTAGCGACGTAAGGCAGGTTAGTGACAATGTCACGCTCTGTTGTCGTCACCTTCCCATCTTGCATATCCTTTGGGTGAACAAACACGATCTCGTCAATTAGGTTGAGCTTTTTGAGTAACACGGCACAAACCAGCCCATCAAAATCGCTGCGTGTCACTAATCTAAATTTACTTTCAGCTTGTTGATGCTCAGACATAGACAATTTCCTTATTAGCAGTCATATCACTGCTCGGCGTGGGTTTAAGCAGTGTTTTGTATATCAGATCCTGAGTTAACACCTTCTAGGTTTACCAATGCAGGTGGTATGTTTTCATTTTAGACGCCATCGTCTTTTTAACAAACTTAACATAATGGTTTTCAAACATTATTCAACACAGCGCATCATTTTATTGAGCAAATATAGAATAAAGTAATGAGGAATGAAGACTGCTGTTACAACTAGGGAATTGGAGGTAAGAAAAAGCCAGCAACAAGTGCTGGCTGTTAGGTTGAGCTAAGAAGTAAGGTATATCTATTTACGTTTATCCTGCACGTACTTTCGGCTCACATCAACAAGCGCTACATCTTTAAAGAAACTACGACCAAGTAACAGTGGGTAAGTCAGATGTGTACGATCGGCAAGCGTAAATTCGGTTCTCTCTTTGAGATCACCAATTTCAATCCAAGCGACAACGACAGCACGTTTTTGTGTACCCTCTGCACTGGATTGCCGAATTCTGACCCAGCGTTCAACAGGTAAACTTATCTCATCACTTTTGATGTCATCGTGTTCAATCCTGAACTTGACCCAATCATTTCCATCGCGTTCAAAAGCAACAACATCCACGGCACTAATTGAAGAGGTGGCCGCCCCGGTATCGATACGCGCTTTGAAGCTTTCGTTCAAACTCGGCACATAAACCCACTCTTTTTCGCCCAAAATAAGCTTACCATCAGAGGTTTTTTTGGCCTTCACCACAACTGGCTCTTTTGAGGGTTTTTCAACCGGTTTTTGTGCCTCAGTATTTTGTTGTTTTGGCTCTTCAACTTTTGGCTTTTGCTCTGGTTGTGTTGAGGTTTGGTTTAGCGTACTACATGCCATCAAACCAGTACTCAACATTAAAAGAGCAATAAGTTTCAAGTGTTGTTTCATTGACCCACCTAATCAAACTGATAAATATTTAAGAGACATTCACTATGGCTTGAGCAACATACGGAATATGTTGTTCTGATAAGCCTGCAATGTTAATTCGGCCATCACCTACCCCATAGATTCCATATTGATCACGTAGCTGAGCCATCCGTTCTGGAGTAAAGCCTAGCACAGTAAACATCCCTTTGTGACTTTCGATAAAATCGAATTGTGAAGTATTGTGCTGATTTCTCAAATGATTACACAAGGTTTGACGCAGGTTTAACAAACGCTGTTGCATTTCACTTAACTCTTGCTTCCAAATCGCGGTTAATGCTTGATTTTGTAAAATAGTTTTCACCAGTGCAGCACCATGATCGGGCGGCATAGTGTAGGTCGAACGGGCTAACGTTAGTAATTTACCTTTTGCATTCGCTACATCTTGTGCGTTTTTACCGACAACAATCGCGGCACCAGTTCGTTCTCGGTAGAGACCAAAGTTCTTTGAACAAGAGGTGGTGATCAACATCTCTTCAACGTTGTTTGCCATAAAACGCAGCCCTTTCACATCCTCTTCAAGACCTTCACCAAACCCTTGGTAGGCAACATCAACAAAAGGGATGAAGCCATTTTTCTGCGCAAGACTGGTGATCGCTTGCCATGCGGCGAAATCAATATCCGCGCCAGTTGGGTTATGGCAGCAACCATGGATAAGCACCACATCTTTTGGCCCTGCTTGCGATAAATCATCAAGCATCCGTGCAGTATCGACTTGTTTAGTCTCGCGACAGAAGTAAGAATAATATTTCACTTTTAAACCCGCCGCTTCCATCACAGGTTTATGATTGACGTAACTTGGGTCAGTAATCCACACCGTCGTTTCTGGTTGTGCTACGTGCATTAAGTCACCGAGCATACGCAGCGCACCACTTGCTCCGGGCGTTTGAATCGCAGCCACACGATCAAGCACTGAAGTGCCAGACAATAATAAGTTCACCATGCTTTGGTTAAACTCTTCACACCCAGCAAGCCCAACATACGATTTAGTGGTTTGTGTGGCAATCACGTGCTCTTGCGCTTTGGCAATGGCGCGCATAATCGGCGTCTCTCCTTGGCTATTACGATAAACGCCAATGCCTAGGTCAACTTTTTCGCTGCGAGGATCGTTGCGGTATGCAACCGATAATGAAAGTATTGGATCGAGTGTTGGTGTTGGTAAATGTGAAAACATGAAGGTCACAACCCTTTGAAATTCAAGTAATGACCTTCAAGTTAGCACTAGATACATAATTTTTACAGTTTAAATTGATGGATTATTTGATTGGCACTGCCTCGCCATTCTAAGCTTGGATCGGCTTTATCCTGTTCAAATTTTCCATCAATCAAGACATCAACATATTCAATGACTTGTCTTTGAGCATCACTGAGTTCGTTTAGGGTATATCCCGTCCATAACCAGATATCTTTCCCCACACATTCAGCCTTTACTCGTTTAACCAACTGCAAAATAGAAGCAAGGTTTTGCGGGTGTAAAGGATCGCCACCCGACAAGGATAAGCCTCGGCGCTTGATGCGCATGTCGTTCAAGTCGGTGATGATCTGCTGCTCTAGTTGCTCATTGTAAGTGTGGCCAGAATGCAGCGACCAAGTCCCTTTGTTGTAACATCCTTTGCACTGATGTTCACAGCCGGAGACGAACAGCGTACAACGCGTCCCCGGGCCATTCACAACATCAATCGGATGATATTGGTGATAATTCATGCCAACAGGTTACTCACTATCACTTACAAGTGTTTAACGCGACGTTTAACTTCTTCTTGTTTACCGAAGTTAAACGGACGAGCATCTGGGCTACCAAGGTAGCCACACACGCGGCGGGTTACGGAGACTTTGGATGAGTCGTGATTACCACATTTAGGACAGGTAAACCCTTTACTCGTACACTCAAATTCGCCAGTAAAACCGCATTCATAGCACTCATCAATTGGCGTATTGGTCCCATAATAAGGGACACGGCTGTAACTGTAATCCCAAACGTTTTCAAGCGCTTCGATGTTTTTCTGCATATTCGGAAACTCTCCATAACAGATAAAACCACCACTTGAAACCTCTGGATATGGCATCTCAAAATCAATCTTATCGTATGGATTAACTTTCTTTTGCACATCCAAATGGAAGCTATTAGTGTAATAACCTTTATCCGTTACGCCTTCAATCACACCAAATTCTTTGGTGTCGATACGGCAGAAACGGCTGCAGAGATTCTCACTTGGCGTACCGTACAAACTGAACGCGTAACCAGTTTCTTCCGCCCATTGGTTAACGGCCTCTTTCAGGTATTTAATGATATCTAACGCGCGATCTCGCAGTTCGCTATCATCATAAACATGTGTATCACTGCCATAGAGCGCGGTAATGGTTTCGTGCACACCGATGTAGCCCAAAGAGATAGATGCTCGGCAATTTTTGAATATATCGGCAATAGAATCATCGGCTTTTAATCGAACACCACATGCCCCTTCCATATACAAAATAGGTGCGACGCGTGCTTTGACTTTTTCAAGGCGGCTGATGCGAGTTTCTAAAGCACGGCGAGCCAGTTTTAATTTTTTATCGAGTAATGTGTAGAACTGTTCAATATTTCGGCCCGCTTTCAGCGCGATACGAGGTAAATTGAGACTGACTACCCCCAAATTATTCCGCCCTTCGTGAATCAGCTCACCACCTTCTTCATAGGTATTTAAGAAGCTGCGACAACCCATTGGGGTTTTGAATGAACCAGTCACTTCAACTACTTTGTCGTAGTTGAGAATATCCGGGTACATGCGTTTGGTCGCACACTCTAATGCGAGTTGTTTGATGTCATAATTTGGATCTTCCGCTTTATGATTTAAGCCATCTTTGATGGCAAATACCAATTTAGGGAATACAGCCGTTTTACGATTTTTGCCTAAGCCAGCAATGCGATTTTTCAAAATCGACTGTTGAATCAATTTAGAGGCCCAACTGGTCCCTAGACCAAAGCCGAAAGTGACAAACGGAGTTTGCCCATTAGCGGTATGCAAAGTGTTGACTTCATATTCAAGTGACTGGAATGCGTCGTAGCACTCTTTTTCTGTACGGGACATAGCAAAGGCTTCGGGATGATGAATATCCCACTCTTTTGCTATTTCTAAATGTTTGTCGTAACTGGCTGTCACATAAGGTTCAAGCACTTCATCGATACGGTTGATGGTGGTGCCGCCGTAAATATGGCTCGCAACCTGAGCGATAATTTGCGCGGTCACTGCAGTGGCGGTTGAAATTGATTTTGGCGTATCAATTTCCGCATTACCCATTTTAAAGCCATGAGTGAGCATGCCTTTTAAATCAATCAGCATGCAGTTAAACATTGGGAAAAAGGGAGCGTAATCCAAGTCATGATAGTGGATATCACCCTCTTCATGCGCTTGCACAATATCACGCGGTAAAATGCGGGTTTTAGCGTAGTGTTTCGCCACAATACCAGCCAGTAAGTCACGCTGCGTTGGGATCACTTTGCCGTCTTTATTCGCATTTTCATTGAGCAGATCGGCATTACTTTCTTCGATAAGGCCTTCAATCTCTTGCGTCAAAGCACTTTGCTTTTCACGCGCGATATCACGATCGTGTCGGTACTCGATATATGAACGAGCTAATGCTTTATAGGGCCCTTGCATTAGCTCGTTCTCTACTAAGGTTTGAATCTCGGCGATATGGACTTCATCGTAATCTTTGAGCTTCAGTTCTACCGCCAACGCCACATTGAGTGCGTAAATAGCGATCTCTTTATCAATATGTTCAGCTGCACTTTCCACGGCAGATTGAATGCGATCACGGTTGAACGGGGCTCTCGATCCGTCACGTTTGATTACGATAGGTTTCACCATTTCTCCTTACCCCTAGCATACTCACAGAGTTATCCACAAATACACTATATAGAGCAGTTTATTATCCGACTGACACAATATATTGTGGTGCATTTAACGAAAACTCCCAACTCAGGGTATTGATTTGGATCAATAAAAACCGAGCATTGAACAAGATCAATGCGATCTTGGAGTAGTAGATCTCACTTAGAAAAGAAACGATGAAAATTGCAAATTTTTGATTTTTCCTCTTGAAATTTCACCGAACCTTATAGGCTAAGCCTTCGGATTCGATCAGTGAGGTATTGCGATGTTAAAATCAAAATGTGTATGTCGATTAACAGCAGAACCGCCCTAAATGGCAAGTATTAACTCATCAATTAAGGAATCATTGCCCGCTAAGGAGCGTGATTTTTCGCTAGCCTTCACTATATAAGCACCGGTTTCATGCGTTGAAACTGACAAACACTTACGCCGATCAGACAATTCATTACAATCAATTTACTCAATAACCCTCTATGATTACACCCATTCAGACGTTCAATATTTTAAGTAAAAGTAGTGCCTTATGTTATTTGATATACGTTCAATTGTGCTTAATGCAATCCAGAACCATCTCCATAAACCTGCTCTTTGGGTGGATAAGTGCAGCTACACCTACCAACAAATGACCGCAATTGCTTGCGCTTTAAATAAGCAGTGGCAGTCACTTTCCATTACTAATATTGCTATTTTGTCGCAGCGCGACCTCAGCGCATACGCCGCTATTTGGGGATGCTATTTAGGCGGTAAAACGTATATCCCATTGAACCAACGGCTGGCCTCGAAACAAATCATAGAAACTCTTGAAGAGACAGGTTGCACCGCTCTAGTGATTGATAAACACCAATTACACCGTCTTTCTGACATTCTTGAAATAGCCCCTATCCATTATCAGATATTTTGTTTATCTGGAGTTGATGCCTGTGAGATAAGTGCGCGATACCCCGATCATGAGTTCTATACTATCGACTCAACAGAAGATGACTTTTCATTTTGGAAAACGCAATTGACCGCTCCAGACGGAAGCCGTTACGCCTATATTATGCAAACTTCGGGTTCCACAGGAAAACCAAAACGAATAGCGGTCAACTACGATAATCTGCACAGCTATTTGGGGAATATTTACCACAGATGGCCCATGACAAGTGATGATCGTGTTGCTCAATTCTCTGACTTAAGTTTTGATCTTTCAGTGCATGATATTTTTTGTGCGATGATGTCCGGTGCTTGCTTATATAGCCTTCCTGAATTGGTTAAATTAAACCCTGTCGGATTCATTCGCCATCACCAATTAACCGCTTGGTTATCGGTCCCAACAGTCATTGAGCTCTGCTTGCAGCGAGATAATCTCGTCGAACACTCAATGCCTTCATTAAGGCTAAGCTTTTTCTGCGGGCAAGCGCTTCTCCCTGAATTGGCTTATCGGTGGGAAATGGCGACGGGGTGTGCGGTGATTAATCTCTATGGTCCAACCGAATGTACCGTAGCCGTAACCTCTCATCTATACCAATCATGTGATGATTTGCACTTCAATAGCGTTCCTATCGGAAATAGCTTTTCCGATCATCAACTTGCCATCATTGATGAAGAACAACAATGGCACCGTATCACTAATACGCTGGCGAACACTACCGGTGAATTATGCCTATCAGGTCCACAATTAACCGAAGGTTATCTCAATGATAAAACCAATACCGCTAAAGCTTATTTTTTAAAAGACGGTATACGTTGGTATCGTACCGGCGACCTAGTTTCAATACGCGATTCTCACCTCATTCATCTAGGACGACTGGATCACCAAGTTAAAATTGCAGGGCAACGTGTGGAATTAGGAGAAATAGAAACCATCGCCCGTCAGGTAACACAATCACACAGTATTGCCATTGTTCCTTGGCCATTGAGCCCGTCAGGTTATGCTAGCGGCACCGTCGCCTTTGTCAGTAAACCAGAGCAATGGCAACCCAATCAATGGATCTCGGAATGTAAAAAGAAATTAAATCCAATTTTTGTTCCGAAAGAGTGGTACATACTCGATAAATTACCTCTCAACATCAATGGCAAAACAGACATAAAAGCATTACAAAAACAGCTAGAGACACAAATATTATGAATATTGAACAATTTATTATTGATAAGCTTGGCATAGATAAGTCAGAAATAAATGAGCGTAAATTAACTCGATTTTTTGATGAAATAGATTCTTTTGCTTTTATTGATCTTATCGCCCAAGTAGAAAATCAGTTTAATATTTTCGTTGATTTAATGGATATCACCTTCGATCAAAAAGCCAGTGTAAACGAAGTTATTGAATGGTTTACTCAATATGCCGAGAATTAAAATGCGCCACTTGATATTAAAACACCTCGTCACTGTTATTTTCTATCTGCCTCTCTCTTTTAAAGTAGCACTTTGTCATTTAGGTGCAAAAATATTAGCGAGAAAAAAAATGCACATAGCCCAACAAGGGCTATCATACGCATTACCCGCTCTGAATGATCAACAACAAAAAATAATTGCTGAAGAGGCTGCTCTTATTTCCCTCAAAAATCTGGTTGGGTTTTGTCACCACGCTCATTATGCTTATGAAATTATTGACCAATCCGCTTTTAGCCACATTGCTAATGCGACGACTGGAGGCATCATTATGTGTCCACACATGGGGGTTTATGATGGAGTAACTTGGTTACTTAACCAGAAAGGCATTCGAACAAAAACTATTTTTGGTGCAGGTAAGTCTGGCGATCGTATCGATGAAAATATCATGATCACTCAGGCTGCTCACTTAGCTAAAATTCCACATCTTTTGCGCCAAGATAACCTGTTGATTGCATTACTGGAGCAAATCAAACAAGGCTACTGGATTGTACTGCATATGGATATGCGTACTAAAGGTGTCCCCGTCGAATGGTTTGGTCAAAAAACAGAACTCGCACCGACTCCTTTTTTTCTAGCTCACAAACTAGGATGCCCTATATATTTTCACTATGCTTTAACATCAGGAAATATACAGAAAATGTATTTTTCTTCCTTTAAGCTTGCACATGAAGGTACATTAAGTGAAAAAATAACAGAAGATGCTCAGCACCTAGCGAATACAATGGAATTCGTTATTAGAGCACATCCAACCCAATGGATATGGCAATATAGAAGATGGAAGTAAAGGCTCTTTTTATTACATACCTTTCAATACGACGATTTTATTGATTCAATAGTACTAACAATCGCTCTATTTTTTCCTAATGCCTTTGCTTCATACATTAAATGATCGGCATCATTTAGCGTAACTTGATCGGGAACCGTATCGTAATGAACACCACCTAGGCTGATACTCAGTATCAGCCGTTGGTCCATTATTGATAATGGCCGCTCATAGACTCTTTGACAAACTAGCTCAGCTTTACGTGAGCTTCTTCAAAATTATGTTGAGTTAAAATAATGCCGAACTCTTCTCAACCTAAACGAGCAATAAAGTCATTATTGGATAACTTTCTCTGTACATGTCTAACCACATGAATAATGGCTTGATCTCCCACTTCATGACCAAACTGATCATTGATTAGCTTAAAGTTATCAATGTCAAACACCAATAAGGTGAAAGGAACAGGAGTTCCTTGCAATTCTGCTATCTTTGATTGGAAGTGTCGGCGATTACTGATTTTTGTTAGCTCATCAGTTTGCGCCAATTTCTCTAGCAAGTGGTTTGCTCTCTCTAAATCGATGGTTTTATGTATGACTGCGCGTCTTAACATCAAGATGTAAGTACAGAGAACCATCAGAGCTACGCTAATGATGATCGGGATAAAATATTTTGGGTAAACCTTTTCCATGTAGATCCAGCGACTAAATAACTGCATTTTAGAAGCATCAGATACCTTATCTGTCGCATTTGCGAGCTTCTGCCAAAGAACGTCATTGCCCTCTTTCACCCCAAAGCGCAACGGCTCAGAATAGAGAAACTTAACTGGCACATATTTTTTCTGGCTATTTTCTGTAAACATAAAGAGATTAGCGACTTGATAATCGCTAATAAACCCTTCTAATTTTGCACTGGAAGCGGCATACAACATATCTTCATTCGTGGCAAAGTAGACCAAGTTTAATTTAGGTAAATATTGAGCTGCGTAATACGCCTCATAGCCACCCAATACAACGCCAACCTTAATATCGACTTCACCTGAAAATATTTTGTCAAAATCCGTACCGAGTAAGTGTTGATCTAAGAATACGTGCGTCTCGATCGCCATAATTTCAGGTCCAAAATCGAGGAATAGATCTCGCTCAGGTGATTGAATTAGACCCGCATGAACATCGGCTTGCCCATGTTTAACCAGCTCTAGTGATTCGTTCCAGCTTACTAGTTTAAATTCAACATCGAACCCGCTTTGCTCAGCAACGACTTTCCAATAATCGACTAAGATTCCGGCAGGCTCTCCTTGCTTATTAATATACGAATACGGTTTCCACTTGGCTGAGCTTGTAATGACCAGAGGTTGAGAAAGATCATGCTCGCTGGAGAGTGGTTCACCGACTTCTGCCGTAGAAGCGATGACTGGAAGCTGCAGCGCCAATACAGCCATCACTCGAGAAAATATCATCAATAACGCAGATTTCAGTTTCATGTTTTCCTAACTGGGGAGTTTAGTTGACTCAAACACGATTAAGCTTGCACCGCTTTTCTTGTTATGAAACACCTTTAGTTATAATCATAGCGAATTTATCCGTAATCTACCTATTTAAAACTGCATTTTTAATATCCATTGCCTGCTGACATTTTAAAGCTGACAAAAAGGGCGCTGACTACTCAGCGCCCTTTTTATAGTTAGAGCAAGGGAATAGTTAGAACAGAAAGATCAATGACGCATAACCGTATAATACAAAACAGGAATAACCAATAAAGTTAAGACGGTAGAAACAAAGATGCCGAAAATCAGGCTAATGGCTAAGCCATTAAAAATGGGATCATCTAAAATAAATACCGCCCCGATCATGGCCGCTAAAGCGGTAAGCATGATGGGTTTAGCACGAACAGACGCAGACTGAATAACCGCTTCGGAAAATGCCACACCTTCCTCAATCTGCTGATTAATGAAATCAACCAGCAAGATAGAGTTACGCACAATAATCCCTGCTAACGCAATCATCCCAATCATCGACGTGGCAGTGAACTGAGCACCAAGTAACGCATGGCCGGGCATGACGCCGATAATCGTCAGTGGAATTGGAGCCATAATGATCAACGGAACAAGGTAGGACCTAAACTGCGCGACAACCAGTAAGTAAATAAGGATCATCCCAACCGCGTAGGCAATGCCCATGTCGCGGAATGTTTCATAAGTGATCGTCCATTCACCATCCCAGAAGATTTCGACACCATTTAATCCTGTAGGTTGGTGGATATAATACTGTTCCACAGGTAGACCAAGTGCATTGATGTTGAACGCCATTTCAAACATACCGTATAAGGGGCTGTCTGTTTCACCCGTCATATCCGCCACCACCATCACCATTGGTAACAGGTTTTTATGCACAATGTAGTCATCCATTTGAGTTTGGCGAATAGTGACTAAATCAGACAATGGATATGCACTGCCCGCTGTGCTCGCTACTTTCATGTTCAACACTTGATCTAATCGGACTTTGAAGTTTTCACTAGCTTGCACTTGAATCGGGATCGGGTACTTGCTGTGCTCACTGTGCAAATAGGTGATCGGCTTTCCACCGACGGCCGTCGCCAAAGCATCAACTATCGAAGCATAAGGTACTTGATAGTGTGACGCTTTGCTGCGATCAATCACTACTTGCCATTTTTGATGCACTTCCGGTAGATACATATCGATATCGACAATATCCGCTGTTTCGTGGAAGATCCCGCGTAGCATCCTTGCCGCTTGTGCCCGAATGTCATGTGTCGGACCATAAACTTCTGCTAAAATAGGTGACCAAACGGGTGGCCCCGGTGGAACTTCAACGACTTTGACTTTACCGCCAAATCGGCTGGCAACCTCATTAAGCTTGGGGCGTACCTCACTTGCAATCGTATGACTATCTTTATCGCGCTCTTTTCGCCCTAACAGGTTCACCTGAATATCGCCTTGGTTGGCTTGATTGCGCATAAAATAATGACGCACAAGGCCATTGAAGTTGATCGGTGCGGCTGTACCTGCGTAAATCTGATACCCACTGACTTCAGGCACGCTATTTAACACCGCACCAAGTTCAAATAAAACGCGTTGCGTTTTCTCAAGCGACGCCCCTTCAGGCATATCCAATACCACTTGAAACTCTGATTTATTATCGAAAGGCAGCATTTTTAAAACCACGGCCTTCGTGATTGGCAATAATAGGGAGCCAGCAATAAGCGCAAATATCGCAAGCATCAAGAAAAGCCGGTTACGTCTTTGTGCAGCGGAGACCACGAAAGGATTCATGATTCGGTGAAAGATGCCTTGAGTTGATTGAGATTGTGCTTGATGCGATGAAGGCTTAAGAAACTTGGCCGCTAACCAAGGTGAAAAGACAAATGCAACCGCCAATGAAATCAGCATTCCCATCGAAGCATTGATGGGAATTGGGCTCATATACGGGCCCATAAGCCCAGAGACAAAGGCCATTGGCAACAGTGCGGCAATCACGGTTAAGGTGGCAAGGATTGTAGGTCCACCCACTTCATCAACCGCCGTAGGAATGAGATCCGCCAGTTTGCGCTTACCTAACGCCATATGACGGTGAATATTTTCCACAACAACAATGGCATCGTCCACTAAAATACCAATAGAGAAAATTAACGCAAAAAGCGAGACCCGATTGAGTGTAAAACCCCATGCCCATGATGCAAACAGTGTCATCATCAAGGTGACAATAATAGCCATACCGACCACGATAGCCTCACGCCATCCCATCGCAATAACCACCAAAATAACGACTGCAATGGTCGCAAAAATCAATTTGCCGATCAATGTATTGCTCTTATCGGCGGCGGTTTTCCCGTAGTCACGCGTGATTTCAACACTGATTCCGTGTGGAATTAACTGATTTTCAAGTTCTGCAACTCGAGCTTCAACCATCTCAGCCACACGAACGGCGTTTTCACCTCCTTTTTTAGCAATGGCTAAGGTAACTGCTGGATAAATACCTTGTTTATCACTGGTCCAAACTTGTTGGGTTGATGTATCAACACCCAATTGAACCGTAGCGACATCCGCTAAATATACCGGTGTCTGGTTATGCAGCCCAATCACCAATTGCTTTACTTCTTCAACTTTTGTTAAAAACTGACCAATTTGGACGGGAAACTGCTGATTTTCATGCGTTAGTTTCAACATTGGAGAGCTGTGGTTCGCCGCAGGAAGATGCTGATTCAGTTGATCTAACGTGATGCCAAAGCTGTTCATTTTAACGGGGTCTAAACGTACATCAACAATAGTAGGGTGGCGACCTATCGTATAAATGTCTCGTGTACCATCAATGCGTTTGAGCTCTGTTTCTAAACCATGGGCCACTTGCGTTAACTGTTGGTTGTCCAAAGTGCCCGTTTTATCGGATAACGTAATGCTGACGATAGGCACATCTTCAATGCCTTTAGGTTTGATGATCGGCTCGCCCACCCCAACGCCTTTTGGCATCCAATCTTTATTGGAATAGAGTTTATTATAAATACGAACCACGGCGTCGTTTCTAGGAACGCCGACATCAAAGATAGCCACAATCATCGCACCATCGGGTTGTGAAAAAGAGTAAATTTTATCAATTCCCTCAATTTCAGAGATGATCTGCTCTGCTGGGTTCGTCACTAAACTTTCCACTTCCGCCGGAGAAGCTCCGGGAAAAGGAATATACACATCGGCAAAGGTCACATCGATTTGCGGCTCTTCTTCTTTAGGAGTAACCATTACCGCAAAAACGCCTATCAGTAACCCAACAATCGCGAGCAACGGCGTCATCGCTGAAGTCTGAAAAGCTTTGGCAATACGTCCTGAGACGCCTAAACGATTATCCATATCACTCACCTACTTGTGTAAATACACGGCTTGCGACCGTATCACCTTGTTCCAAGCCAGATAATACTTCCACATATTCACCATAGGTTTGCCCTAATCGCACTGGATTTAGCAGTCGTTTATCATCAACGATGCGATATACGGCACTCAGTTCTGCTCGGCGAATCACAGCGGTAACAGGAATGAGCATCACCTCACGTTGACCATAATTAAACTCTGTCTTGACCCACATTCCTGGCATCACTTGCCCGAGCTTGTCAGTTTGATCTACACGAGGCAACCCAAGACGGATTTTGAATGTATGTGATTGAGGGTCGGCATAACTGAATAAGCTGTAATCGATTGGGGTTATTTTATCGCCCGTAGGCATAATGACTTGGAATTGAGCAACATTGGTGACTGCAGGCTGATAGCGCTGCGGAATAGCCGTTTCAACACGCAACTCATTGAATGAGAAACCACTGAGCAGCGCAGTACCCGGAACCACCGTTTCACCCAGCTCTACATGTCGCTCCGTCACGACACCATCATAAGGGGCGGTAATATTGGTGTATCCAAGTGACTCCTTCGCCTGCACGACTGCGGCTTTTGCCGCCTTGACGGCCGCAGCAGCACTTCGAGCTTGAGCTTCAGCGCCATCCATTTGGTCTTGTGAAATCGCACCTTTAGGAAACAGCAGTCGATAACGCTTTAGTTGAGCTTGAGCTTCACGATTTCGAGCCTCTGCACTGGTTAACTGAGCTTGAGATGCGTCTAAAGAAGCCGATTGCTGAATAGCGCTGATTTCTAATAGCACGTCGCCCTTTTTAACAAAATCGTTAACGTCGACATACACACCAACGACTCGACCAGAGGTTTGAGCCGCAACTGTCCCTTTGTTAACTGGCTGGACAACACCTTCAAATGCAATCTGCTGTGGTATCTGCTCATAGGTCACGATATAACGATCATCAGCATAGCCAACGGCCCAATAACCGCTCGTGATTAAGGCAATACACGCAATCCAAATTCGCCTTTTCATACCCATCCCTCATGTTGATCGTTACGATTCCACTTGCTTATTGAATTCTAGTTAGATTAAACCGTTTGCGTTTGCTGTTGTTTATTATTCTTAATGCAGATCAACAAATTAGTTGCACCAAGCCCAACCATCATTGAGACAAAGAATAGCCATACCTCAATATTACCCAGTGCAAGGCTTGATAGTGCTGGCCCTGGACAGATGCCCACTAATCCCCAACCTAACCCAAAAATCGCAGCACCAGAGATAAGCCGGGTATCAACACTGCGAGTCGTCGCTAAACAGAATTTTTCTGCGTTTATAGGCTGCTGTCTTGCTTTAATAACGATGAAATAGGTCGGCATAAAAACGGCCAATGCACCTCCCATCACAAACATTAAGCTTGGATCCCAAGCACCAGCCACATCCAAAAAACCTACGACTTTGGCTGGATTGGCCATTCCTGAGATAACCATACCCGCACCAAACAAAATACCTGCCACTAACGAGGTTAATCTAAACAACATCTGATTCATTTTGACTCACTTATAGAAGATGAAGGCGTACAAACACAGTAATGGCAGCAACGCCCATGAAGGTACCTGTCGCCGCAATAGAGCGAGTGGATAGTCGACCAACACCACAGATACCATGGCCACTGGTGCAACCATTTCCTAATCGAGTGCCTACCCCAACTAATAGGCCAGCAAGCGCCAAAACACCGTTATTAAAGTTAAAAGTTTGCGGCACTTGTGCATTTAAAAACCAAACGGCAATAGCACCACCAGTTACCATGCCAAGTGCAAATAACAAACGCCATGCAAAATCACGCGTTTTAGGCGTCATCAATCCCGTTAATACCCCACTTATCCCAGCAATTTTGCCGTTAAACAGCAACATGAGTGAAGTTGATATCCCTAGTAAAACACCACCTAACAACGATTCCCAAGGAATAGAAAACAACATTATTTATCCTTTTAACCTATGACAAATGAACTAATTACAAAAAACGGTCTGCAAACTTTGAATAAGCTGTACAACCCGCGGATCCGATAGCGAATAGAAGACTTGCTGTGACTCCTTTCTTGCTTTGATCATATTTTGCTTACGAAGCACGGTTAAATGTTGCGAAAAGGCTGATTGACTTAACATCGAGCTTTGCTGCAATTCTCCAACGCCCACCTCACCATTAATTAACTGGCAAAGCACCATCAAACGCTCAGGGTGGGCCATCGTTTTAAGCAACTCTGAAACCTCTATCGCATTTGTTTTCATTTGCTCCACATTGACTGATGTGATCTCCATCATTCCCCCTTCGCATTGCATTTAATTAGATAATACTAATGAATGAGCTTTAGTCAACGCTTATTTAGCTTATCCAAAATTAGATAAATTAACATTAGACATTGCTAATCAATAAATTTATAGTGACTTTAATTTACAACGGAGGGTAACAACATGACGATTGAAAATGGGGTAAGAATATTGGCGGGCAGCATGGTACTGCTGTCGATCGTTTTAACTGTGTTTGTCCATTCAAACTTTATTTGGCTAACGGTATTTGTTGGAGTGAACTTAATTCAAAGCGCTTTCACAGGGATTTGTCCAGCGGCCTTTTTCTTGAAAAAGCTTGGCCTGCACTGAGGATTTACTTACCTTACCATGCCGCTTTTGTTTAATTTTACTGGAGTAATTTATGACTAAGATTGTGATTATTGGTGGTGTCGCGGGTGGTGCATCCGCAGCGGCTCGTGCTCGTCGACTCAGCGAAGAAGCTGAAATCATTATGTTTGAGCGGGGCCCCTTCGTTTCATTTGCTAACTGTGGCTTGCCATATCACATCGGCGGTGACATCAAAGAGCGCAGCAATTTGCTGCTACAAACACCGGAAAGCTTTTTAGCGCGTTTTAATGTAGATGTGCGCACTATGAATGAAGTGCTGCGCATTAATCGTGCAGCGAAAACCATCACTGTACGCAATCTGCTCGATCAGTCAGAGTACCAAGAAAGCTATGATTTTTTGCTGCTTTCCCCTGGAGCGGGTCCTATTGTCCCGTCGATTCCTGGGATTCAAAACCCACTGACCCATTCGCTGCGCAACATTCCAGATATGGATAAAATCATCCAGACGCTGCAAATGAATAAACCTGAGCATGCAACTGTCGTCGGCGGTGGTTTTATCGGTTTGGAAATGATGGAAGCGTTCCATCACCTTGGTATCAAAACCACGCTGATCGAAATGGCTGATCAGGTAATGACACCTGTCGATAGTGAAATGGCGGGCTTTGCTCATGCGGAGATTCGCGCTAAAGGCATCGATTTACGTTTAGGTGTTGCCTTAAAATCGGTCGAATATAAACCAGCGGCGACGTTACCTAGCACAGAATCGGGTGAAACTCTGGAGCACAAACACATCGAAGGTGAACTGGATCTTGTGCTCAGCAATGGTGAAATACTCACCACTGACATCCTGATTATGGCGATTGGTGTGCGTCCAGAAACCAAACTGGCTGCTGAAGCGGGCTTACAACTCGGTGAACTTGGTGGCATTTGGGTGAACGAACAGATGCAGACCAGCGATCCAGCGATTTACGCCGTCGGCGATGCGATCGAAGAAAAGGATTTTGTTACAGGCAAACAAACGCTGGTTCCACTCGCAGGTCCTGCCAATCGCCAAGGTCGCATGGCAGCTGATAACATGCTTGGTCGTAACGAAACCTATCAAGGAACACAAGGAACCGCAATCTGTAAAATATTCGACTTAGCCGTGGCATCCACAGGCAAAAATGAGAAGCAACTAAAACGTGACGGCGTTGATTACGAAAAAGTGTACGTTCACACAGCCAGCCATGCGAGCTACTATCCGGGCGCTGAAGTGGTGTCGTTCAAAATGCTGTTCGATCCAAAATCAGGCAAAATCTTCGGGGCACAAGCGGTGGGTAAAGATGGCATCGACAAGCGTATCGACGTGATGGCTGTCGCTCAACGTGCAGGTATGACAGTAGAACAACTACAACACTTAGAGCTGACTTACGCGCCACCATACGGCAGCGCGAAAGATGTGATTAACCAAGCAGCTTTTGTCGCGACAAATATAATGAAAGGCGATGCAAAAGCCATCCATTTTGATCAAATCGATTCGCTAAGTGACACGCATATTATTTTGGATGTACGTAATCCAAGTGAACGTGAAAATGGTAATCATCTCAAAGGCGACATCAATATTCCGGTTGACCAACTTCGTCAACGTATGGATGAACTGCCCAAAGACAAAGAGATCATCATTTATTGCCAAGTCGGGTTGCGCGGTAATGTAGCCTACCGCCAACTGGCCAATAATGGCTTTAAAGCACGTAACTTGATTGGTGGGTTCCGTACTTATCTGTTTGCAAAACAATAAAAGATTCAATTGAGTGCTGCTGATGCGGCACTCTTTTTAAGTTAACCGATGTAAACCGCGATTGGCATATTAGTCTGTTCTTCAAGCTCTTTTAATTTCGCCAACAAAGCTGAGTTAATTTGATTGCCAGCGGTCAACATTAAGTTTCCATTGGGTAAGTACAAATCACGCTTAATTTTCATACCCGGTTTCACTTCACTCAAACCAATGCACAATTCTAGGCCATCCTCCAAGTGTTTTAACGAAGTTACTACCATTAAAAAAGCATCCACGACTGTGGGGTCATATAAGGTTCCAGCCTGCTCTTTTATATAACTCTGCGCACTTTTGGTATGCATACGACGTGGATTATTTGGTGATGCAATATAGTAGTCATAATCTTTAACCACTTTAATAATACGTGAACACAAAGGTATTTCTTCACCATGTAAATGGCCTGGCTTACCAGTACCGTCATACAACTCATCTTGGTGGCGAATGATCTCAACTAGTGGTTCAAAGCGCTTAATTCGGCCTAAAATCTCGGCACCTAATACAGAATTGGCATTAGGACTCTGAGGAATTGAGGTTTCTGGATCAACAATCAACTTTTCAAGTTCTTTATCTTTCGCACCGATTAATCCTATTTGGTGCATCAAACCACACAAATAGACATGACTTACTTGGCTTTCAGGTAGTTTTAACCGCTGCGCTACTACCTTCGCTTGGTTGGCAATACGCTCTGCGTGATCGGCTGGGTGTCCCGTTCGATATTGAATGATCGCAGTAACCATACCTAGTATATCTTTAAACGTCTTGTTACGACTTATCAATAAATGTTCTAACTTTTTATTAGATGATTGCAGCTCTAACGTTCTCTCTTTTACCTTCTGCTCTAAATCTTGATTAAATTCAGCCAGCTTACGATTATTGTCCTCCAAGGCTAGATTCACCACTTCGAGCTCGCTATTGCGTTTTTCTAACTCGACAGCCAAATGTTCTCGCTCTTTTGTCAGACGATAAAACTCCGCTGCTTTTGAAACGATCAATTTTAGGTTTTCGTTATCCCATGGTTTGCCAATATAGGTATGAATTCCGCCGGAATTTACTGCCCTGACGGTTGACTGAATATCACTATATCCAGTAAGCAGGATACGAATCGTCTCAGGATATAATTCTTTTGATTTTGCGAGAAAATCGGCACCATCCATCTCTGGCATCCGCATATCAGAGATAATAATAGAGACCTCATGTTGCTCTAAATATTCCAAGGCTTCCTTTCCGCTATTAAAAGAAACTATGTCATAATCTGTACGCAAAACCCTCGTTAGTGATTTTAGAATTTCGCTCTCATCATCTAGCAGCAGAAGGCTAAGTCTATCACCACCAATCGCTATTTTTTGTGCGACATTTTCCATCGTTCCTCCTCCATTCTAGACAAATAACTGACCACGTCGTCTGATGATAATGCCTGACTCACCAAATGCCCCTGGATAATGGAACAGCCCAAGGTTTTCAATTTATCCGCTTGCTCCTGAGTATCAACCCATTCGGCGATCACTCCCATTTCAAGTGATTCAGCACTGTCTATCATTGCCCTCAGAATAACTTCATTGGACGCTGATTTGCCAATTGCTTGAACAAATCGTCCATCAATTTTAAGTACATCGAAAGGCATTTCGCACAGATATTCATAGCCCGCATATCCAGTTCCAAAATCATCCAGTGCACAGCTCAATCCCAACCCTTTCAGTTTACTGAGTTCTTGTTTCGCCTGAATAAAATCCTCAATAAAGTCATGCTCCGTTATCTCTATTGACAAGTTATTCAAACCGCAACTGAGCTTTGTAGTTAGCTTAGTCAATAATTCGTAAAATTGCCCATTTATCAACATGTTCCCAGGCACATTAACACTGATATTTCGATCTTTAATTAGTTTCTGATGTTGTTTGATGAACATCAGTACGTCTTCCAATATTTTTTCGGTCAACACTTTAGTTAAACCATACTGCTCAATTATGGGTAAGAAACTGGCTGGATATTGCCACTCATTCTCAACTGTTTTGCGCCTAGCTAATGCTTCAAATCCACAAACATCACCAGTTACCGTCGATAGTTGCGGCTGATAAAACGCGCAGAAATAGCGTCTATCGATATCGTTTAATACAGAAAATAGCGCCAATAACTCTCGGGATTGAGGATCATTATCGAGCCAGTAAATCGGCAGTTGATGATGCAAACGCACTCGCGAGCGTTCATTAAGGTCAGCAATGGATATATCATCGACTTGATGCAACGATTTAACATCACAGAGCAAAACCGTGTATCTGGTTTTAATAAGATGTGTGTCGACTTCAACAGGCTGAGAGAGCCGCGAACATAGGCGCATCACAACTTGATAACCTTTGGGGCTGTATGGAATGCACATAAACAGCTTATCTTTGTAGCGATATATGGTTTCCGGCTCTGTATTACCATCACTCAGATGCCACGCCAGCGTTTTAATAAATTGATTACCAAGCGCTCCGCCGTATTGATAGTTAATTTCGTCTAAATTAGCAATATTCACCATGACCAAAGCGTATGAGGAGTCACCATGTTTTTTCAATTCGATAATCTGTTCATCTAACGTACGCCGGTTTTTTAAGTTCGTCAGCACATCACTACCTAGCAATGCTTCACGCTCCAATAAACTCAAACGTATGGTTTCAATCAGCTCCTCTCTATCCCATGGTTTTTGGAGAAAACGATGCAATTTCCCTTCGTTCAAAGCACGAGACAAACCTTTGATGTCAGCTTGACCAGATAGAATAATGGTTACAACATGAGGATACTTATTGCGAATATTAACGACCAGCTCTGTCCCATCCATATTAGGCATTCGATAATCAGAAATCACAATTTCGATAGGGTGCCGCTCTAAAATAGTCAGAGCCTCAAGGCCGCTACTCGCACAATGAACCACAGAAAAATGCGGTTTGAATTCACGAGTTAAAGCTTTAAGTACCGCTGGCTCATCATCTACAAGCAGAATTTCTTTATATCGAAACATACAATTACCCCAATCCTTTCATCGAATGATGAGGTGCAACATAAAGCGGTAAACGAATATAGACGCAGGTTCCTTGACCTATCGTCGACTGAATTTCAATTTTCCCGAGGTGCTCTTCTATGATTTCTTTCGCAACAGATAATCCAAGTCCTGCACCATCACCGATACGCTTGGTGGTAAAAAAAGGATCAAAAACGTACACTAAATCTTCCGGACAAATGCCTTTACCGTTATCGCATACCGATAGACAGACACTCGATTTATTCTCGATTAATAAGCTGTTTTCCATATACAAGGCGACATTGACTTCACCATCAGTATGAGAGAATGACTGTAACGCATTGACTAACAAATTAATCAGTACTTGTTGGAGCTTATGGGTTTGCCCTAGAACATAAAATGGTATTTGAGGAGGTTCATAATTTAAGCGTGCTTTCAGCTTCATTTCACCCAACACCATATTAGTTGCAGAGCTAACCACGTCTCTTAAATCGACCATTCCAACTGATAATTTGGACTCGTGATAATACACATTCAAGCTCGCTACAATGTTTTTAATACGCGAAAGCCCCTCTAAACTTTCCACAATGATAGACTCGCTATCATCAAGTATTTCTGCCAACTGACGGTCGTTGATCTGCTGGATCTCTGGGTGTGCCTTCACTTGGGCAAG
This sequence comes from Vibrio sp. RM-69-4, assembly GCF_024743775.1. Taxonomy (NCBI): domain Bacteria; kingdom Pseudomonadati; phylum Pseudomonadota; class Gammaproteobacteria; order Vibrionales; family Vibrionaceae; genus Vibrio; species Vibrio sp. RM-69-4. The sequence goes on from NZ_JAMQXI010000031.1 coordinate 36,074, forward strand.
ATAGGAACTTAACGTGTTGAAATTACTCATCACAAAGCCGAGTGGATTATTGATTTCATGCGCAACACCGGCGGCCAATTTACCTAAAGAAACCCTTTTTGCATCTTGCTCATTTCGTTGAAGATCACTACTGCTCTCCCGCATAGACGACAGTAATTTTAAGGCCATCTCAACCAGTAACATGCCTTCTTGGATTTTTTCTAATTCACTTAAGTCAAAAGCATTCAGCGTTGTTCGCGCAAGAAACAGGCTATAGCGCCGCGTCGGAGAGGAGACGGAAAAGGTAACGCCACTTTTCCAAGCAGGAAAGTCATTGTGATAGTCTGAGAATTTCCCCGCATCATTGGCTAAATCAGGGAAGTAACTAAACTCCGTATCGGCTAAGACCGGGTATGTGCCTAACTTCATTGCATCGGTGATTGGAAAACTAGAACGCAGTATCTTGAGCCTCTGCTCAGAATTGTAAGAAAATAGCACGATATGTGTATTAGGGAATAAAGGCTGAACATGAGTAATAAACTGATCTAACTTGTCTTCTTGTGATTGATTTGAAAACATAACTCCTAGCAAAGAAAGTACGACGTAGTGAAATGTTGAGTCCAAGCTGTGTTCTTCTTGAAAGCGTCTATTTTCTTCCTGTTGCTGGGTTTTACTCACATGCATACTCCCTAATCAAATAACGATAATTTTCACTCTATTGCTAGTGTAGCCAATTCGATTGCGTCTATTGGCAACGTAATGATGAATTCAGTACCTTTATTCACTTCGCTATGAACTGCAATGGTGCCTTTATGACCATTGATGATCCCGTACGAAACTGATAAACCTAATCCTGTGCCGGACCCAACCGCTTTGGTGGTAAAGAAGGGTTCAAAGATGCGATCTTTAATCGCATCAGGAATACCGCTTCCCGTATCTTTAATGCGAATTTCAACCTGTTTCTCATTTAACTTGGCTAATGAGATGGTGATGGTGCCTTCTCCGACAATCGCCTGACTTGCATTGACAAGAATATTAAGAAGGACTTGGTTAATCTGCATCGGCTGGCAATACACTTCAGGCACGTTTTCTTGATATATTTTCTCTAAAGTAATGTTGTATTTGATTTCGTTATTGATGATTTTCAGCGTTGATTCGATACAGTTTTCCAAATTTGCGTAGCTCCATTCAGAACCATCAACGTGTGAAAACTCTTTTAAATTTTTCACAATGGCCATTACTCGAGATGAACCTTCTAGTGATTCTGAAATCAAATCAGCCGTATCTTCTAAAATAAAATCAATCTGTTTCTCTTGTAGTAATGACTCACACTTTGCAGCTAAAACGGTATTATTTGCTTGTGAAACCTGTTGTTTTATCCCTTCTAAAACGGCGGCTAGCGTTTGAAAATAGTCACTCAGTGTTTGAATATTGGATGTGATAAAACCCACTGGATTATTGATCTCATGAGCAATGCCTGCCGAAAGCTGCCCAATAGAGGCCATTTTCTCTGATTGCAGTAGTTGTCCTTGTGCATCTTCGAGTTTTTTAATCAACACTTTTTGCGCTTGATGTTCTTGTTCTAATTGATAAGAAATGCGCTTAAGTTCCTGCTGCTGGCTAGCTTGTATCGTTACATCATAGACACATATACAAACATGCTCGATGGTCCCATCTTCACTATGAATAGGGATGATCTCCAAATCTTGATACATCTGATCTTCTTCGCCCGATACAGGGCGGGAGCTTTTAAAGGGCAGTAGATGAGGCTTTTGCTCCCAGCTACTAAAGCTTGAAGTTTCAATCACCAATGCCGTATCAATTTTTCGTTTAAGGTAGTCTGCGGAATGGGGAAATAGTTCAAGTATGTTCTTTCCTTGCATCACATCACCATCAAAAATGACTCGGGATTGGAAATAGTCATTAGCTTTCACGATAATGTAATCCTGCCGTACTATGCACAACGCAAAAGAGAGTTGATCCAGCAGATCAGAAAGCAGTAAGCGGCTTTTTCCCATTCCAAACTCCTACATCAACTCATCGAGGTGAATGAGTACCTTATCCAATTCGTTGTCTGCAAAACAGATGATGGTTTTAGCAGAGAATGACGCTTTTTCGACTAAAAAAGAGATTTCCATAATTAAAGATAGCTTCCACTGAGAAATGGGGAGCGGCTGTGTTGACGGATAAAACAGCACTGGAGACTGAATTTTAGTTTTTATGTCTATTTGCTGACATAGACCCTTTAGACTTGCACCAGATAAAATATTCGAGATATCTAAAATGCTCTCTTCTAGGCTCACGACATCTTGAGCATCACCTGTTGATTGTTTTAGATCGCTCACTATCTGTTCACAGCCTTTTCTGCTCATTAAGGTCACTAACTCACCATCCATGCCACCAAAAAAAGACTGCCGAGTGTAGTAATAATCGGTTTCATAAGATTGCAGTTGCGCTAAATCCTCATCCGTTGCCACTCCAATACTGGGTACAGATATAGTGACGTGTAAATTAAGCAAGGTAGCCAGTTTATTTGCTGCTCTGCCCATTGAGATATTCATAAATTCTTGTAGGGCGTCTTTATGGTCTTCTGAAAGTGCCATTGTCATAATAGTCCTACCTCGTGCAATGTTTGTTTTAGCTGTGCTGGGTCAAGTGGTTTTTGCAAAAAGGTGACTGCACCGAGTTCTCTTACGCGCTGCTGAGCAAAAGGTTGAATATCGGCACTAATGACAATGACAATACTTTTAGCATCAATGCTATGCAGATATTCTAGAACTTGGAAGCCATCCATTTCTGGCATGGTCAAATCTAAAAACATCACTTCAGCGCACCCATTTTGGTAATTGACTAGGGCTTCTTTGCCATTTTGGGCTTCGTTGATTTCTACATCCCACTCTTCAGGAATCGCCCTCATTACCGCTTTTCTCGACATCTTTGAATCGTCTGCTATTGTAATTTTAATTGCCATGCTCGCTCCCTCTAACCAAAAAAGTAATTATATAATTACTCAATAAATATGGGTTTTAGCTCAACTAATACGCTTGCAATGGAACTCGGTACACCGTCAATCAGTGTTTGGTAGCTCTCATTTTCCTTACATGCTTCTATACGATTTGCAAGCCCCACAATACTGCCAAGTACAACAGATTTGTCATCTGAAAAAAAATCACTCTTACTTTGATTAAGAACGATCTCTCCAATCTCTGAACCGTATCCCCATATCATCAGCATGTATGCCGTTACTATGTAGTAATCAGCATATTCTTGTTGAAGCTCTAAGAAAGAATCAACATTATGGATATCAGCGCCTTCCTCCATCAAAATCAATTTTCCGATTGCGGTAAGCAAGCTTGAAACAAACACCCGATCTTTATCTTGTAGGGAGTACCCCAAGTTTTTAGCCAGTAAACGGGATATATAGCTCACCCTCAGCGCCTGTTCTGAAATATCTTGGTGAGCCTTTTTTGAAACTAAACTGTTAGCGTGATGGCTCAATAACGATATGGCGATGCTCTCCACTAAAGTCGCGCCTAAACGTCCAACAGCTTCCGATAGTGAATCTGTGGTTCGACGAAAACCTAAGTAAGAAGAATTGGCAATTTGAAACACTCGTGCGACTAATACAGGCTCATGGCTAATGGTGTCTGCGATTGATTGAAGATCACAAGTAGGAGAGGCAATAGTTTGTTGTAAACGGTGTATCGAATTGGGTAACACCGGAAGATCTTTCAAGCTTCCGAGTTTAGTTCGACACTCACTGTTAAACGGCATTTGATAAAGACGTTCGGTACATTCAAATAAGCGTTCAAAGTCCTCTTGTGTGAATGGCTTAGGCAGTACGAAGTGGGAATACGCATGCGCTTTTTGAGGCAAATTCTCCTGCGTATTCCCAGTTAAAAGAGCTCTCACTACTTGCGGGTAAGACTGCTTTACCTCTTTTAAAAGCTCATCGCCACATTTATGCGGCATGAGTAAATCTGAAATGATAATGGCTGGCGGTTGGCAATTATGCTTATTCCATTCTGACAACCAATCTAGTGGCTCTGAAACGAGTATAATTTCCCATTCTGGACGAATACGCCTGATCAAACGAGCAATGGCTTTAAGCATAAAAACATCATCATCTATGCACATGACTTTCAAATGTACTTTTTCCATTTGATTCTCACTTAGCTTCATCGTTTTATTTATTCATATATTGGTTGATTTCGTCCAACAACAGCTTACTTTGATCATTGATCGAACTGATTGAAAACTCGGTGTCTTGAGTAACATTGGTTAGATTATCAGTTGCGGCTTCAAGTTTCTGGAATTCAGATGCTAATACATCCGCTCCGACAAACCGAGATGACGATTTCATGGTGTGTGAAATGTGGTGAATCACCTCAACTTGGTTGCAACAAAGCGCACTGCTAAGTTTGTTCAAAGCTTCCAACAGGCTTTTTCGATAGCCGCACAGCATCTCATTCACATTCTCTTCACCCACCATGTCCGCCACCCTATCTGGTGAAAAATACTGCAATCCGTCCATAAAGTGCACCCATAAGCCAAAAAAGTTGATATATGCATCCTGACTTCTAATCCAAAGCGTTAGTACTAGTGTAGACCATATTGCTTATGTGCTAACAAAAAAGAGCGAGTGAAGTGTGTGTATTAGCTTAATGCTGCATTGGTAACATCGTAAGAAATAAAGCAATTTCTACCTTGATGCTTTGCTTGGTACAAGGCTTCGTCGGCCAGATTGTAAATATTAGCGATAGACTCAGTACCATTCGGCGTTAACGAGATGACACCTTGAGATAAGGTGACATGATCGGCAATTTCGCTGTATTGATGAGGATAGTGTGCTTTAATCATTGATTGTTGGATTCGCTCAGCGGCAATCAGTGCTTGTTCATAATTGGCATTGCCCAGCAGCACTAAAAACTCTTCACCGCCATATCGCCCTACATACTCACCAGTACGCACAAATAACTGATTCACCGTTTGCGCAATGGTAATCAAGCAGTTATCTCCTTCTATATGGCCGTAGTTATCGTTAAATCGTTTGAAATAGTCCACATCGATTAAAATGAGGCTCATTGGAAATTTGTGCCGCCCATGCCAGCTGATCATCTCTTTAAGTTTATCGTCCATAAATCGGCGATTGAAGAGCTGCGTTAAACCATCTTCATTCGCTTGCTGCTGCAAAACTCGATTGAGTTCTTCCAATTTGACTGTCGCTCGCTTCAGCTCTCGACGCATGCTGGCAATACGCTGCATCGCGAGTAATTTGGAATTAAGCACAAGCTTATCAACTGGCTTGGTTAAGTAGTCATCCCCACCTGCCTCTATCGCTTTAGCAATCATCGATGGTTCATCATGTCCACTTAAAAAGATAATCGGCACCCATTCATGGTGTTGTAAACGTATTTTTTTCGACAATTCAAAACCATTCATTCCGGGCATCGAAATATCCATCAAAATCAATTCTGGATCAAATTTTCGATAAATATCCAGTGCCGCTTGTCCACTGGCAACCGCTTCCACGTGATGACCGAGCTGTTTAAGACGAATGGTGAGTTGCATTCGATCCAGTTGTACGTCATCGACCAGTAAGATCCTCATAGAAGAGCCCGAACTTACCATCTGTAACCCCTTTAAATTTCAATCATATGCTTACGTATAACATAGATTTATTCACTTTCTTTGTTTAATTTTGCGCACAATATTGACTTTTCGCTATAAATTTTTAGCATGTAGCTTTTCCCCTAAAGAGATATCTTCATGTCTGAAGTAAAGCAAACCGAACAACCTGTAGTGGACTTAGACGCCATCTCGCCAGAATTGCGCCAAGTAATTGAATTTGATCAAGTGCCACAAGAGATGTACTACATGGTCGTGTCTATACATGAAGTCTCTGAAGAAGCGGTACGCGAGTCTTGGAACTCTCTACCAGCCAGTGCGCAAAATGTGTTGGATAATTTTGAACAGTTTCATGCGTTGATCTCTGTTAGCCAAGCTTTTGCTGGTGTCAATGTCATGGAGGAGTTCCCAACATTGAATTTACCGAAAGAGATGACAGACCAAGATAAAGAAGAATACCGAGCAGAGCTTCTTGATCAAGTGCTGCATAACTGTGTGAAAGATATGGTTAAACAGATCAAAAAAGCACGCCGCGACCCGATTCTAAAACGCGACTTTAAAGACGTGTTTGCAAAATAAAACGCACACCATTGAGCATAAAGCCGTCAATTTTATATGACGGCTTTTTCTATTGAACCTGAACTCGAGATAAGAGAGGCTTAGGTTATTGAATCAATACATTAATAATGAAAAATATTAATGCGTTAAGACGATATCACGCTGCGACACGCTCACGCCTTTAATTTGCACATACAGAGAATCACCAACATTCAGTTGTAGCTCATCGGCCGCCCATTTGGTTACCGCAGCCCACAGGTAACACCCTTCGCCTAACTTGAGTTTTATCCCCACACTCTGTTTATCAGTACCTAGAGGCTGCTTTTCAAGCTGGCAAATCTGCGCAGGCAGAATATTACGAATTGACGTCCGGTTTGGCTTATCAAGCGCCACCGAAACATCATTTGCACGGATCTGTAATCGCAGTGCAGAGCCTACCTCGCCTTCCACATATTGCACCCAAAGTTTGACATCATCTGCAAGCGAGACTTGTGTGAGCGCATAATCTTTGTTGTGCTGGCAGATGTGGGCAGAAAACAGACTGCTTTGGTCGGCAAATGATTGCCAAGGTCGCATATAATTTGAAGACCACACTTGCTCTAGCTCACCGTTTATCAGCACAGCGCCCTGCTCTAACACAACTAAATGATTAGCCAGACGCAAAATTTCATTCATGCTGTGCGTCACATAGAGAATTGGAATGTGCACGCTATGAGCCAGCTCTTCCAAAAAAGGCATCACTTCACGTTTGCGCGGCATATCGAGCGATGCCAACGGCTCATCCATCAATAAAATATCTGGCTTGGATAATAAGGCTCGGCCAATCGCTACTCGCTGTTTCTCCCCACCCGATAAATCATGCGGATAACGTGTAAGTAATGGCGCTAAAGCCAATAATTTTACGATGGCGGCGAAGTGGTCGGCATCCTTTTTTGTGACACCGTAGTTTAAATTGCCATGAACGGTGTAATGTGGAAACAATCGAGCATCTTGAAAAACGTAACCAACATTGCGCTTTTCAACAGGCAAGTTAATCTTTTTTCGTTGGCTAAATAGGATGCGGCCATTGATCTCGATTTCACCAAGTTCAGGCTTCACCAATCCACTGATAATATTGATGAAGGAGGTTTTCCCCGCTCCTGAACGCCCGAAAACCGCACAAATACCACGGCTTGGTAAAACCAAATCCGCATTAAGCTTGATATCACCTAACTGTTTTTCAAATTGAATCTTTAACCCACTCATCATTGAGTCCCTAAGCGCCGAGTCATTCGGCGGCTAATCACTTCAGAAATGAATAACGAAGCCAAGGCAATCGCGATGGAGATAATACACAAACGCATCGCTTCCATTTCGGCTCCTGGCGTTTCTAAAAAGTTATACATCGCAAGAGGAAGCGTTTGTGTTTCACCGGGAATATTGGACACAAAGCTAATGGTGGCTCCAAACTCACCTAGGCTGCGAGCAAAAGAGAGCATCGCGCCAGTGATCAGCCCGGGTATCGTTAAGGGTAATGTAATGGTCAAAAAAACTTTGAGTGGTGAAGCGCCTAAGGTTCGAGCCGCTTGCTCTAACTTAGGATCGACGCTTTCAAGGCTTAAACGAATCGCACGAACCATCAAGGGCAGTGCGATGATGACACACGCCAACACGGCTCCACGCCAACTGAAGCTGAAACGCAAGCCAAACATATTATCAAACCACTGTCCAATTACGCCTTGTTTACCCATGGTGATCAACAGAAGATACCCCACGACCACTGGCGGTAAAACGAGCGGCAAATGCACTAGGCTATCCAATATACTTTTACCCCAAAACTGCCTTCTGGCGAGTAGCCACGCAAAAAACATTCCCAGCGGTAAGAGCCAAAGCACGGTATAAATCGCGACTTTTAAGCTCAGTTGCAGTGCAACCCATTCGTACTCAGAAAGCAAAGGAATCCGTTCCTGTCATCACGCTAAAACCGTAGTTCTGTAAGATACTTTTTGCTTGATCGCTGCGTAAAAAAAGCATGAATTGATTCACCGTATCACGCTCAGTCAGCTGCACTAAAGGATAATGGATGGCGCTGTGTAGGCTTGAATCAAATTCGTGTACCACTTTGACCTTATTGCTCATCAATGCATCCGTCTTATATACAATACCAAGTGCGGCTTCTTGACGTTCCACTAGCGCAAGCGCTAAACGTACGTTATTGGTTTGAGCCAGCATAGGGGCGAGCGACGACCACACTTTTAACTTTTCTAGTGCCTCTTGGGCATACATTCCCACAGGCACTGCCATTGTGTTACCTATCGCTAAACGTGAACCGTTCAAGGCGTCAAGCCATGTCGCAACATCATTTACCGCCAGCGAATTGAGCTTCGACGATTGAGGGGCGATAAGCACCAGCTGATTTCCAGCCAACAATGTGACCTTATCGCTCGTCACAATGTTCTTGTTAAGCAAGTGAGTAACCCAGTTATCATTGGCTGAAATGAAAATATCCGCTGGTGCACCTTGCTCAATTTGACGAGCAAGCGCGGATGAACCCGCATAAACGGGCACAATGTCTAACGGTTGTTTCGGCTGGTAAGCCGCAATCAATTCATTAACCGCATTCGTCATGGATGACGCTGCATAAACAGTGATTTTCTCTTGTGCATAAACCGCCGTGCAGCACAGCATGGCGACGATAGAGAGCAGTATTTTTCTCATGTTAACGCTCCGTTAATTCTGGCCATAATAAGGCCAAGTTCAAATGCTCTTCAATCGCATCCGCAATGCGGTTAATGGCTTGTTCTTTTTGCGCCACATGATCGTAATAACTTATATCAGCGGCACCAGCCCAGCGACAGATAAGCTCAGTTGCGGGAAAACCATCAAAAATTCCGTGCATGTAAGTCCCCAACACTTGCTGGCAATCACTTAATAAACCATCACGGTTGCCATTGTCTAACGTGATGATTGCTGAGGATAATGCATCATCGAGCGTTGTGCGTCCAACGTGGATCTCGTAGCCTGAGACCTTCGCTTTACCTTGCGGTAAAATAAGCTCGCCTTGAACATTCCTGAGCGTTTTTTCAGCGGTGAGTTCTGTACTGACGTTCAACAACCCCAGTCCTTCACTTTCGCCCGCTTCACCTTCAACGCCGAGTGGATCGCGAATTACCCGACCTAACATTTGGTAACCACCACAAATGCCCATCACTTTGCCTCCGAAACGCAAGTGACGTTTGATATCCTGATCCCAACCTTGTGAGCGAAGATACGCAAGATCGTCTCTTACAGATTTACTGCCCGGAAGCAGAATCAGATCCGCATTTTCGATCCGTTCACCCTTTCCCACATAACGCAAGTCAACATCAGGATTTAAACGCAACGCATCAAAATCAGTATGGTTACTAATACGAGTTAACACTGGCACCACAATATTCAATTTACTGTTGCTGCTGAGGGTTTGCGCTTGAGTGATCGCATCTTCAGCTTCTAAATCAAAGCCATGTAAATAAGGCAGCACACCAATAACGGGTTTACCCGTTTTTGCTTCTAACCAATCAAGGCCAGATTGCAGTAACGCAATATCACCTCGAAAGCGGTTAATCACAAACCCTTTTACACGTAGCTGTTCCGATTCAGAAAGCAGTGCTAACGTGCCATACAGATGAGCAAATACACCGCCTCTATCAATATCGGCAATGATAATTACAGGTACATCGGCCGCTTCAGCAAACCCCATGTTAGCAATGTCGTTTTCGCGTAGGTTGATTTCAGCCGGGCTTCCCGCCCCTTCAATCATGACACTTTGATACTCGGCTTGTAACCGAGCGTAGGAATCAAGCACAGTATTCATCGCGACTTTCTTATAATCGTGATAACCCGTTGCTTCCATATTAGAGAGCGCTCTGCCTTGCAGGATAACCTGCGCACCCGTGTCTGAATTTGGCTTGAGTAATACAGGGTTCATGTGTACCGATGGCTCAACGCCACACGCTTGAGCCTGAACAGCTTGCGCTCTCCCGATTTCGCCACCATCGGCCGTCACCGCACTATTGAGCGCCATGTTTTGCGGCTTAAAAGGGGCTACTTTTATTCCTCGACGTGCTAACACTCGGCATAAGCCTGCAACTAGCACACTTTTTCCAGCGTCGGAAGTGGTGCCCTGCACCATCAATGACCTTAATGTTGATTCCATATTAACTCTACGATAGGCGTTTGCTGGTAATCATACCGTCACAGCTGCTACTCACTCAATAAAATGAATGGAATATTAATGTTCCGCTCAGAGTGTGTTCAACATCTTAGTGTTTAAATCGCTTCATCAAAACAACAAACCCATAGAGGAATTAAAAATGAAACGTACAACACTAGCCCTAGCAGCTTCGATGATTATTGCTCCTGTTTTCGCTTTTGCAGGTAACCATAACCAAAACAGTAATACCATCAATTACAATGGTCCTATCAAACTTACGTCCGTGGAATCGTTGCTAAAAGACACCAATATGTTTACAGAAAAGCATGTTGTGGTTGAAGGAAAGTTGATTCGTCAAATCAGAAAAGACACATTCGTATTCAGTGATGGCAACGGTGAGATTCAAGTAGAACTGGATGATGATATCCACTTCACAGCACCACTCAATGCCGAGACTAAGGTTCGCCTTTATGGCGAATATGAAGGAGGACTGACACCTGAAATCGAAGTGGATCAGATCCAAGTTCTATAATCATTACTGTTTATTGCTCTCTTGATGGTAAAACACAAAAAATAAGATGGATTTTTTTGTGAAAATGGCCTGTAATTTGCAGGCCATTGCTGTATCTTATTCAGCTTAATTTTCATCTTTTCAGGACGAAGCGTACATGTATAAAAAAGCGTACTCACTAGGCCTAGTCGGTTTGTCATGCGTTCTTTCTTTCTCTGCGCAAGCTAACAATTTTAATTATAACTTTTTTGAAGTCAGAACCGCTATCAGCCCTGAATCCTCAGGTGCAGAATTTAGTACTTATTTAACCGATAATACACATCTGGTCGCTCGTTACGATTCGAGATTTGACGGAGATTGGGATGCCGCTGGCGGAATTGGCTTTAACGGTCCAATAAACCAATTTGCCGATGTCTACGGACAAATGCTTGTTCACCACATTAGACCTACCGATGAACAGGGTGGCAAAAGCGAAACCCAGTTGGAGTTTAATATTGGCAGCCGGATCTGGTTATCGAGCCAAATTGAAGCCAATATTAAACTGGGTAAGAACGATGAACACTCGGTATTTTGCGCTGGATTACGTTTTCACTCTACCGAACAATTATCGTTAGGAGCTGAAACCAAAAACAACGGCGTTTACGGCCCACAGATCGTCATGAATGTTCGTTTTCAGTTCTAAAACGTAAAGCGGCCTTCAGGCTTAAGCGCATAATGCTTCTTCGCTACTTGTGCGCTTCTTTTTACTCTTTGTATCAACAGAATTACCCCACAAATTTGATGTACTCCACGATATCAGATATTTGGAAGCGACTTCTCATATATCAGCGATATACTATGCACTCAATAACTTATATGTGCCGCTATGTTTCGCTCTTTCTATAAATACTTAGCTCAATGGCTATTTGTTAGTGTCGTGCTTGGGGTTGTGCCCTTTCTTTATTTCGTCAAAGAATTCGACAAAGCTCATGAACAAACTGTGCAAATGATCGAACAAAAAAGCCATGCTCAACTCGAATACAATAAGCACGAACTGCTTACTGCGTTTAATGACGTTTACAATTCCACTCAAATATTGTCAAACAACACCATGTTGTACAGCGCATTACGTCTTCCCTCCACCGAAAATATCGAAGCGGTACAGGCGTTTTGGTTATTAGCAGCTCGTATTCAAACCCTTTATTCTCGGCTCAGGCTTTTTGATATAGCGGGTAACGAATTAATTCGCGTGAATCAGAGTAATGGATCAACAGAAGCAGTACCAAGATCACAACTAAAAAACAAATTGCACCGAGACTATTTTCAGTATGCGCAAAACCTTTCCCCAAACCAAATTGGGATCTTCGGTGTTGATAGTGAAAGAGAAGAAGAAAATTATGGTACTGCTCCCCAGATAACCGCAGTATTTAGGATTATTGCACCAATAGATTTTGATGGAAAAAGGCAAGGCTATTTTGTAGCAAATCTTAACTTAACCCAATTGTACAAAAAATTTAACCAGAGTTTAAATTCACTGAGTCGCCCAGACATCATCAGTTTCAAGGGTCAGTATATTCATCATGAAAATGAGATCTTATCTCAGCAAGAAAACCCGTCGAAATACCACCTGCTGAATATTAACAGTGTCGCCCCTATACTATGGAAAAGTATGCAAGAGCAAGCTTCTGGCACGGTATGGGATAACAACTGCTGGTATAGTTTTACTCAAGTTCCTTTGCAATCCATATTCCCAGAAATGGAGCCAATTTACCTAATTCAGTCATTAAATGGTGATGCGCTCAATAAATTGCTTTCTGCCACAGAGCTAAAAATTGGCTTTCAAGCAGTTGGCATCGCGCTATTAGTAATGACGATTGCCGCCGGTTTTATTCGTTGGAACGCAAACCACGATAAAAACAGTATCGAGAGCAAACTGGCTAGGGCGGCGATGAATGGTATGTCCGCTATGGTGATTACCGATCGTAATAACCGCATTATCAAAGTAAACAATGAGTTTACCCGGATCAGCGGCTACACCTTAGCCGAGGTAAGAGGTAAACAACCTTCCGTTTTTTCCTCCGGTAAGCACAATCAAGCTTTTTACATGAATATGTGGAAAGTGCTGCAAGACGAAGGGTTATGGGAAGGTGAAGTCATTAATAAGCGTAAAGATGGCTCAATGCAAACCGAGATCTTACGTATTCAAACCATCCGTGATTCAGACGGAATTATTCAGTTTTATGTGGCCTCCTTTGTTGATATTAGTCATCGCAAAGAGCTAGAAAATCGCCTGCGTGAGCTCAGCGAGAAAGATGCGCTCACCAACATTTGGAACCGCAGGAAATTTGATCAAGAAATGCGCTCCGAATGCTTACGCGTAAAACGTTACCAAGCTCAAGTGCAGTCGTGCTTAGCGATTATTGATATCGACCATTTTAAACGCATTAATGATAAATTAGGCCACGCAGAAGGCGATAAGATCATTCGTTCTGTCGCAACACAATTAAGTGAGCACCTAAGAGAAACGGACTTTTTAGCTCGCATCGGAGGCGAAGAGTTTGCCATCATTATGCCTCATACACCACTGGCAGAAGCTGAGTTGGTCATGCACCGTTTACGAGTAGCCGTTCACTTAAATCATCGTTTAGAAGTGTCGATCAGCGGTGGCATCACTGACATTACAGAAAAACCAGAAGAAGTGTATAAACGGGCCGATATTGCATTGTATGAGTCAAAAGCTTCGGGGCGTAATCTTGTCTCGGTATTGACCAGTGTCGAGATGGAAGAATTTGCTTAACAATTAGTACCATTTAAGTGCATCGAGAAATAAAATGGGTTTATTTTCGTGCAATTATCGCAAACTTAGTTTGTAACGTATTGTTCGCTATCATTTTTACTTTTGGCTTAAAACTTGTACTACTCTCTAATATGGTAAATAGATTGCACATATTTAGGGAGAAATAAGATGCAAGAAACACTAACCGTTGTGTTAGCAGGTGGCGTCGGTTCGCGGCTATCTCCGCTAACCGATGACAGAGCAAAACCTGCTGTACCCTTTGGTGGAAAATATCGAATCATTGATTTTACACTCACCAACTGCCTACACTCAGGGCTGCGAAAGATTTTGGTCCTGACTCAATATAAATCTCATTCATTACAAAAACATTTACGTGATGGCTGGTCTATTTTCAATCCAGAACTCGGCGAATTCATTTCTGTGATCCCCCCGCAGATGAGAAAAGGCGGAAAATGGTACGAAGGAACGGCGGACGCTATCTATCACAATATGTGGCTACTTTCACGCAGTGATGCCAAACACGTCGTTGTTTTATCTGGTGATCATATCTACCGGATGGACTATGCCTCTATGCTCGAAGCTCATAAGCAAAAAAATGCTGCACTGACTATCGCCTGCATGGATGTCCCAAGAGAACAAGCTTCTGCCTTTGGCGTGATGAATGTGGATAATGACTTCAAGATCACCTCATTCATCGAAAAACCAAGTGACCCACCCTCCATGCCTAATAATCCGCATCGCAGCTTAGTTTCTATGGGGATCTACATTTTTGATATGGAAGTATTAAAAAGTGCTTTGATTAATGATGCTGAACTGGAAAACTCGAGTCACGATTTTGGCAATGACATCATTCCCAAATTGATTGAAAGCCATGCTGTTTATGCGTATGAGTTTTGCGGTGACCGGGGGCGAGTCGCTAAAGATTGTTACTGGCGAGATGTCGGAACACTTGATTCTTTTTATAACGCTAACATGGATTTACTCGAACCCGTTCCACCAATGAACTTATACCAAAAAAACTGGGCCATTCGAACATACGAAGCGCAATACCCACCTGCGCGCACGGTTTCTTCTGCAACAGGTAACGAAGGTATATTCATTAATTCGATTATTTCAAACGGTGTGATTAACTCTGGAGGTTCTGTACAACACTCCATTATTTCTTCAAACGTCAGAATTGATGATGGTGCAACAGTGGTCGATAGCATTTTATTTGATGATGTTGAAGTCGGCGCAGGGTGTCAGCTCATAAGGTGTATTATTGATAAACATGTAAAAATCCCTCCACATACTCAAATTGGCTTAAACCCAGTTGAAGATGCCCAGCGTTTCCGTATTTCAGAAAATGGCATTGTTGTGGTACCCGAAAGTTATCAATTCTAAACCTATATTTTTTTGCCCACTCAATTTATCCCTCATTAAAATGAAGCCTTAGCACACGCTAAGGCTTCTTACTTTACACTGAGTTCAAAACATACCGATTAATCACGCTCGGTTATGGGCACGTTGTTGCATCCCAAAACCAATTTGACTGAGTCGGTGACTCCCAAACGCCAGGGTTGTTTTTGGCAATAAAACATTTCCCGTTGTAAATCACAACATCGCCAGTTTTCACCTGTGTGGATCCGGGAACCCAAGTAATGACATTGCTAGGATTCGTGGTACCACCGGTATCGCCACCGCCAGTATCTCCACCGTCACTGCCACCAGAAGATAGGTCAGCAAGTGGAAGATCCGGTTGTTCAAACTTGAAGGCGTAATCGACACCATTAATGTTTACGCTGTAATTTGCAGGCCCAGAAATAGGCAGATAGTAAACCATATCCAGTTCATACACGCCGCCTGCGGGCAGAGCTTTCCAGTTCGGTAAACTAAACGCTACGCGGTGCATGACGCCGTCTAAACCACCGACGTTGTTGGCGCGAGTATGGCCAGAAGCAATCACCTTCAAGCCACCACCAGATTGGTCTTTAGCATTATCAGGTGCAGATACGGGGATATCAAACTGGAACTCAGTACCACCTGGGATCTCTTGACCTGTGTTGTTAGTAAAGCTGATTTTAGGGTTGATTGGGTAGTTTTGATCACCCACCTTAAATCCACCAACGGAGACCACGATGTCTACGGTTTCACTGGCAATCGTTCCTGTTGCAAGCGTGTTGCCATAAGGCGTTGCCGACTTAAACTTGTCATAAATTGCTTTCGTCATGGTATTACCCATGTGGTATTCGCCATTTCCGCTTGCACAAGCTTGCTCTGTTGAATCCACTTGAGTGCGTTGGCCATTAGCATCCAATACATAACAGTTATAATCGCCCGCTAACTCCCAAAACATGATGCCGCCGATCTCTTTATCGATGACATAATCGGCTTTGGTGTTGATAGACTCTTTATCTTCAGTTGATAAGAACACCCCTTTATCGGCATTCCACAGCCAAGGCGCGACGGCAACGCTGTCGTAGTGACGTTGGTAAAGACCGACAAGTTGATCGGCAGGCTCATTCACTGGATCAAGGTTATAAGCTTGGGCGTAAGAGCCCCAAATCCCCTTCTCTAGGTTTTTGGCATGCCACATTGGGTTTGAACCTGCGCCCATCTCGTTTCCTTTCGGATCGGTGTCGTGCCACATGTTGTCAATACCCACCGCGCCGTGGCCACAGTTGTTTTTCTCACCCTCACCAGTGCCCGGAGCACATTCAGCTTGGTTAGGTAATGCCGCTCGCCCCCATAAACCATTCTCTCCACCCGTGACACCTTGCCAGCCGCGCGTGTAGTAAGGAACGCCGATATTGATACGCCCTGCGGGCATAGAACCGCGGAAATAATGATAAGCCCAGTCAGTGTTGAGGTAACCAATACCACCGTATTGAGCCGTACCATACACGTTCCACTGTGCTAACTCTGAATCTTTACTAGTATCGTACAAAGCCGCGTTGTGACCCACGTGATCATTCCATGCGCCGTGTAAGTCATAAGACATGATGTTCACATAATCAAGATACTGAGTGACATCAAATGTCTCCATACCACGCAATAGATAACCAGAAGATGGTGCTGCGATCGTCAGCATGTAATGGTGGCCATCTTGTGCCGATGCTTGATCAAGCTTCTGACGTAGTACCTTCATTAACTCTTGGTACGACGCCCATAAATAAGCACGGCGAGGTTCCATAATCGCTTTATCATCTGGATTACCTGCGCCCGCCATTGAGGTTGGATATTCATAGTCGATATCGACACCATCGAATTGATATTTACGAATCATTTCAACAGCCGATGTTGCAAATTTTTCAATACCAGCGTGGTTGATAGAGCCATCCGCGTTGGTTGTCATCGTATAAAAACCACCATCGGCGACACGGTTGCCTGCCGTATCAAAGTGCCCGCCAGTTTCAGCCCAGCCTCCGATAGAAATTAAGGTCTTAACATCAAATTTTTTCTTCGCTGTTGCCAATGCACCAAAATGACCTTTAAAGCCTAATGCAGGATCAATCTCAACCCCTGGCCACTCTTTGCCCACTGCCGCATTATTGGGATCGTTCACATCGCCTACATTCACTTTGCCATCGGAACCTATGCTGACGAAGGCATAGTTAATGTGCGTGAGCTGCTCCCACGGGATGTCTTTTACAAGGTAAGCCGATTGCGGATCATCACCCGCACGCCAACTGGTGAAATAACCGATAACACGACGTGGATGATCCGCCCCCATGATCTCACGACCTTCCGCATCGTAAACAGTGCAATAAGGTACATTCACACCTTCGGTTTGATATAAACCATCAGGACGACAATTATTAGCTATTGGCGCGCCATTGACTGTTAAAGTCGCTAACGTGGAATCTGTCGTCGCACCAAGGTTATCAGTGGCGCGTGCAAACACCGCCAAGTTACCCGCTTTTGTCGCGGTGTATTCTAAGGTATACGGAGCACTAACAGCTGTTCCAACCAGCGTTCCCGCAACGAAGAAATCAACTTTATCGACGCTTCCATCAGTATCAGCAGCGTTTGCGGTTAAGGTGACTAAAGCCCCCACGTCAACGGAGACCGCAGAGAGCGTAATATCAACAGTTGGAGCCTGGTTGCCTGGTTGTTGTGCCTCTTTCACCGTTAAGGTCGTTGCACTTTTCACGCTGGCATCACCTTTATCATCGATGGCTACAACACTGAATTCATGCTGACCAGCGGTTGCGACCCACGTGGCTTTATAAGGTGCCGTGGTGACTATATCCACAATTGCACCATCGACAGAAAACTCGACTCGAGCAACGCTGCCGTCACTATCGGTTGCGTTCGCACTTAATATTACGGTATCACCGACAGCAATCACATCTGCTGCGGAAGGTGAAGAGAGATTCGCGGTCGGTAGCTGGTTCTCACCACCGGAAGTGGCGCAAACATCCAACACTTTCCACTGGGCATAATCACCAGAAAAGTTGGCTGGATCGTTACCTTGAGTCCAATAGTTAGCTTGGTAGGCGGTACCACTGTGCTGAACCTTGTTACCGCCAGTATAAACTTTTGACGATCCCCAAGGGCTTAGTGTCGTGCAATCAACGGCTGCATAGCTGTTAAAAGCCATCAAGCAAGAGGCCGTTAAAGTGCTCAGTGTAAAAACACCCTTTGCCACTGTCCTGTTGTTTAAATGCATAGCTGCTCATTCCTTAAGTTATTGTTTCACTATAAAAAGCCTCGTATCAAGAAGAAACCAGACTTTAATTCTCACGTGAAACAACTGTAGGACAGAGCGATAAATAAGCACCTCAATTTGTTCAAATATCAAAAATCACTCGCAACAAGTTGCACTATTTCTGCAAAAGAGACATCGTTATTTTGCATCAACAACTAATTATTAGTTAATTTTCCGATTCTAAAAAAAGCGCCGAAATCAGAACAATATACGGGCTACCTGCCGGTTATTTAACTTACACACTATCAAAAAGAGCAAAAAATATGCAACAACACTAATTGTTACAAAAATGTAGAGTTTAACTTTATGCGCTATTTCTAACGCTGTACTCCTCTTGGGGTTTCATTAAAATGTCGCTTATATTCTCGACTAAACTGAGATGCGCTGGCATAACCAACTAAACGAGCGGCATCGTTCACACGCTTGCCTTCCACACGAATCAGCTCTTTCGCTCTGTTAAGCCTGACTTTTTTTAAATATTGTAAAGGAGATTCTAACGTCACCAGCCTAAAGGCGTGGTGAAATGCCGAAACACTCATGTTGGCTTCTTCGGCGAGTAACTGAACGGTAATGGACTGATCATATTCTTGATGTACTTTACTCAACGCTTTGGCTATCCGGGCGTAGTGTCCTTCTTGATGAGCGAGATCAAAAAGCACATAACCGTGCTCGCTGGTTAATGCCCGAAACACAATCTCCTCGACTAAGCTTTCGCCAAGCACTTTAGCTTCAAGATCATCAACCAATGCAGACATCAAACGAATCGCACTTGCTTGCATCTTTGCGCCCATTTCTACTGATTTCAGCCCGCATTTTGATTTGTCTATGCAATCAGATAAAAAACCAGCAGCCTCAAGTCGATCAACCTGTTTAAGGAGAAGTGAGTGATCGATATTAATAGTCAAGCCCAATAACGGTTCACTTTCTGACGCAAAAGCTTCGCACTCAAGTGGTAAAGGTACCCCAACAACCAAGTAATCATTAGGGCCATAATTTACGGGTTGGCTACCAATATGAATGCGTTTATGTCCTTGCCCCAACAATATGATACCGGATTGATACACAAGGGGTTGTCTACCATTACCGCGGCTGCTGCGATAAAACAATACGCTCGGCACTGCCGTTTGGTGAATACCTTCCAAATGATCTAAAGATTGTTTTTCAATGTATTGCTGCATCAGTTGCGCCAGTTTACTCATAATGCCCCCTTATCAAAACTGAAGGAAGAATACGACAATTAGAGAATTAGGCAATTAATTTCGAGAAATTGGTCTATATTGACTGGATAATTAATACTAATATGCACATCGTAAAACACTGCCTTGGAGGCGCCGCCTCCTTTTCTATAAGCAAAGGTGAGAATAATGAAATTTACTTATGTTAACCCTACTCTAATTCACTTCGGCCAAGGCCAAATCTCGGCAATCAGTCAGGCGATTCCAACTGACCAAAAAGTACTGGTGATCTACGGTGGCGGTTCGATCAAAAAAAATGGTGTTTATGACCAAGTCGTGAGTGCACTCACTGACCACCAATGGGTCGAGTTTTCAGGTGTAGAAGCAAACCCAACCAAAGAAACCTTAGATAAAGCGGTTGCTATCGTCAAAGAACAGGACATCGACTTTATTCTTGCCGTGGGTGGTGGTTCGGTTATCGATGGTTCAAAATACGTTGCCGCGGCGGCTAAGTATGATGGGGATGGCTGGGACATCATGGTGGGTAAACATCAAGTTACTGAAGCTACGCCTATCGGTGCAATTCTGACTCTGCCAGCAACCGGTTCTGAATCCAACATGGGTGCGGTCATTACCAAAGCACAAACACAAGACAAATTGGCCTTTATGGCTCCAGCGGTACAGCCTAAGTTCGCAGTGCTTGATCCAGATGTAATGAAATCACTGCCTGAGCGCCAGTTGATCAACGGTATTGTTGATGCTTGGGTACACGTCTGTGAGCAATATTTAACCTTGCCAACCAATGCGATGGTTCAAGACGGCTATGCCGAAACTTTACTTAAAAACTTGCTGGTATTGGGTCAACAATATGACCAGCGTGATAATGATGGATGGCGAGCAAACCTGATGTGGACAGCGAACCAAGCACTAAATGGCCTGATCGGTACTGGCGTTCCACAAGATTGGGCGACTCATATGATTGGTCACGAGTTCACCGCATTATGGCATGTTGATCACGCCCGTTCGCTAGCGATTGTGCAGCCTTCCCTACTGCGCAATCAACTTGAGAACAAACGCGCTAAACTTGAGCAAATGGGCAAAAATGTCTTTGGACTCAATCAAACTAGCGATCTTGCCTTACGCACAATCGATGCGATTGAAGCCTTCTACCACAGCTTGAATGTTCCAACTCAATTTGCGGATCATAACAGTAGCAAGCAAGCGGCCATAGACGCAGTTATCGCTCAACTGAACGCACATGGAATGCTTGTTTTGGGTGAACAGCAAGCCATCACGCTTGAAAAATCACGGGAAATTTTGGAACAAGCTATCATTTAGCCTCATTTTTTAGACGAGTGAGTAGTGATTTCAACATTCCAATAGCATAGATTCAGCTACATCAAGCAGCGCAATTGGGCGCTGCTTTTTTTGTACTTTTTTTGTATTGGATACTTTATGTAGCGGCCTTTCATTACCATGCCAGCATTATCAAACTGATCCACCACCTAAAACTGAAAAACTAATAACGACTTTTAAAGTCATCCTTTTCTAAACCATGTTTTTTCATTCGTAAGTAGAGCTTTTTACGCGGTACTTGCAGATAATTTGCGGCATCAGCGACGCGACCAGAATGGAGAAATAATGCATCTTCAATAATTTGCTTTTCGTAATCATCCACCAATTCATCAAGCGGTGATAAAAGATCAGACTGATTGTACAAACGCTCTTTTCCCGTCAGTTTTACAATACCTATCGCATATAATTCAGCTACATTTCTCAGCTCTCGTACATTTCCCGGCCATTGATGTGCACGCAGTAGCGACAAATAACTCAGTTCTACCGCTGGCAAAGGTTTCGCCAATTTATTACAACTCTGCTTGAGAAAATAATGGAACAAAGTAGCGATATCATCGGGACGATGTCGAAGTACAGGCACCTCTATCACGCCTTGGTTTAGCAAATAATAGAGTTCTGGCTGCAACCGATTAGCCGTAATCAAGGCCTCAGGTTCCGTACCTAAAATAGCAATAACGCGCGTTCGAGCTTTGCTTAGGCGTTCTTGGTTAAGCATCCTCTGAGTCAAATAACGCTGCAATTCTTCAGAAAGTAATTCGATGTGGTCTATTAGCAATGTACCGTTTTCACTTGCATCTAATTTTTGTTCAATCTGTGTGAGCGTGGTCGCTGATGAAACGGTTAATTCCACCAGCGATGAAGAATGATTACCCTGTGTCAGTTGGTGGATGAGATATGCAATAGTATGCCGTCCAACACCCGATTCTCCAC
The DNA here is from genome assembly GCF_024743775.1 of Vibrio sp. RM-69-4. Taxonomy (NCBI): domain Bacteria; kingdom Pseudomonadati; phylum Pseudomonadota; class Gammaproteobacteria; order Vibrionales; family Vibrionaceae; genus Vibrio; species Vibrio sp. RM-69-4. Next base: position 57,848 of record NZ_JAMQXI010000031.1, read on the forward strand.
AAATAACAACATGACTGTTGAGCATTGAATACTGAGCAACATGGTGGCGAATTTGCCCCATTTGAGCGGATTTTCCGATGAGTTCGCATTTGATTGAGTTGGCCATAGCCGTTTTTTGTTGTACAAAATGACGACGAATATCGAGATTTTTCTTCACTAAGCTCAATAACTCCGCAGGATTGATTGGCTTTTCAAGAAAATCGCATGCCCCTATTTTGACCGCCTCTACCGCCATAGGAATGTCTCCGTGGCCAGTAATGACAATCACAGGAATATGCTCATCAATCGATTTAATCGCTTTAAGCAATTCAATGCCGTTCATTTGTGGCATATAGACATCAAGCAATATCACTCCAGCCCAATCAGAATGGATAAACTCACACGCTTTGGTGGGGTTAAGAAGTGCTTTTGACGGCAAATTAGCTATCGACATAAGATGCGAATATGAGTCAAGGACATCTTGGTCATCATCAATCAATAAAACAGAATAATTATGATTCATAAGGCAACTCCAGCACGACCATTGCACCTCGACTGACTGTCGAGGCAAGATAAATTTGACCCTTTATTTTTCCTATGAGCGAGCGGCAAATATTCAGCCCTAAGCCCAAACCTACTTCTTTGGTCGTGGTAAAGGGCGTAAAGAGTTTTTCAACGACATCATGAGCAAATCCAGCCCCTGAATCGCATACTGCAACAACGTGATGCGTTGGCGTACTCGACAGCAATATCACGTCAACTTTTTTGTGCTCACATCCCACAACCGCTTCACAGCCATTTACCAACAAATTAATCAATACCTGTTCCAAGCCGATTTGATCTGCAATGACTTGAATTGGTTGATGAATATGGCTTTGCAATACTATCTGTTGACGTTTCGCTTTCGTTTCAACCAACAACATAGCCTGACCGATAACATCAGTAATCAAGACAGGGGTAAGGGTTTCATCACTGCTACTTTTACGAGAAAAATGACGTAACCCATTGATGATTTTGCCCATTCGCTCTGTTAAATGTTCAATATGATCGATGGAATGTCTGATTTGCTCTGTTTTCTTCTGCTCTAAAGCAAGGTTTACGCTATAGAGATAAGTCGACATCGCGCTTAATGGTTGATTCAATTCGTGCGCTAAACTGGTCATCGTTTGCCCGACCACCGCCATTTTAGCGGCTTGTACTAACTCACTTTGTGTTTTTTTAAGATGGTTTTCGGTCCGGTGGTGCTGCTCAATTTCAGCGAGTAACTGATGATTTTTTTCACGTAATGAATGAGTTTTTGCTCGAACTCGCTCTTCTAATAATCGATTAGCGTGCTCTTGATCGGTAACATCCGTAATCGTGATGATAACTTTATCGCTTAAACCGTGGGTATACTTACGTAAATACAAGCGCAAGTAATAAGGTTTATTTACATCGCCTAACGATAACGTAATGACATCTGCACCATTTTCGATCAACTTAGCCTCTGGGTTAAACAGTGCTTGCAACTGCGATTGAGTTGACGTTGAAAAACAGAGCCAAAAGGCTTTCGGGTCCTCATTCTGGTCTATATTCAAGCGAACACGAGCGCTTAAGTTAGCCGATTCAATATAACCATCCAAATCACAAGTGATTAAACTCGCTTGCGTATTGTTAATCAAACTCAGTGCGTTGGTTCGGTCCATTTCCTCCACTTTTTTACCATACTGAACCAATTTTTCACTGATCCGGCCAATTTCATCTCTGCCGTCTACCACAATAGGGTGTGATAGATCATTATGAATGATGGCATCTAAACTGTCGCTAAGGCGGTTAAGTCGGCCCACAATCCGACGATTGATGAAATAGTAAGTCAAAAACAAACTGATAATGATCGATAAGCTAAAGCAGACAAACAGAATACGGTTACCATGAGAAACCAGTTCCGTGGTCTCTTTTTTCGCTTGAACAAACGACTCATCGGCGTTGGCGACCAACATCGCAATATCAGTATGTTGGTGGAGAAGCTGTTGCTGAACTTCAGCTCGAATATCATCAAGCTGGGCATTTAAACGCACCATAGAACGTAAGTTTTGATGGAAAGAGCCATTCAAACTCAATACATCCATTAGCTCACTGAGTAATTGTTGATAGGCGATGGTTGCAGGTTGTGAAAAAATCGGCGCACTCTGTGCGTACAGTTCTTCAAGACGGAACTGTAGTACTTTCATGCCATTATTCACTTGGCTAATATGCTTAGATTGGATGAGCTCTTTTGCGAACATAAACGTTTGAGCCTCACCATCTAGGATAGACTGGACAGCCCCTAAACTCGCAAACAGCATGTCGCTTTCATTACCTTTCATTTTACGCTCTAGCTGCCACTGTATTTCTTGGCGCAGCGGAGTCAACTCAGAACCAATATCTTGATGTAGCCATTGGATCTGCTCTTGAAGTAACTCAATTTGACGACTTTGATCAATCCGTTGCCCGACCAAAAGACCGAATTGCTCACTAAGATTACGTAGCCGTTGATATCCAGCAAGCAACCGTTGCTGCTCGCTGTTCAATTCAATCTCGCTTAATATTTTGCTGATCGTCGTTAAATCGTTATCCAAACGTTGCCGTTGCTCATCCAACTCAACTTTGTTACGCGTATTTGAGATGATTTCGATCCGTCTTTTAATTTCCGAACTACTGCTTTCGAGCAGATAACTGGCATTATATTTAGGAACACTTTTATCAAGCAGCTCGCTCACTTGATTATCTAAACTATTCCATGTTCCCCATGCGATGATGCTGACAATCGTCAACAGCAAGGTACTACACGCAAAGGCTAAAACCAGTCTCGCGCCAATCGTGTTGTATTTCGGAAAAATCATGGCGTATCGACCCGGTCCAAGTTTTTTAGATCGGACAAAGCTTCTTCTAAGGTTAATGCCAACTGCATCTTCCAACGATGCGTCAGTTCCGCTACTTGCATAGAAATGGCGGCGGAGTGTGTCTCATACTGCGCCTCATCAACACTGATTTTTTGCCATGACTGATATACCACGGCTAACTCTGTTTCGGTCACAGGTAAAGAGAACACTCGAGTTTCAATATTTTCAATGAGCTTCAGAGCGGGTTCATTGTGTGCGTACTTGGTTTTAGCATGATTGATTGCGAGCCAAGTGTCTTTTAACTGAGGTAAGCGTTTGGTAATCGCAATTTCAAACAATAAGTTAACTAACTCCTCACGATGTGTAATGGATGCCATGGACAACTGTGTATATGCCTCATTAAACAGGGATTTATCGTTTATCGCATGTTTAGAAAAATTATTGCTATCCATATTCGTTTGTACCGCTTTTGACATCAATAAATCGATGAATGCCTTCGCATATTGATCATTTTCACGCAGGCTCACTTGGGCGACGTATGTGGGCATTAGGGTAAAACTTTCATCATAGCGAAATTGAACGTGCTCAAATTTTCGTTCTAATATGCTGGCATAGCTATCAATCGTTGGGCCTATCCCAAATTGCCCTTTGGCTACATAATCACTCACACCAAAACTGCGTGAGGAAATTGTCCCTAAATTTGCCCCCACGTTCAGTAAAATCCGCCACCCTTGTTGCCAACCATATTTAGCAAGAATGCTCTCGACCATTAACTGAGTAGTACCCGAACGTGTTGGGGTACTCATCGTGATGTGGTCAAAATAGATAAAATTAGCCAGATCGGTGAACGACGTAGGCATCGGTAAATGATGTAAGCTGAGATAGTCACGATTCCATACCAAACCAGCGCCAGAATAGCCTATCGTCACGACTTTATCGGTTGGCGGTAACATATAGGGTTTTAACCATTCTGGTGGTTGCAAATGGGCAGGTAAGGTTGCGAGCTTATTGCTATTTGCTAAATGCTGCATTAAAAAAGGCGATGAGCTCAGCACTACATCAATATTCTGGATATAGCTTTTATTAAGCAGTTGAATACTCGATTGTGCTCTACGGTGGACAACTTGCACATCAACCTCTTGATACTGTTTGCTGAACTCTTCAATAAGAGGTAGCAAGGGTTCACGTGAAAATGTGGTCAGTATGACTAACTCATTCTCTTTTGCATAAGCGGTATTGATAGCCGCCGCTATCGATCCTAGTAGCACCATCCATTTGCACCAGCGTAATAAGGTACAAGAACGGGAAACCGCTTTTAAATCATAAAACCCTAAAAATTGTGCGTTCACTCAAAACTCTACCGTTTAGCTAAAAATAAATTATTAAACATTTGTGTCAGTTATGACGCAAAACAGCGTATTACAATTTCAATTTTATCAGCAAAACATAATTTACCCTTCGCTGAATTCCCATTTTTGACCCATTCACACTCTCAATTTGAGTCATTTCTGCCTCAAATTGGCACTTTTGAGCCCCATACCCATTTGTTTGAAGATGCATTCCGACAACGAAACAACCCTATTTAGTAATAACCCTATTTAGTATTTGATGAATGGAGAGCTCCATGCTTAACTTTTTTAAAACTCGCCCAGATCTACCGCTATCGGATAGCTCTGAGGGCGCAATGCAATCGCGTTTCAAAAGTTTTCAATGGCAAGTATTCTTAGGCTTAGTCTTTGGATACGCCATGTTCTATGTAGTTCGTATGAGTTTAGGTGTCGTTAAAAAACCGATGCTTGATGCCGGCATCGTATCGATAGAAGAACTCGGGATCATGGGATCAGCCTTCTTCTTCACCTACGCATTTGGTAAGTTTTCGAACGGTTTCCTTTCTGACTACGCCAACATCGGCCGATTTATGTCGTTCTCACTACTGCTTTCCGGTGCCACTGCCATATTCATGGGGTTGAACACCACGGCATTCTTCTTTGTGTTACTTTGGGCCGTCAATGGTTGGTTCCAATCGGTGGGTTCTGCGCCTTCTTGCGTCTCGCTTTTCCAATGGTTCTCACCTAAACAACGCGGAAGCCGTTATTCAATTTGGGGAGGATCTCGAAATATCGGCGAAGGCATCACTTGGATCCTAACAGCAACGCTAGTGAGTTATTTAGGCTGGCAAGCAGGTTTCATCGGTGCGGGCATTGCTGCCATCATCGCTGCATTGATTATGTTCTTTGTACTGAAAGATCGTCCGCAAACCTATGGTTTACCTGATGTTGCAACAGCATTTGGTGAAGAGCCCGAGTTCAAAAAAGCCAACGATCCAAAGGAAACACGTCGCGCTCAACTGTTCATTTTGAAGCAGCCGACTGTCTGGCTGATTGCCGCTGCTTGTGCCGCGATGTATATCTCTCGCTATGCGATGTCTTCTTGGGCGGTGTTATACCTACAAGAAACCAAAGGCTATTCACTGATTGATGCTGGTTTTGCAATGTCCACTTACCCTATTGCAGGCCTCGCGGGCGCTATTTTGTCTGGTATCATTTCAGATAAAGTATTCAACGCTAACCGTCATATCCCAACGCTACTTTACGGATTTGCCAACATTGCAGGTATGTGCTTGATGTTCTTCGGCCCCGATAACCGTATGGTAGATGCTGTTGCTCTAGGCTTAATTGGTTTTGCGATTGGTGGGCTTGTCGTATTTCTTGCTGGCCTAACGGCTTGTGACTTAATGCCTAAAAATGCCGTCGGTGCCGTAAAGGGCTTTATTGGTTTGTTCTCTTACTTAGCCGCTTCGGCTCAAGAACTGGTGTCTTCATCATTGATTAAAATGACGGAAGTAGATGGCGTAACCAAATATGACTTTACTCAAGCACAATATTTCTGGTTGGCCGCTGGCGTGATTTCTTTACTGCTTGCGACTACGGTATGGAATGCCAAGAAAGTAACGGATATTGATGCTCCTACGGGCCAGATACTGGAAACGAAACCAAGTCTCTAATCTATAACACCCTTGATACAGGGGGGATAATCCTCCCTGTTATTTTCTTATTTTCATTCTTATTTTCTATATCCAAATCACTTGAAAAATCGACCAAATGTCGGCCGAGAGCAATGGACAAGTGCAATTTGCACCACCATAACTTCAAGTAAAATGGCTATAGCGAGTGTCGTTATAGGATACCACTATGTGTAAAACAAAAATCGTTGCAACGCTTGGCCCTGCAAGCCAAAGCCGTGAGATGATCACCAAGCTCATTAATGCTGGTGTTAACGTTGTACGTTTAAACTTTTCTCACGGCACCGCTGACGAGCATATTGAACGCGCGATGTTAGTACGTGACATTTCACAAAAGCTTGGTGTCAGTGTCGGCATATTAGTCGATTTACAAGGACCTAAGATCCGTATTTCCTGTTTTGAAGACGGTGCGATCACTCTAAAAGCGGGTGACTCATTTATTCTCGATGGGCTTCACCCCACAATGGCTGGTAACCAAGAACGTGTGGGCTTAGATTACCCGCAGCTGATTCAAGACTTGAAGTTGGGTGATACTTTACTGCTTGATGATGGCCGAGTACAACTCCGGGTCGAAGAACTCAACAAACCACAGCAGTGGGTAAAAACTCGCGTCATAAACAACGGTAAGCTGTCTAATCGCAAAGGCATTAATTTGCTCGGTGGTGGCCTCTCCGCGCCGGCACTGACGGACAAAGACAAACGAGACATCATCACTGCCGCGAAACTCCAAGCCGATTTTCTAGCCGTCTCATTTCCACGTAATGCCCAGGATTTACATGAAGCGCGCCGGTTAGCGGTACAAGCCGGATGTCATGCACACATTGTCGCCAAAGTAGAGCGAGCCGAAGTGGTGAGCGATCAAAAAAATATGGACGCGGTCATCAATGCATCCGACGTAGTGATGGTTGCTCGTGGTGATTTAGGCGTTGAAATCGGTGATGCTCGCCTACCCGGCGTACAAAAAGCGTTGATTGCGCGCTCAAACTATTTAGGCAAACCCGTTATCACCGCAACACAAATGCTGGAGTCGATGATTGACAACCCGCTGCCAACACGCGCAGAAGTGCTTGATGTAGCAAACGCGATTATTGATGGCACTGACGCTATTATGCTATCAGCAGAATCAGCGGCGGGAAGCTATCCCATTGAAGCAGTAGAAGCGATGGTGCGTATCGCTCATGGTGCAGAACAAGAGTTAGGCTGTGCGCAAAATTCATGGGATAAACTGCATCATTTGTGCAGCGATGCGGGCAAAAGCTTCGCGCTTTCCTCCATGATATCGGCGACTAAGGTTCATAAAGATCTTGGGGTCGCCATTTTAACTCAACAGGGAGAAACACCCCTGTTGATGTCTCGCTGTCAAAGCCAAGCTACCATTTGGGCACTCTCCGACAGGCCTGAACTGCTGCGTAAATTAACCATTTTGCGCGGCGTTACACCAACCTATATTCCATCATTAGCGACACAAGCGGATTTGCTGTCTCAGCAAGTGCTTAACGCTCTGGCACAAGACGCGGCTAACCGCCATATTTCATCCATTTTGATGACACAATTAGAATCGATCGAAGGCGTGGGTAATATTAACGTCTGTCGTTTATTGACGTTGCCAGTAGTAAAAGAATTAGCCGCGTAGAATGTAGGGTTCTGCGCCGCTAATCATGAGATCATTAAAATTATTCAGTGATCTCAACACCTCCCCCTAAAAAACCTTGCTCCACAGGGAACTTGGCCTGCGCTTGTCGCAGGCCCTTTTTAATGATGCCAACAGCCAATTATTTATATAAACAGTAACCTGAGTGAATGAATGGATTGAGCGGCTAAGGCTTCTAATTTCGCTTGTAGCTCTTGATACGTTTGCGCAGAGTCAGCACTTTTCTCAATGACTAAACACAGATCAAACAAGGCATGCAAACCTAAGCTGCCAGCTGAACCTTTCAATTTGTGTGCTAACGACTTAACGATCTGAGCCTGTTCCCTAGACTGGCGAAACTCGTGTAGGTATTCATGCGTGCAATCGGCGAACAGCTCAATGATTTCATTCATCTTGTCACGCCCTAGCACCTCAATATCCGCGAGTAGGATCCGCTCGTCCATAATCGGACGAGCGGATTTTTGGCTATCAGAGGTTACGTGCGTAGGCACAATCAACTCAACGGGTAAGGTATTGTGTTCAATACGTTGCTGGACAAGTTGTGCAAGATCTTCTTTGACTAAAGGTTTGGGCAAATAGCCATCAAAACCAGCTGCTAAATAGCTTTCCACCTCTTCATTAAACACATGAGCCGAAATAGCAATCATCGGTGTGGGGCGTAGATGCGAATACTGTTCACGTTCGATAAGTTTGAGCTGCGCCAACAGCTCAACACCATTAACGTCAGGTAGATTAATATCGAGCAGTGCAATATCAAACCTATACTCACTAAACAGAACCCGAGCTTCAGCGCCTGTTTTCGCGGTGAGCACATTATGACCGAGACTGGCCAAAAACCCCTCAGCAACCATGCAGTTGACAGGGTTATCCTCCACCAGCAAGATGTTGGCCTCTCGCGTCGCGGCTATCGGCCTTTTAACCACTGCATTCACTGCCTCTCCTCGCTGTAAAGGAACAGTAAACTCAAAACGGCTTCCTTTGCCTAAATCTGATTCAAGCTTAAGCTCGCCGCCCATGGCTTCAACAAGCCGTTTGCTGATAGCCAAACCAAGCCCAGTACCGCCTTTGTAACTTTGCTCACTGGAAGCTTGAGTAAACGCATCAAACAGCCTGATTTGATCCTGTTCACTGACTCCAACACCGGAATCCGACACTTCAAATGTCACTTGATTAGACATTTCAGCATCAAGACTGACATAAATATCCACATAACCTTGATCGGTAAATTTGATGGCATTACCCACAAGGTTCGTCAGCACTTGACCTAAGCGAGTCATATCACCCACCCAAAAAGAAGCAACATCCAGTTCAATCTGCTTGGTAAATTCAAGCGACTTTTCTTCAGCACGTCCTTTCATCAGTTGGTAAACATCGTCCACCATTTGATGCAAATTAAAGTTGGCATTGCGAATTTCTAAGTGTCCGGCCTCAATTTTTGAATAATCCAGCACATCATTCAAAATGGACAACAAGGTGTGGCCGCTGCGGTTAATCACGTCCACATACTGGCGCTGTTGAACGGTTAATGGCATCTCTTGTAATAAACGAGCCGTGCCTAATACGCCATTCATTGGTGTGCGGATTTCATGGCTCATGGTGGCCAAAAATGCCGATTTAGCGCGGCTGGCTTGCTCGGCTAAGTTGCGAGCTTTGGCATGATTCAACACTTCCATATTGAGTTTCTCATTGGTGTGTTGTAATTGTTCTGTTCGCTCGGTAACCACTTCCTCTAAGTGCTCTTTATGTTCTTGTAACGCCTCTCTCGCCTGCGCTTCACTTTCCGCCACCACTTTAAGAGACTGCGCGGTATTGCGAGCCGTGATGATCGCCTGCCCCATTTGCGCCAGTTCATCCTCTCCTTGGACTGCCACTTCAACCTGCAGTTGCCCTTTTGCGATGGATAACAGTGCCGATGAATATTCGGCTAAACGTTTTACCACCGACAGATAGACGACCTTCCACATAATGAAAGCTGCAATGAGAAGACCAACCAAGGTTAATAAGGTCAATGTATACTGTGCCATGTTCAAGGTTGTAGAGAGCTGCTCAACAGCGCGGGTCGTTGTACGATTGGAGTCATCCACTAAGCGGCTGACGGTAGTATTGAGATCTGAAAACTGTACTAAGGTGTTTTGTGTGAGCGATTTCGCGACCTGTTCGTTATCATAACGTTGCTGCAAAACACTAAAAACCACTTTGCGCTTTTCTAACTCATTAAGCAGCTCTGTCATTTGCTTCGAACGCGCCGGGTCTTCTACCGCGCGTACTCTGCGCTGCATGATGGTGAGGTTATGCAAAAACTCTGTTTGGATTTGTTGGATTCGCTCAACATCGGTAACCGTGCGTGTCTCTTCGATGTGACTGAGCATTTTGAACGCCAGCAAATGAAGCTCATGCAAGCGCTCTGAAAGATCGAGGTCAACTTCCACTAAAGCGTCTAACGCTTTGTACGCTTGTGATGTTTTATCGGCTTGCAGCAAGTCATAAATGTGCGTCACATTCGCCACTGCGATGGTACTGGTATTGAGCACTTGAGTGCGCGTCAGCTCTTCCAATTGCAGCGCCAGTTGTCGCATCTCTTCCACTCGAACACTTAAGTCATGTGCCAGATACAACTTACGCTCAACCGTAATACCAAGCTGAGCCAATGTATCGATAACGCTTTGAACATCATTTTCTAGGCGCGTCAGCAGTTCTGAATCAAAGGAATCGGCACCCAACTGCTTGATGTGATTAAGCAAAGATTGAAGCTGATCGAAAAGCGCTTTGCCATACTGCTGGCGCTCTTGCTCTGTTTTAGAGTTGGTTAACATTTGCACAGACGTAATGATTCGTGTGCTTAACTCCGACACTTGACGCGCTTCCAGCATCGAAGGAATGGCAGAATTCACCACATTACGTTCGGTTTTAGCCACCAGCGAAAAACCAAACACGCCGATCAACGCCGATAACAAAACGAGCAGGGCCATTGCCGAAAAGGACAACATTAATTTTCGGCCAATACTGGCTTTGGCTAACAACATGGCACCCAACCTCAAACATTACTTCTTAAGCAACACGGAATGGGCTATATTTTGCAGTGTTTACTCACGTTATGCCAACGAATAGCGAATGCAATTGATCTTAAACCTTATTTCCCCAACGCTTTTACTGCTGATTTTAAGCTTGATTAGCAGCACAACATTCGCCGAACCCCATAAGAAAGTCTGCGCTTTATACCCTCACCTCAAAGATTCCTATTGGTTATCAGTCAACTATGGAATGGTTGACGAGGCGAGAAAACAGAAGTTGAATTTACGCGTGTTAGAATCGGGTGGTTATCCTAATCACGAACGACAAAAAGAACAGCTTTCATTGTGCGTTCGTTGGGGCGCTGATGCGATCATTCTCGGTACAGTTGCGCCGGATCTTTACACAACGGACTTAAGTACATACGTCGCTTCTACGCCTGTGTTTGCAACGGTTAATCAACTCATTCTGAATCAGCAGCAGTCTGCGCGGCTACAAGGTCAAGTGGGTGTCGATTGGTATTGGATGGGGTACTACGCGGGAAAATATCTTGCTGACAAGCACCCACAAGGCAGTGGTAAAACTAAGATCGCTTTACTACTTGGTCCAAAAACAAGTGGAGGAACAAAACCTGTTAGCCAAGGTTTTTATCGCGCAATACAAGGTAGTGATATAAACGTAGTCGAAAACTTATGGGCAGATAACGATAAAGAGCTGCAGCGTAATTTAGTGCAGCAAGTGATGGAGTATCCCGAACTTCGCTATATTGTGGGCAGCGCCGTCGCGATTGAAGCGGCGATCAGTGAATTGAGAACCTCAGGGATGACAAACCACATCGGTTTGGTGGCAACCTATTTAAGTCATGGCGTCTACCGCGGGCTACTGCGTGGCCGAGTCGAATTTGCGCCAACGGATAAAATGGTCGAGCAAGGCAGGCTTTCCATTCAACAAGCTGCGGCTTTTTTCAATCAGCAACCTTATGAAAAAAAAGCTGCACCGATTATCGAATCCTTAACGCCTATGTCACTCAATCCGCAGATAATTGCAGATTCGTTATCTCCATCTGAATATAGGCCGACTTTTAGCGTAAAAGAGATTGAATAAAAGTGGCGATTTCGCTATTTAACATACTGATTTGAATCATAGGGACTCTTCAATGCAAACAACGACTCGGACTATGCCTGCGCATAAGCATGTCGCTCTCGTCGCTCACGACAACTGCAAACCGGAACTACTTCGCTGGGTAAAAGAAAATAAAGAAAAACTACAGCGCCATTTTTTATACGCGACAGGAACCACTGGCAGCATGCTCAGCAAAGAGACTGGCCTTGCTATAAAAAGCATGATCAGCGGTCCGATGGGTGGCGACCAACAAATTGGCGCGTTGATTTCTGAAGGCAAAATTGATGTATTGATCTTCTTCTGGGATCCACTCAATGCCGTACCGCATGATCCCGATGTAAAAGCTCTGCTACGAATTGCCAGCGTTTGGAACATTCCAGTTGCCACAAACCGCGCCAGTGCTAAATTTTTGTTCTCTTCACAGTTGATAGAGCAAGAGGTCGATATCGAGATCCCTGATTACCAAGCTTATCTAGCTGAACGCATGTAACCTATAACCTTCACATACGCACAGAGACACACAGTCAAAATCCAAATCACCACATAAGACAACTTGATCGCCTGCGTGAACGCATCCTCTTCCAAAGGATGCGTTATTTCTGCTTCACCACTGGGTAATCCCCTGATAGCAATTCGCGAACAAAAACCGAGCCACTGCCCGAGTGCGTGATCCACACTTTCTCTTTAGCGCGGGTCATTGCAACGTAGAATAAACGGCGCTCTTCGGCGTAGGGGAAATCATCATTCGATTGGCTCAATGCACTATCGATATGCAGCGCTTTCACTCGAGCCGGAAACTGCCCCTCATCAACACCGAGCACAATCACAAAATCGGCTTCTTTACCTTTACTGGCATGACAAGTCATAAATTCTATATTGAGTGAGCGGTAATGCTTTTTCCAGTCGTTAAGAAGTTCTGGTTTATGGTAATGGTTTCGTCCAAGCAATAGCACAGATTGCGTACTATTCGCTTGGCGATTGAGTTGATCCAAGATCTTTTCAATGTTGTTGCTTGGTGCAATAAAAACTGATTTTTGCTTTTGCTGCTTGAAGCTGTTAAGTGTTTTTGGTAACTGATTCGGATTGGCTTGAATAAACTGGTTAGCCACCGCACCCAACTGATCATTAAAACGATAAGTCGTATCCAGATAATGAACCGTCGAGTGTGGGAAGCGCTCACTAAACCCAGTCGTAAGATCAACGTCAGAACCAGCAAATTGATAGATTGACTGCCAATCATCACCCACTGCAAACAAGTTACACGCTCCTGGCTGCTGCTCACACAAAGATTGGATCAACGCCAATCGCTGTGGTGAAATATCTTGGTATTCATCGATCATGATGAATTTCCAATTCGATTTAAATTTGCCCTTTTCAACGTATTCCGTTGCGCGGCTGATCATCATATTAAAATCGATTTGATTTTGCTCTTTGAGCATTTGTAACCAAGCTTGGTAACATGGCCAGCACAAAGAGAGCTCACTGTTCAGCCTTGAATAGTCTGGATGGTCAATCAAACGTTGTTGCAGCTCCTTTTTCCCAAGACCAAGCATAGCCAGTTGCTCAAGCTGCTTTTCCAACCATGCAATCAGCTTTGGGTTTTCAACATGGCTGCCCAGTTCATCATCACCAGCTAAATAAGCAATTGGCCATTTAGATAAATGCTTCTGCCAACGCTTAAAATTGGTCGGCGTCATCCAATGTTTCTTCAACCAATCAATACACCATGCCAACTTTAAGTTACTGTCTAGAGCCACTGGCGAAATGATCGCTTCTCGCCCTTCGACCTCGTTTAAAATTTTCAGCCCTAACTGATGGAAGGTATTAACGCGAACGTGTTCCGCCGCCATGCCGATTTTGCTATCTAATCGCTGTTCCATCTCTTTCGACGCATCGCGACCAAAAGCCACCAGTAGAATTTCGTGGGCCTGTGCAAGGTGACTTTGGAGTAGATACGCAACACGCGCCGTCAAAACGCTGGTTTTGCCCGAACCTGCACCCGCTAGAATGAGGTTGTGATCATCATTGAGTAGCACTGCGTGTTGCTGCGACAAATTAAGTGGAGAACTTTCGACTTGAGAGAATAAGACTTCCCAGTTTTGACGTTCCAATTCAAGCCAGTGTTGATTTCGTTGGGCAAGGGACGCCGAGCGATCCGTAAGCCAAGGCGAGAGCTGAGCAATAGCATCAGGTAGCCGTTGACGTGCTTCGGCTAATTTCATGTCCATCGTCGAAAAATCAGCTTCCACTTGCAAAGCCCAAACATCCAATAAGGAGTGCGGCAAAAAAGAGGGTAAACGCTTCAAGCGATTGAGCTCTTGCTCCCAGCGAGGCAGATACTGACTCAACTGCACACATTGACGATTGTGCCATTGTTGATAAGCCGCTACCGCCGTATGGGCAAACTGTCGGCACTCGGGCCAAGGCAAACCTTGCACCAACCATGATTGCTGAACGCCTTCATCTTCATGCGCAAAAAACTGCAATGCTCCCCAAAACAAACCACGCTTAACACGGACTTTACCGTTCCAAACCGTGAACGGGATCCGCTCTTCGCTGACAGCCGAGGAGATAATCAAACGCTGTTGGTCAAGTTCAACTTGGTTATATTCGTCTTGAATGAGAAATTGTGCAGGCTTATTTGCGCTCAGCTGCATGGTTTTATGCTCTTTTATAAGAATGTGAATATGATATACCAATCACAGTGGGCATTGAAAAATTAATGTCAAGATTGCTGTTGTTGATTTTGTAATCAAGTAGACTTTTTTCTTTATCTTGATCAGAGTGTTAATCAACGCTTCTGCTACACTATGGTTTTCTTTTTGGATGTTGAAGTATCGTGCCGCTCTCTAGCAAAATTCGCCTTTATTGGGCGAATAAAACTGTCAATTACAGCATTCTCATTTTGATCACTCTATTAGGCGTGGTCATTCCTGCGTGGCACTACAACCTCAATACTTGGATTACGCCACTGATCCTTGGCGTGATTGCCGCAGCACTGGCTGAAAGTGATGACAGTTTCAGTGGACGGTTAAAATCCCTCACTCTGACATTTATCTGCTTTGCTATCGCTGCATTTTCCATCGAACTACTTTTCCATACCCCGCCACTGTTTGCGATTGGGTTATTTATCTCCTCGTTTGGTTTTATCATTCTTGGCGCAATTGGCCCACGTTATGCCAGCATCGCCTTTGGCTCCTTACTTATCGCCATCTACACCATGTTGGGTGCACACCAAAGCGTGAATTTGTGGTTTCAACCCGTTTTGCTCCTGACGGGTGCCGCTTGGTATTACTTCATGTCGATGATTTGGCATATGTTTTGGCCAATGCAACCAGTACAGCAAAGCTTAGCGAATGTTTTTTTGCAATTGGCCAATTATCTTGAGTCCAAAAGCCATCTCTTCCATCCCGTATCGAACTTAGTCCCTCAGCCATATCGAATTGCTGAAGCCAATTTAAACGCGGCAACGGTTACCGCACTCAATCAATGTAAAGCCACTTTGTTGAGTCGTTCAAAAAGAGGCCATATTGATGGTGCCAGCGACCGATTTCTCAACATCTATTTTATGGCACAAGATATCCATGAACGTGTCAATTCAAGTCATTATCGCTATCAAGAGCTTGCCGAACACTTTGGCCGCTCAGATGTGCTGTTTCGCTTTAAACATTTATTAGAAACACAGGCTAAAGCCTGCCGTGAAATAGCCCAATCGATTCAGTTAGGGCGAAGCTATCAGCACCATTCAGAGTCAATCATGGCTCTGGATGAATTGCAAAGCTCATTAAACTACCTACAAGAACAACAACGCCCTGACTGGCGAGTGTCACTAGCGCAATTAGGTTATCTTTTCAATAACTTAGCAACAGTAGAAAAGCAACTCAATAACGTTAACAACCCTGATGCTAACAAGCTCGAAGAGGGTATGTTGTATGATACAGAAGCCCACACTCTTAAAGCCATGTGGTTACGGGTGAAGGCAAATCTGCATAAAGATTCCATGCTATTTCGTCATGCGCTGCGTATGTCTATCGCACTCACTATCGGTTACGGAATCATCCAAGGTTTTGGTATTGAACGAGGCTATTGGATTTTACTCACGACACTGTTTGTTTGTCAGCCAAACTACTCAGCCACTCGGCAAAAACTGACGGCCCGAATCATTGGCACGTTATCGGGGCTGTTTTTAGGCGTGCTGCTATTAACCTTGTTCCCATCGCCAGAAAGCCAATTGGTCTTTATCGTACTATCAGGTGTGATGTTTTTCGCCTTTAGACTAAACAACTACGGCTATGCGACTGGCTTTATTACTCTTTTAGTGCTGTTTTGCTTTAATCAATTGGGTGAAGGTTACGCCGTGGTACTGCCTCGGCTTGCCGATACTCTGATTGGCTGCGCATTGGCCGTCGCAGCGGTAGTGCTGATCCTCCCTGACTGGCAATCAAAACGATTACATAAAGTCATGGCGGATGCGATCGATGCCAACAAAGCCTATTTGGGACAGATTATTGGTCAGTACCGCATCGGTAAAAAAGACAACTTGAGCTATCGCATCTCACGGCGCAATGCCCACAACCAAGACGCAAATTTAACCGCAGCGATCAGTAATATGCTGGCAGAACCGGGTAAATATCGCGCGGCAATCGATGAAAGTTTCCGTTTTCTGACACTGAACCATGCACTGCTCAGCTATATCTCTGCTCTTGGCGCCCATCGGACACGCATCGAAGATGAAGCAACGCACCAACTGGTACTTGAAACTCACCGAGTGATCCACCAACACCTAGATGTGTTGCATAAACAACTTTATGAACATTGTGATGAATGCGATACCAGCGACATTGACGACGCAGGCTTAGAGAAACGCTTAGCCGAATGGCGTGAAGAAGATGAAAGCTCGGTAAGAATGGTCTTACAACAGCTGCACCTTATTTATCGCATGCTACCTGAGCTTCACTCTCTCGCAAGTAAGTTTGCCGTCCGTGTAAACTAGCGATTGTCGTAATAATGAGAGCGGCTCAATTTCGGGCGCCTCTCACCTTTCTCTTGTTATAACTTGACATTTTTCGGACAAAAAATCGCCACATCGAGAATAATCTCAGACTAAGTATTTTCTTACAGGTGTAAGGCCATGAAAGGACATCAAACTTACCGCGGTGAGAAGGCAGCGCATTTTTTACTGAGGCATGAGTCGATGACGCATAATCAATTTGAGTCTTTAAAATCACAATTACAGCATTTAACACCTCAACAACTGCGTTTATTACAAGGCGAGATAAAGCACTCTTTGGAAAATGAATCGAATAATTTACTCACTGATGATGAGCTGAATGTGCTTTCGAGCCTCTTTTCCTAGTCACGAATTTCTTCTTGTGCAAAAAGTAAACGGAGCCTAAACTTTAGACATCGACGAGGGTAAGCTTATGTCTATATCTGGTGTTCATTCTGGCTATCAACTGATCAATCAGTCAAATAAAATGGCTGAGGATGCGGCTCGTGAGCTCAATATGGAAAAAGACATCTCTCCTGTTGATAAAGCGGACAAAGCGCTTGCTTTTAATAAAGTTGAGTTTGATAAAGTTGTTGCTAAAGCTGAAGAAAAACCTGAAGAAATTGATAGCCTACTAAAATTGAACCAAGCTACACAATATAACCGCATTGGCACCAATATTATCCAACGAGATCAAGACATGCTGGGTTCAATATTGGATATCCAAGCCTAACTCTTCACACAACTTGCAACACAAGCAAATATTGTGTTTATGTGCATGGTTAGTACAATGCCCGCAAATTCTTTACCATGATTCGCTATGCCTAAGCTAAACCTGCATCGAAGAGATTATGTTTCTATTTTGGGTGGTGATATATCAGCCCAGCAGCTAGAGCAAATACTCCAACCCAAGCTCACTTCTCCAACGCTCAAATTAACACCAAGTCCGTATTTAACCGCAAAAAATGTAGAACGCCGTTGGCAAGTACTTAACACGCGAACGAACAAAAGTGCGCTTTTAGATGACTCAACAGAGCAAGATATGCTCAGCTACCACAAAAATATTGAGCATTTTATTGGCACAGTCAAAGTTCCAGTTGGGATCGCAGGGCCATTACGAGTCAACGGACTGTTTGCCAAAGGTGATTATCTCGTCCCGCTAGCTACAACCGAAGCCGCTTTGGTTGCCTCTTATCATCGTGGTGCAAAACTGCTCACTGCGGCAGGAGGTGCAAGCGCCATGTTGTTAAATGAAGGCGTTACTCGCACGCCAGGCTTTGCATTTTATAACTTAATCGAAGCTGGGCAGTTTGTTGCGTGGATAGTGACTCAATATGACCACTTTAAACAAGTTGCAGAAAACACGACAGCACACGGAAAACTGTCAGACATTAATGTCAATATTGAAGGGAACCATGTCTACCTCGTGTTTGAGTTTTTAACTGGCGATGCATCAGGGCAAAACATGGTCACTATTGCCACCAATGCCGTGTTCCAAACCATTCTGGCGAATACTCCTGTGCAGCCTGAATACGCATTCCTTGATGGCAACCTATCGGGTGATAAAAAAGCCACTAGCCAAACACTGCGTAGTGTGAGAGGAAAAAAAGTGACTGCCGAGGTGCATTTATCTGCCGAACTCATCCATAAACATCTGCATACGACGCCACAGTCTATGATGCAATTTGGCCAAATGACGACTGTTGGTGGGGCATTAAGCGGCTCGATAGGCATTAACGCGCATTACGCTAATGCACTCGCTGCTTTGTATATTGCCTGTGGGCAAGACGCCGCTTGCGTTGCTGAATCGGCAATTGGTATGACACGCATGGAAGTGGACAAAAATGGTGGTTTGTACGCCAGTGTAACCTTACCCAATTTAATGTTAGGGACCGTTGGTGGCGGTACAGGGTTACCGAGTCAAAAAGCATGTTTGGATATTCTCGGTCTGCACGGTACTGGTCATTCGCAAGCGTTAGCCGAAGTGGCAGCATCACTCTGTCTGGCTGGTGAACTTTCTATTGTCGGTGCGTTCTGCGCTGGCCATTTTTCACGCGCCCATCGCAAACTCGCTCGTTAAGGTATTGCCTCTCACAATAAAAAAGGCGCTACGTATTCACGTAACGCCTTTTTTATTGGTTAAGTGAGCATATGCATTAGAAAATAATGATCGAGATCAAAATAAAAAAACAAAAAACTAACTATTTCGACTAAAAAATGGTTTCATACGAACATTACAGAACAAAAACGAAATAGGTACGCTCAATGAACAACCATTCTGTTTGCAACTCGATTGAAGCCGAAAACAATGTGCTCGACATTATTGTTGTCGGTGGCGGTATCAATGGGGCAGGCATCGCCGTAGATGCTGCTGGCCGAGGGCTGAAAGTTGGCCTGTATGAAGCAAAAGACTTTGCTAGCGCTACCTCTTCTGCGAGCTCAAAATTAATTCATGGTGGGTTGAGATACCTAGAACATTATGAATTTCGTTTAGTCGGTGAGTCATTGGCTGAACGCGAAGTACTGTTGCGCAAAGCGCCTCACATTGCAAAACCAATGCGATTTCGTCTACCACACCGCCCTTTTCTAAGACCTGCTTGGATGATTCGTGCCGGACTTTTTCTTTATGACCATTTAGGCAAACGCACCTCACTACCTGCCAGCAAAAAAATAGCCCTTAACGCGGGTGTGGTGACTAAAAATGAGATGAAAATGGGTTTCGAATACTCAGACTGCTGGGTCGATGATGCTCGTTTAGTGATACTGAATGCGATGCAAGCACGTGAACTCGGTTCCGAAGTAAAAAACTATTGCCGCGTTGAATCAGCTCGTCGTGTTGACGAGTTATGGCATGTGACTTTGTTTGATGAAAAAACACAAACTCGTTTTACTCGCCGCAGTCACGCGCTTGTCAACGCAACAGGTCCCTGGGTTAAACAGTTCATTGATGAGCAGATTGAAATTACTTCTCCCTACGGTATCCGGCTTATCAAAGGATCACATATTATCGTGCCGAAAATTCACGATGAAGAGCAGGCGTATATTTTACAAAACGAAGATAAACGGATCGTCTTTGTGATCCCCTATCTTGATCACTATTCAATGATAGGCACCACCGATGTCGAATACCGAGGTGATCCTCGTCAAGTGAAAATTAGCGTCGAAGAAAAACAGTACTTATTGGATGTGGTGAATAAGCACTTTATCCATCAGCTCACATTAGATGATATTGTGGCTGACTTCAGCGGTGTACGCCCGCTTTGTGATGACGAGTCTGACTCACCACAAGCCATTACTCGGGACTATACACTCTCATTGGATCAACAAGCTGATAATGCGCCACTACTTTCTATTTTTGGTGGAAAGTTAACCACTTATCGCAAGTTAGCTGAATCTGCTATGGGTCAATTAAAACCATTTTTTAATCAAATGTCTGACAGTTGGACTGCAAACAAACCACTGCCTGGTGGAGAAGCCTTTTATCCAGCACAGCTCAAACAGCAGCTTGAGCAGCGCTTCCCAGATCTTGATAAAGCGACCATTAACCGCTGGATCACTAATTATGGTAGCCGAGTTTCGGTGATGCTCGATAATGTTCAAAGTAGTGCTGATCTGGGTAAACATTTTGCGTTTGGGCTCTATCAATGCGAAGTCGATTATCTCTTACATTATGAATTTGCTTCTTCATGTGAAGATATACTATGGCGCAGAAGTAAACTCGGCTTAACATTTAACACTGAACAAATTGATCAGTTAAATGATTATATCGACCAATCATCAACTTGCGAATGTCAACGCATCAGTGCTTAACACAAGATGTAGCCACTAGAATTAAACTTGAGAAAAGCTCTTAGAAACATGATCTTCTGAGAGTTTTTTACTTTTTCTTAGTAGGTGACGTAAAAATCACGGGGTATAGTAAAGCTATATTTCCGTAACGACGATGCCACTCAATGCCAATTCCGAATACTAACAGCGACGATCTCATCAAACTCCTTAAGCCATGCATGAAAATCCTCGTCACTATTGAATTCGGACCTGAGGATTCTTACAGCTTTTCAACGACAATTGTCGGATGCAAACGTGAAAGATACGTACTGATCGATATGCCCGTTAAAGCTCGTGAAGACTTGGTGATGCGAAAAATAGTTAATATCCAAATCATTTTGCGTGGGATTTGTGACACTGAATTAGGTCATATACTCGCGTTCAAAACCTCGATTATTCGTAGTATTTCTAAACCGTTCGGATTACTGTTTATCAAGTTTCCTAAGCACTTTGTGACCAAACCAATCCGTGAGCACGAGCGCTATAAACTCTCTTTGCCAGCCGTTATGCATGAAGGAGAGCATCAATTTAAAGGGAAATTGATCGACTTTTCTATTTCTGGCTGCGCGCTATTTATTCCTGGCTTGCACCATTTAGAAAAAGATATGTTTATTGAGATAAAGTCCACACTCTCCCCACTTCTACCACAAGATCTCGCTTGCCAAATCGTCAGTGTGCGTCAACAAGGTAAAGGAATGTTAGTAGGCGTTAAATTTCTTGAATCAATTGCAATGACAGCTGCATTGAAAAAAGAAATATTAGAACGCGCTTTTATGGCTGGTAGCGTATAAGAATGTTGCGCGGTGCTTTATTTCTGCCGTTTTTGGAAGTGACAAAAAGCCTCATGCAATGCTTTCTCTTTGATAGGTTTAACTATCACATACTCTGCACCTGCGGCCATAAATGCTTCGTTAGTCGATTGCATACCATCAGCTGTACACGCATAAATAGGTACATCCATCATCAACTCATGTTTGATCAAATGTGTTGTTTCAACCCCACCTAAGTAAGGCAGTTGGTTATCCATTAAGATAAGATCCACTGGATGATCTTTCACATAATCAATCGCCTGTAGACCATCCTCTACTCTTGTCACTTCCATACCGTATTTTTTGCAAAATGCTTGAGCAATAAAAGCGTTGGTATGATTATCTTCGACTAGCAACACTTTGATTGGTTTTTCAAACATTTCATGTGGCGGCGCGCGCTCATAAGATGGTATATCCTTCCCGCAGTCACTGACGACAACCAGCGGGAGTTCAACAGAAAATGTAGTACCTACTCCAAATTGGCTTTTCACGTTTACGGCACCACCAAGCATCTCAATTAAGCTTTTGACAATCGCAAGCCCCAAACCACTACCGCCGTATTCTCGTGTGGTGTTTGATTCTACTTGAGTAAAAGGCTCAAAAATAAGCGCGAGATCTTGCTCTCTGATGCCGATACCTGTATCACTAATCGAAATAAACAATTGGTGGTTATTCTTTTGCTGGAACTCAATGCTAATCAACCCATGATGGGTAAACTTAGTCGCATTATTTAATAAATTAAACAGAATTTGGTTCAGGCGAACTTGATCGCTATGGATCATCATATCAGGCGGAATATTGCTCTTTAGGCTGAACTCAATCTCTTTTTCGGCACATAATGGCCGATAGATACTTTCCACGGCAGAGATGACCTCAACCAGCTTAAAGTCAGACTCTTGAATTCTAAACTGTCCTTGCTCTATCTTTGAAAAATCAAGGATATCATTCAGCACCGCCAATAAATGTTCACCACTGCTGCATAACACATTCACTTGTTCAAGTTGCTCATGGTCACTGATTTCACGCTTAAGTAATTGAGAAACACCTAAAATTCCATTCAATGGTGTTCTCAGCTCATGGCTCATTTTTGCAAGAAATTCAGCACGAATACGCGCCGACTCTTCCGCTTCTTGCCTTGCGAGTCGGCTCTGTTTGGCCGCCTCGGCGATTGTCGTAATATCTTGCCCTTGAGTGATGATTGACTCAATTCTCTGCTCAAAAATAATGGGGGATAAATTCCAGCGAAAAACCTTATTGCCAACTTCAACGTTTATCTCTCGGAACGTTTCTTGTTCAACCGCAAGGCGTATCTTTGGCTGCAGTTCTTGCTTTAATGCATCAAGAATGCATTGCTGTTGATCATTGCGACGCATGAAATATTTCTTTGCTGATGGGTTCATTTTGATGATATCACCGTCGATACTCCATACTATGATGGGCGAAAGTGAAAAATTGAACAGATCTTCAAATTGTTTTTCTTGCTCAGATAAACGTTGAAATGTGTGTTCTAGCGTTCTGCCGAAGTGATCAAATTCATAGATTTTAGAACCAGAAAAAAGCTCATAACTCCCAGCTTCTGCAGCTTTGTGGGTGTAATTCATCAAGCTACTGATTTCATTTTTCACTCGCTGCTGTAACCACCAACGTGTCAAAATAGAGACTATCACCATCGCAAAAAGAGCAAAAATCATCCAAAAAAAATAATTTTCACGTAATTGCAATACGTTCTCATTGCTCTGCACACTGAGGACGTTAATATAAATTGGTACGCCTTCTATGGTTAACGCGGTACGGCTTACCATGTAATCGGCAAAACTATAGGCGTCAAAATTATCTTCTAAAACATCACGTTCCGTGTAGGTCTCATCACCATTAATTGTTGAGGCTAAGACCTTTTCACCCGTCGTCATCACGAGATTTTCTGAGTTACTCCCTTCACGTAATGTTTCTGCCAGCACGTAATTGTTGTTAAGTACGGTAGCAAGATGCAAAAAACCAATCACCTCTCCGGACTGCGAGTCAATAACGGGAGTACGTCTGACCATTAGGTAGGCATAGCCCAATTGAGAGGGCGATTTGATCATATGCCAGTTATGACTTAACGCGACTTTACGAGACATGTTTACCAGCTCGTTTTGTTCAATACCATAAAACTGAGCATTGCCATCTTCCCACATCAGGCTGTCAGAATCAGAAATGAAACGAATGTCAGGCGTGTTGGCTACTTCTAGCTGGTCAACTCCAAAAAAGAACTGATCAATGCTGTCATTATCGCCCTTACGAATTGCTTTAACTAAACCTGCATTTTTTGCGCTGCTATCTTGGTTTATCTGCAGTAATGAAAGACGGAAGTTAAAGAGGTTCTGGATGAGACTAGAGGTTTGAGAAGCCGTACGTTGCACTTCTTGAGCAATGATTTTGCTACTGATCTGATAACTTTGAAATAAAACGCTGAGCGTCAATGCGCCAATCACCGCAATCATTGATTTGGTGATCACGGTAGCTATCTTTTGTTTTTTCTTGACGGTGCTTGACCTTAAACTCATTGATGGCTCGATATATCAATAGTCAGAGTAACGAAATGCTCGTTTTTTGAGCTTTTCAATATACGCTGAAGAGACCTCTTTGGTTACCAACTCAAAATCACCTGAGTAAACCGTAGGTACAGGCTTTCCTTCAAGATCCCACTTAATGGCTTCCGCCATAGCAACACCGGCATCATCATTGATGCGCATGATAGTCACATCAAGTGTGCTATTTTGCAGCGCGTCCAATTCAGCCTCACCACCGCCCCAGCCGTTTAACGTAATATCTTCTCTATTTTGCTGCTGCAACGCATCCATGGCACCGAGTGCAACATCAGTAGAGCATGCGTAAATAAAATTAATATCTGGCGTTTGTTTAAGAATACGCAAAGTTGCATCAAATGCACTATCTCGTGTCGCTTTTGTATAAAACGAAGAGGCCAAGTGATATTTGCTGTCTCGACTCATTTCTTGGATAAAACTATCGCCGCGTGCATCGCTAACATAACCTTCAGAATAATAGAGGACGGAATAAGCACTATTCTTTGGCGCCGACTTTTTGTAGTAATCCACCAGTTTCATTGTGCCAATTTCATGATCAAACCCCACGTACATAAAAGGCTGACGATCTCCCCAACTTTTTACTGGCGTAGTGATATTTTGCAGAATAATTTTGGTTTGATTTGAACTTAACAGCTGCTCGATAAATTTACGGTGGCGGATGGTATCAAGCGTAAACACCAAGTAATCGGATTTGTTTCTGATCGCTTCCATCAACGATAAACTTTGTTGGCGAATATCGACATTCGGACGAGTGAATACTTGGTTAATTTGGTATCTAATCCCAAGTTCATCTAAACGCATCTCAAAGGCTTTGATATTGCGCGCCCAATAATCGGAAACTTGTTGACCTGGATAAACAACAGAAATATGAATAGGTTTATCTTGCTCTATTGAGAGTACAGCGGGAGGTTGACGCACTGCCTGTATCATCTGGTCGGTAAGAGCCTGTTGCGCAGGATGAAGATCTAAAAACTCTTGATATCGCCAATAACCATTTAAAACTTGCGCTGCAGCCTGAGTGGAGGCTGCCAAACTGACACTGAACACAAATGAAAGGAGCAGGATTTTTCTCATGGCATTCTCATTACACTAACTTCTGGATTTAATGACACACAATGGCTGATTTCGCACTCATCATATTCTCGGACTACCCAATGAAGGATCAAACAAGTAGCCCGTATATCATCTTGATTATTAAGTATGTTCCTCATAAATGATAGTGCAAACCACTAAAAAAGCTGACTTGCACTCATAACCGCTCATTTACTAAACAAAAGCATCAGAATGCTTTCCTATACTTAAAAGGTGAAAGCTAAATTTCCAGAAATGCCAAATTGATTATCTCCAGCATAGTTTCCTGCAAGATCGAAACTGACAAGATCTCCGGGGCTGATGCCAATGCCAAACGTCACGGCGTTGTCCAAAGTATCTTCTAAATCGATTTCATAACCCGCACGAAGCTGTGCCCATCCCCAAGCATTACCTTCTAAGCCAAAGCGTAGGTATTGTGTATCATCTTTTTGGTCTTGGAAACGACTCTGCTTTGTTGCATCTAAATCGATTGCAGCAGTGAAAAACTCAGTGACATATCCACCCGAGATTGTGACTTGCGTATCCAAATCATACGAGCTTAAACCATCAATGGTTTTTAATTCTTGAGCAAAAAGATCCTTTACCGCAACACCCACTCGAAAATCGTTAATTAACCACACAGCCCCTAAATCAAGATTGAAGGCATTATCGTTCGTTTCGCTTTTGTCATAATCAGCAAGATCGAATTCTTTTACCGAAACATTTTGCTTATAGGTTCTTAATTGTTGAATTTTTGGCGTAATGCCAAATGAAAATTGTTGACCACGAATGTTGTATATTTTGGCCAGTGCTAGGCCAAATTCTGAGTAACCAAATGCAATCAGATCAACGGTTGAATTTTTATAACGATTCTCAACGTCGGTGCCGCTACTGCCTGTATTTGCCGCAATATCAGAACGTGCAATCACCTCCGCGTGCCCACGCGCAAAAATATTAAGTGAAACTAGATCGAGAGGAATTGCTATCGCCATACCAATGCCCGCCGATGCAGCAAGAGGCTTGTCATCGGCAAGCTGGTCCAAATACTGATTGAGCTTATCAATATCACTTTGATTGGGTGTACCGGAATTTTCAAACGCTTTGATGCTATCTTGCAGGTCATCAATGGATTTTAGGCTTTTGTCTGGGTCTCTAGCCGCACCACCTACCGCAGGGAAAAGCACGCCAAACGTGTCATTATTCCGATACACGGCCACCAAAGCAGGATTATAGAATGGGGCTAGCAGATAATCGGCCGTTGTTACGCCAGTATTCCCCATTCCATTACCACGTGCGTCAGCTATCGTGTTCGCCGCTTGCGCAGAAGCACAAGCCAACAAGAGCAACGAGACCACTGACCATTTGTTGTAACTGTTCATATTGCAACCAACCTTGTTGTTATTATTCCCTAAACAAGGTTAATACAATTTTTTACATTGCACATGAAATTGGCGAATAATGCCGCTGACCAAACCTAATCGTCACCAAAATCATCCATGCCACTAACAGAGAAATGAACATTCTCTTGCCCTGCCACCAACTGTTCTTTTTGCAATTTGGTCAGTTTTTTAATCGCTAGCTCAGTTTTTAAAGCGAGGCTTTTACCGCCTTCTACACGTTGAGACCAAACCAATAATAACGGCCCTTTACCTCGTAACGCTTTTGCACCCTTCCCTGTTTGGTGTTGTACAAAGCGTCGTTCAACATCCGTTGTAATACCGCAATACAGTGCTTGATGGCGGGTTCGAACCAAATAAACCCACCAGTCCGGGCTATCTTTGTGGGAAACCTTATTCACTTACAGTAAGCTTTCCACCAAAGCGCGTAACTCGGCGACTTCATTTTTTAATGCGTGAACCTCCTGTTCAAGCTGATCAATACGAGCAGTCGCCCCACCTTCCGGAGCATGAGCAAAGGTTTGCTCTAAACTTTCAACGTCAACCTCTCCAGAAAAGAGATGTTGATAACGCGACTCTCGCTTACCCGGTTCACGCGGCAGCTTCACCACCAGCGGGCCTGATTCACGGTTGGCTAAACCGTCTAAAATAGTTTCGACTTCTTTTACATCGGTAAAACTGCATAATCGGTTAGTGCGAGTACGCAACTCTCCCGGCGTTTGTGGCCCACGCAGCAGCATGCAGCACACCAAACCAAGCTCTTGATTTGAAAGCTTTAAATCGCCAAATTCGGTGTTGCAGAAACGGTGCTGATATTTGCTCACTCGGCTATTAAAACCACTTTCATCACTCATCAGGTGACGAGCGATCAAGCCCTCAGCGGCATCTTGAACCTCAGCTTCGGTTAATGACAGCACTGGCTCACGGTTACTTTTTTGGTTACATGCGGTGGTCAAGCTGTTGAGCGTTAATGGGTAGTAATCAGGCGTGGTCACTTCTTTTTCAATTAAGCAGCCAATAATTCGTGCTTCTAGGGGAGAGAGCTCAATGTTCATTATAATTTCCTTTTTTCTAAGCGGAGTTTCCTAATCGAGGCCACAATCGATGTTGCATTAGTGTTCTAACAACAGTGAAATTCGGATGATTTTCCCATTGCTATCAATCATCACAATCTTTGCACGGTTTAACTCTAACTCGGTCATCTCCAGCTTCTCACGTTCGCTAATATAAGCTTCACGCAATTTAACACTGTGATGCAGTTCAGCGTTTGCAGGTACATCTTTTCTTTTAGGTACTAAAATTTCTGAAAGTTGCATCTCTAAATACCATAAGATAGCGATTTGAAAGGTACATGATATAGCGCCTATCCGTACCAATACAATCACTCATGACTAGAGTGATTATTTCTTAATCAAGAGTGAGTCAGGATTGATCTAAAGGCTGTTATGAATCAGCTCGATATGATTTAATCAATGGCATTGACATTCAAGTTGGGAAAAGGAACCTATGAGTATCGTATTTGAAATTGTTAACCAAGCTCGCCGTAAAAATAAACTGAAACGTGAACTGCTAGATAACGAGAAAAAAGTTCGTGATAACCGTAAAAGAGTTGAATTGCTTGAAAACTTACTCGATTACATGAAACCGGATATGACCCACGAAGAAGTCATGGCGATCATCAATAACATGAAAGCCGATTACGAAGATCGCGTCGATGATCACATCATCAAAAGCGCAGAAATTTCAAAAGAGCGCCGTGATATTAGCCGTCGTATTCGCGAGCTGACCGATAAAGATAA
This sequence comes from Vibrio sp. RM-69-4, assembly GCF_024743775.1. Taxonomy (NCBI): domain Bacteria; kingdom Pseudomonadati; phylum Pseudomonadota; class Gammaproteobacteria; order Vibrionales; family Vibrionaceae; genus Vibrio; species Vibrio sp. RM-69-4. The sequence goes on from NZ_JAMQXI010000031.1 coordinate 85,974, forward strand.
ACAAATGACTCAAGGCAAAAAGTAAAATTGATGCCGACCATCTTCGAAACCCGTCTTAAGACGGGTTTTTTTATGACCAAAACATTCACAAAACAAATCAATATTTCTATCAACAAAAAGTGCGATAAATTTTATGTGATAGACATTAAACGTTTGCGTAATCGCTAACCTTCACCGAACCTAGTTTTGAGTCTTTTATCACATATTAGCTATTGTTATATTTATACACAGTAAATCAATTATGACCATTCGAGGCACGGAGCTTCCTCACTTATCTCACGGCGAGAAGATTGGTACCGACATCGTTCGGCATATATTAAGAGGGTCAAATTATGGAAATGAATGTGGTTGAAATTTTGGGCTATGCAGCTTCGATCATGGTGGCAATCTCGCTGACAATGAAAGATATCGTTAAACTGCGTATTCTTAATTTTGTTGGTTGTGCACTGTTTACCGCTTACGGACTAATGATTGATTCATGGCCTGTAGTGCTCACCAACGGTTTTATCGCCTGCGTAAACATCTACTTTTTAGCAAAGATGCAACGAGAAAAAAAAACGGCTGACGCCAAAAGCGCTGCATGATAAACCCAAAATAATAAAAATTGACGTGTAAAAAAATGCTCTGCCACGATGACAGAGCATTTTTTATCGATAAATCAGAGAGCAAAAGCATAAATAACCAAGCAAAAAGCCTCTAGTAGGGGGATACATAGAGGCCATAAGGCTAAGTATTACTCTTCGTCATCGTGCATAGTTGCCCAAGCTTGAGCACATTTCACCGCACGTTTCCAACCTTTATAACGACGATCGCGCTTCTCTTCATCTTGATGAGGAACGAATGTTTTATCGATCACGGCTTTATCAGCAAGCTCATCCAAGCTTCCCCAAAAGCCAACCGCAAGACCAGCTAAATAGGCTGCTCCTAGCGCGGTCACTTCCGTCACTTTAGGACGGTGTACTTCGGTATCAAGCACATCTGATTGGAATTGCATTAAGAAATTATTGGCTACCGCGCCACCGTCTACGCGTAATGCTGACAGTTTGATGCCAGAATCAGCTTGCATTGCATCAAGTACATCACGTGTTTGGTAAGCGACACTTTCCAAGGTCGCACGAATAATATGGTTCGAATTCACGCCACGCGTTAAACCAACAATCGTACCACGGGCATAAGCATCCCAATACGGCGCGCCTAAACCAGTAAACGCTGGCACAACATAAACGCCGTTGGCCGTATCAACTTTCGTAGCGAAATATTCTGAGTCATGCGCATCTGAAATCAGTTTCAACTCATCACGCAACCATTGAATCGATGCACCACCCATAAAGACTGCACCTTCAAGCGCGTAGTGAGGTTCACCAGCAGGGCCACAAGCTAGAGTTGTTAGCAAGCCATTATGTGAGGTGACTTTATCTTTACCTGTGTTCATCAATAAGAAACAGCCAGTGCCGTAAGTATTTTTTGCTTGGCCCGCCTCAACACACATCTGCCCATAAAGCGCAGCTTGCTGGTCACCCGCAATTCCAGCAATAGGAATACGTGTCCCGCCTTTACCACCAATGTTGGTTTGGCCGTAAACTTCGGAAGATTTCTTCACTTCAGGCATCATAGACAAAGGAATATCAAACTCTTTTAGGATTTTCTCATCCCAATGCAAGTTGTTGATATTGAAAAGCATAGTGCGAGATGCATTGGTATAATCCGTAACGTGAACACGGCCTTGTGTCATGTTCCAAACGAGCCACGAGTCAATTGTACCAAACAGTAGTTTTCCAGCCTCGGCGTCTTCACGAGCCCCTTCGACATTATCCAAAATCCATTTGATTTTGGTGCCAGAGAAGTAAGGGTCAAGCACTAGGCCTGTATTCTCGCGAATGTACTCTTCTAGCCCTGGGCGTGCTTTCAATTCTTCACAAATGGATGCGGTACGTCGACATTGCCATACAATCGCGTTGTAGACTGGCTTACCCGTTTCTTTGTTCCACACCACCGTAGTTTCACGTTGGTTGGTAATACCAATCGCCGCAATTTCATCACTGCGAATACCTGCTTTGCCAAGTGCTTCTACTAGCGTCGAACTTTGCGTCGCATAAATTTCCAGTGGATCATGTTCAACCCAGCCAGCTTGAGGGTAGATCTGGGTAAATTCACGCTGAGAAACACTGACAATGTTAGCATCATGATCTAACACTACAGCACGTGAGCTTGTTGTTCCTTGGTCAAGGGCAACAATATATTTCTGCTCAGTCATGGTCTTTTCCTTATCTTTCACGTTAATCGTTTTATAAAGTGTTGTCGTTATTTTAGACGTGAGCTTGCTCACTTTCTTCTACGTCATCACACTGGTTTGGAATGGTGCAGCCTACGCCGACAGTAGGTAAGTACGCGCCAATAAATTTAGGGTAAGCCCATGCCCCAAAACAGGCACCAGCAATAGGAGCAATGATAGGTACGATGAAGTATGGGATATCTTTTGCACCTGTTAGTGCGTAGTCCCAGCCAGCTAAGTAGGCAAACAATTTAGGGCCAAAATCACGCGCAGGGTTCATTGCAAAGCCAGTCAATGGGCCAAGTGAACCACCGATAACCGCAATCAGAATACCAATCAGCAATGGGTTCATTGCATTGCGATGTGCGCCGTTATTTTCATCACCTAGTGCCAAAATAGCGAACATTAATACTGCTGTGATGACAAATTCGACCGCCAATGCACCAACAAATGATAATGAAGCATTAGGGTAGGTAGAAAAAATACCCGCTGTGGCTAACGCTTCTTGACTGCTACGTACAAAATTGTGTGCGATTTCATAATCAGTAAAAAGGTTGCTGTACAAGCCGTAAACCAGAGCAGCAGAGCAGAATGCACCGAGCATTTGCGCCGCAATATAGGGAAGTACTTTTGCTTTGTTGAAGCCGTGGAAGGCGGCCAGTGCAATGGTCACCGCCGGATTAATGTGAGCTCCAGAAACACCCGCAGTGCAATAGATGGCAATTGCCACACCTAAGCCCCACATGATGCTGATTTCCCACTGACCAAATTGTGCGCCAGTAAGAACTAAGGCAGCAACACAGCCTACACCGAAAAAAATCAGCAATCCGGTGCCGATAAACTCCGCGATACACTCTCCGAGAAGAGTATGTTGTTTTGTTCGAGTCATAGTAAGTGTCCTTGTTTATTTTTTGTGTACACAATGTTTGTGTGTGGCAAATTTTGCACATTTTTCTTCCCACGAAAATTAAAAAACAGCATTTATGAGCGTTCGAACACAATTTTGTTACTTGCAATATCGTTTTTTGTTAATTAACTCATTATTTTGATCTTCTGCTCATTAACGCAGAGCTTAACAAATGATAGGAAACTAAGGGTGTCTCTATAAACAACGACATAATCAAGTGCAATAACGGATAGAGATATGATTTCATACTGCTAAGATAGGTATGATGATGAAGTCATCGGATCAGCTCGTAAGCGCATTTGTTCTCTAAAATCCACTTCAGTTGTTAAATTAACCCAACCTAAATTGTTAAACCGTTCATCATTTTGATATAAAATAACATACAAAGATAAAATTACCGCCAAAATGAAACACAATTTCGCTCATTCGCGCTTTTGTGAGCAACATATCGAACATTTTCTATTGAAAATGCCACACTAAATATAAGTTTTTCATCGAATAAGGTTTCACCATGACCACAACCACACGATTTGAAACCGATGTTGTTATCATTGGTGGCGGAGCAACCGGTACTGGGATCATGCGCGACTGCGCACTGCGCGGCATTGCGTGTATTTTGCTAGAAAAGGATGATATTGCTTCTGGTACCACCGGGCGAAATCACGGTTTATTACACTCAGGGGCACGTTACGCAGTTACCGATCCTGAATCGGCCAAAGAGTGCATCCAAGAGAATCAAATTTTAAAAAATATCGCCAGACATTGTGTAGAGAAAACCGACGGCCTGTTCATTACTCTGCCTGAAGACGATCTTGCTTTTCAAAGCACGTTTATCGACGCGTGCGCTCAAGCTGGGATTACAACCGAGCCGCTTTCTGCCAAAGAAGCACTGCGTTTAGAGCCTCACGTTAACCCAAACCTTGTCGGCGCGATCAAAGTACCCGATGGCACACTCGATCCTTTTCGTTTATGTGCTTCCAATGTACTAGACGCCAAAGAGCATGGTGCGCGGATCATGAACAAAACCATTGTAACGTCGCTGATCCGCCAAGGTGACACAGTATTAGGCGTACGCTGTTTACAGCTCAACACTCATCAACAATATGAGATTTTCGCCAAAGAAGTGATTAACGCAGCTGGAATATGGGGACAAAACATCTGTGAATACGCCGATCTCAACATCAAAATGTTCCCCGCAAAAGGCTCATTGTTGATCCTTGATTATCGTATCAACAACCTTGTGATCAACCGCTGTCGCAAGCCTTCTGATGCCGATATTCTTGTCCCTGGTGATACCATTTCACTGATCGGTACTACCTCTGAACACATTGACTATGACCAAATTGACAACCTGCACGTGACTGAAAAAGAGGTCGATATACTACTGGCCGAAGGCGCGAAACTGGCCCCCATCATGGCGAATACTCGTGTATTACGCGCTTATGCGGGTGTGCGTCCATTGGTCTCTATTAATGATGATGGCAGCGGCCGAAACATCAGTCGCGGCATCGTATTACTTGACCACGAACAACGCGATGGATTGAAAGGCCTCACCACTATTACAGGCGGTAAATTAATGACTTACCGCCTAATGGCAGAATGGGCGACCGATTTAGTCGCTAAAAAACTGGGCAATAATACCCCTTGCGAAACTCATACTCGCGCCCTACCCGGCTCCAACGAAACCCCAAAACAGGTGAAAAAAACCGCCAGCATTGCCAAACCCGTCTATGAATCGGCTATTTATCGCCATGGCGAACGCGCACAAAACTTCTTATCTGATGATGCGAAGAGCCAAGCGGTTATTTGTGAATGTGAAATGGTGACCGCGGGCGAAATTGAATACGCAATTAAACAACTCGATGTAAATAACTTGGTCGATTTACGTCGCCGCACTCGTTTAGGTATGGGGCCGTGCCAAGGAGAGCTTTGCAGCTATCGCGCCGCCAGCTTATTTCAAGAATATGGTCACGTTTCGGGAAACCAATCGAGCCAACTGTTGGTTGAGTTTTTAGAAGAGCGCTGGAAAGGCATTAAACCGATTTTCTGGGGAGATGCACTGCGCGAGGCTGAATTCAGTTACTGGATTTACGAAGGCTTGTTCGGAGCCAATGACATTCCAACGCAACACAAGCAAAATGAAAGTGAGGAGACGTTATGATGAAATACGACGTCACAATTATCGGTGGTGGAATTGCAGGTTACAGTGCAGGTCTTCGCTGCTTACAAGCGGGCCTAAAAACAGCACTGATCAGTCAAGGCCAAAGTGCTCTGCATTTTTCATCCGGTTCCATCGATGTTCTGGGTAAACTGCCTAGCGGCGAAGCGGTTGAATCCCCTTTGCTCGCCATGGAAGCATTACGTCAACAAGCCCCGAATCACCCTTACAGTAAAATTGGCTCTGACACTATTTCGCAAGGGTTAATGTGGTTTCAAAAAACGCTGCAGCAACGCGGCATGCCGCTGACACACCAAGCGGATAATAGTAACCACTATCGCATAACTCCGATGGGGACATTGAAAGCCACTTGGTTATCACAACCTTATGTTTATCAACATAAAACGAATGCTGATTTCAAGCGTATTGTGCTGCTCGCCATCGATGGTTATCGAGATTTTCAACCACATATGCTGCAAGATAACTTACGCGCTCTACCTGCATTTTCGGCTATCCCAAGTGAGATCATTAATATCACGATTCCGGGTTTCGAAGCACTTCGCCATAATCCCAACGAACTGCGATCCATCGATATTGCTCGTTTGCTCAAACAACCACATGCATGGCGCAGTTTTTGTGATCAACTGATCCGTCATGCCACTGTGCAAGATCTAGTGATCCTACCTGCCATCATGGGCAATGGTGATGGGTTAACCTTACTGAACAAACTCAAATTGGAAACCAACTTGCAGTTGCATGAAGTCCCGACCATGCCGCCATCATTAATGGGCATCCGCATTGAAGAGACACTCAGCCGAGCTTTTTTAACTATGGGTGGTACTCATTTAAAAGGCGATAAAGTCATCAGTGGTGAATTTGATGGTAACCGTTTGACCGCCATTCATACTCAAAATCTCAATGATATGCCGATTCAAGCTGACCATTTCGTGATGGCTACAGGGAGCTATTTCAGCCAAGGTTTACAGGCTTCTCATCACGGTATTAGCGAACCCGTGTTCCAATTAGAGACGGAGAGCTGCCATGATCGCGCTCTATGGCGAAATCATGCCTTTTTCTCAGCAAACTCTCACCCTTTCATGACCTTTGGTGTGCTGACCAACACGTCACTGAACCCAACTCATCAAGGTAATATCATTACCAATTTATACTGCTGTGGTTCGATGCTCGCGGGTTATGATCCTGTCTTTGAAGGCAGCGGTGGAGGCGTTGCTATTGCCAGCGCTTACCACGCTACCTCTCAAATTATGGCTCAAACTCAATCTCGACCAGCCATTCAGGAGGTATTAGCATGAGCACCTCTTTTGTTGAAGCCGCACCCAAAAATACCTCTTTTGATCAATGCATCAAATGCACTGTTTGTACCGTTTATTGCCCGGTTGCTAAAGCAAACCCACTCTATCCGGGGCCAAAACAGTGCGGACCGGATGGCGAACGCTTGAGGATTAAAAGCGCAGAGTATTATGACGACCTACTCAAGCTCTGCACCAACTGCAAACGGTGTGAAACCGCCTGTCCTTCCGGAGTGAAAATTGGCGATATCATTGCTGTGGCACGTGGCAAACATGGTAAAAAAACGCTGAGTCCAAAGCTGGTGCGTGATTACGTGCTGAGCCATACCGATCTTTTTGGCACGATCGCCACACCATTTGCACCGATAGTGAACGCTGCTACGGCTATGCCGATGGTAAAAAAACTGATGCACAAGACCATTGGTGTGCACGATCATAAATCACTTCCCAAATACTCACACGGCACGTTTCGTCGTTGGTTTAAGCAGAACTGCACACGCCAACCCCTGTATAACCGGCAAGTGACCTATTTCCACGGCTGCTACGTTAACTATAACCACCCGCAGTTGGGTAAAGATTTTGTCTCTGTGATGAATGCGATGAATATCGGCGTACGGTTACTGGATAACGAGAAATGCTGTGGTGTACCGCTGATTGCCAATGGTTTTCACGATAAAGCACGTAAAAATGCGCTATTGAATGTGAAAAATATCGAAGCCGCGGTAGTTGATCGTCAAACGACGCTCCTCTCCACCTCATCAACATGTTCGTTTACCTTACAACAAGAATATCCTCATGTTTTAGGGGTTGATAATAGTAAGGTGGTCAAACAAATCGAGTACGTCACGCGCTTTCTACTCAAAGAGTTCATGAGCGGTAATGCGCCTAAAATGAAACCCGTTAACTTGAAAGTGGTTTACCACACCCCTTGCCACCTTGAACGCAGCGGTAATGTCATTTTTACCATTGAATTATTAAAAATGATCCCAGGATTGGAGTTAGTGGTCTTAGACAGCGAATGCTGCGGCTTAGCGGGAACCTACGGTTTTAAAGAAGAGAACTATGACGTTTCAATGAAAATTGGCGCGCACCTGTTTGATGCAATCAAAACATCGCAAGCTGACTATGCGATTACCGATTGTGAAACCTGTAAATGGCAAATTGAAGAAAATACCGCGTTAGAAACCATTCATCCAATTAGCCTACTCGCCATGGCGATTACCTAGTTTACACACCTAGCATTGAGAGTAAAACAGGCCACATTGTGGCCTGTTTTCATACTGCTTGTACTGTGTGAACATTCGTTTTCTAAACGTTATTTAGATAGCGGGCGCTGCTGGCAGTGCTCAATTGCATTGGCCAATAATTCTAACGCACTGGACTGACACTCTGGTAACTGCGCTTGGCTACGGCTAATCGCGGTAACACGCTCGCCCCATTTGATGTGCCCAGCCCCCCAAGTTAAGCCCGCCCCGAAAGCGGCCACCAGCAGGTTATCATTCGGTTTGATTTTCCCTTGTTCAACCGCTTCACACAATGCAATAGGTACGGTCGCGGCAGACGTATTACCATAGTGTTGAATGTTAACGAATGCTTTATCTTGGCTAATACCCGATAAGTCACACAAGGTTTGAATGATACGAATATTCGCTTGATGCGGGATCACCACATCAACTTGCTCGGTTGAAAGACCGGAACGCGCCAGCACAGTTTGCGCCGCTGCGCCCATGCCTCGAACCGCACGTTTAAAAATCTCTTTCCCAACAAAATCAAAATCCCAATACCCATTGTCAGCGGCAAAACGATCCATCGAAGAGCCAAATTTAGGCACCGCCAAAATATCACGCCCTTCGGCATCACAACCGATTTGTGCATCTTGCAAACCCACTACTTTATCGGTTTTACTCAAGACAACGGCACCAGCACCGTCACCAAATAACACGGCGGTATCACGTTTGGTCCAATCAATGTAAAAAGAGAGACGCTCAGCACCCACCACTAACGCATGGCGGTAATGGCTTGCTTGCATTAAACGCGTCGCAGTTTCTAATCCATAAACAAAACCGGTACAGGCTGCATTTAAGTCAAAAGCGGCTGCATTTTTAATCCCAAGGTTCTGCTGCACTTTCGAGGCAATATTTGGGATAAGAGAATCTGGCGAACAGGTTGCGATGATGATGAGATCAATCTCAGTTGCATCAATCCCAGCACAAGCAATGGCGTGTTGGGCGGCCACCGTAGCTAAATCAGAGGTATTCACATGGCTAATGCGGCGCTGTTCAATCCCGGTACGAGTTTTAATCCACTCATCGGAAGTTTCAATAAAGGTGCTAAGATCATGGTTTGAGAGCGTTGCAGGTGGTAGGCATTTACCCCAACCTGTAATTTCGGCATAGAATTTTGTCATTGTTAACCTGTTTTTGTTGTATTTTCTAATGCAATCCAAAGACCTAAAATTAAAAACTCATTGTATGAAAGAGAAATGAGACTCAAAAGGTCCTTTTGATGTCAGTCAGTATACGCGCTTTTGCTCCGACGTTAAGTCTAGTGCGTTAAATGCGACTGGAGCAAAACACAAAAATAAAGAGAGGAAACCATGTCAACATTCAATACTCGTTGTCCTTCGTGTCACGCAATGAACCGAGTTCCGATAGAACGAGTAACAGAAAGCCCGAATTGCGGTAAATGCCAAGCTCCCCTATTTGATGGAGCGCCTATTGAAGGGACGGAAGCCAATTTCGAAGCACTGCTTAATAGTCGCCAACCCGTTGTCGTCGATTTCTGGGCATCTTGGTGTAATCCGTGTGTGGGTTTTGCTCCTGTATTCAGTGATGCTGCGACGGAACGAAAAGGAAACATTCGCTTTATAAAAATTGATACTGAAAGTGAACAAAGCCTCGCCACAAAATTTCAAATTCGCAGCATTCCAACCATTATGGTGTTTAAAAATGGTCAACGAGTCGATATGATCAATGGCGCTTTACCAAAAAGTCAATTTGATCAATGGTTAAACCAAGCCATATTGAAATAATCTATCATTATAACCAATAATAAAGTTGGCATTTTTTATCGATTTATGCCAACTTTACTGCTCATTTCTCTTGCTTTATTTTCGATTAATAAAATTAATCGTTAAGAACATAATTTTTCGTTTTACCTTTCTCAATATCAGCTCCATATTCGCCGCAAAATATCCCATCAATTCTGGTTTTGAGGCAAAGTCAATGGACAACATTACTGTGAACGCGTCTTCACCTCGCATTTCCGTTCCGGTCATTGCGCTATCGCTTTATGCGATTGCCTCAGGCTATTTAATGAGCCTGATCCCATTGATGTTGCCGCACTACGGGCTTGAGAGTTCATTGGCAAGCTGGCTTGCCAGTGCCTTTTACGCTGGCTTATTGATCGGCGCATTAGTCGTTGAACCTGTTGTCAACCGCGTTGGCCACCGAAACGCTTTTGTATGGTGCTTAGCGCTACTCATGTTAACCATTTTTGCCTTACCTGCTCTGCACTATGCCAGTGCTTGGTTAGTGGCACGTTTTGTTGCTGGTATTGCGGTGGCTGGTGTCTTTGTAGTCGTCGAGTCTTGGCTATTGCATGGTGATGAAAAAGGCCGAGCAAAACGCCTTGGTATTTATATGGCGGCGCTTTACGGCGGCACGGCATTGGGCCAATTAGGGATTGGTTATTTAGGCGTATCAGGCGGCGTGCCTTTCATTGCCATCATTACCTTGCTATTAATCGCCAGTGTGGTGCTGATTTATGGCGAATCTGACCAACCGTCAACGCAGCATGCCGTCAGCCTATCACTGAAACAGGTACTCAAACTAAACCATGCGGCCTTGCTCGGTTGCGGAGTTTCAGGGCTCACTTTGGGGGCTATCTACGGTCTAATGCCTGTTGAATTGGAACAACGCGGTATCAGCCATACCGATATTGGTAGCTTAATGGCGCTTGTAGTTTTGGGTGGCATGGCGGTGCAACCTATGGTGCCTTGGCTATCAAAGTTTTTGGGCCGAACACTATTAATGGCACTATTTTGCTTGATTGGATCTGCAGCGATTACCATAACCTTGTTCGATTCAACGATGATGATATTAGCTGCCAGCTTGTTTTTCTTAGGCATGGCGACGTTTGCCCTGTACCCAATCGCCATCAACTTAGGTTGTGATAAGCTCGATGCCAATTACATTGTCTCAGCGACACAAGTTATGCTGTTTAGCTACAGTATCGGCTCTGTGGTTGGCCCCGTGATCGCTGATTGGTTTATGCAAAGATCGCAAGGCTTAATGGGTTATCTCTTTATTGCTTTACTGGCGACTTGTATTTATATGTTGGCTTCAAGCCTCAAAACCAAACGCCAGTGGGTGGCGGGGAAATAAGTCGCAGCAAAGCGGATCATATTTTATCGCAAGGCGCACGGTTTAATCGTTGGTGACGATTTGACTCGTGCGCTTTTGGTTTTTCTGGTAGTGCACGTTTTTCATGCAGTAGATGGCGGATCGCCAATATAGGGTGAGAGAGCAACATTCTTGGCCCTGCGTAACGCATCACCAATCTCATTTGTTCTTTCGGCTCAGGCTTATAGCAATGAATTGGGCAACGGTTACAGGTGGGTTTATGTTGGCCATAAGGACAGCGATCTAAACGTACTTGCGCATATTCCAACAAGGTTTTGCAACACGTACAGAGGCCAGATTGACAGCGATGATGGCGCTGACAATAAATGTTCACCATCGCCTCTACGGTGCGAAACTCACTGAGCAGCTCTCCCGTTAAAAGATCGCTATGCATTTTTTCCATTGCCAATAACTCCCATTGAGATCGCAGATAAAAACAAGTATCCTGCGCCACCTTGTTCCTCATGTACCCAAGACTTTGTGTCAAAGAGCAGACGACTATGAACCGCAAAAAGAAAATTAACCAAACACTGCAAAAGCATCTTAAAAAGAAGCATGCCAAGCTGCACGGCAGCAATAAGCCTCGTTATATTTCAAAAGCTGAACGTGAAAAATTAGACGCAGAGCAAGCCGCTTCAACCAGCACGGTAGATACCCAACATAGTGAGATTGTGCCTGCTGAAGGTGAGCTACAACAGTAAGTCTTGCTCGATTGGAACAAACTGGCTGGCGACATCAATAAGGCTTTGAGCCGTCAGCCTTGGTACTCCGTACACTTCTACTTTTTTGTTAAAACGCTGTTTAATCCGTTCGACCAATAGCTCGAAATCACCATCTCCTGATACCAGAACAATCACATCCGCTTGCTCTGCCAGCTCAATCGCATCGAGAGTAATACCGACATCCCAATCCCCTTTTGCACTACCATCACGACGCTGAATGAAGGGCTTAAGCTGAACTTCAAAACCAATACCGCGCAAAATATGGTGGAACTGGCGCTGCTTAGGATCTTGGCTAGCAATCGCATAGGCATTGGCTTTGATCACCTCTCGCCCTTGAGTGGCTACATACCAAAATTGGTTGTAATCAAAATGCTGGCGGTACTTCTCTTTACAGGTGTAATAGACGTTTTGAACGTCGACAAGAATGGCAACTTTTTCCATGAGCTCTCTTCTCAAATAGAAACAAAAACAGCGGCCTGTTCGCCGCTGCTTTGCAAATTGCGCCTAGTATACGCCAAACCACTTCAATTTGTCGTGCAAGCGAGTCACACTGCCGACCACAATCAAGGCTGGGCTTTGTGCTTGTTGCGCTAAAAGGGGTAAATCGTCAAGCGAGCCCGTCAATACTCTCTGTTTATCTGTAGTGCCGCGTTCGATAATCGCGCAAGGCGTTTCTGCGCTCAGGCCAGCATCCAACAAGTTTCGTGTGATATTCGGGCACTGCTTTAACCCCATATAAAAAACCAAGGTTTGATTATCTTGCGCTAAACATCGCCAATTGATCGCTTTACCTTCTTTTTGTAAGTGACCCGTAATGAACTGCACACTTTGCGCGTGATCACGGTGCGTCAGCGGAATCCCCGCGTAAGCCGTGCAGCCTGCTGCTGCCGTGATCCCCGGAACCACTTCATAAGCGATATGATGTTCAGCCAGCGTTTCGAGCTCTTCACCACCTCGGCCAAAAATAAAGGAATCGCCGCCTTTCAAACGGACAACTTTTTTACCTTCTTTGGCTTTATCGACCAGAATTTGGTTGATCTGATCTTGCGGCACACAATGAAAATCCAACTGTTTGCCAACGTAGATCATCTCCGCGCGGCTTGGCGCCAGATCTAAAATCGCTTGCGAAACTAAACGATCATACACCACCACTTGCGCTTGGCTGATCACGCGTAGCCCCTTAACCGTCAGTAGATCGGGATCGCCTGGCCCTGCGCCTACTAAAGAGACAAAACCGCGACTCGTTACACTGCTTACCATGATTACTCTCTACCTTATCGACAAAAGGATATCGTCATTAAGCGAGGTTAAACCTCACTTAACAATGGTTAGCCAAGGTTGCGTTGTGGCAAGGTTTTACCGTGAGTCATGTAAAGGCTTAACCCGGTAAATAACAAGCCGCCCACTAAGTTACCCAATGTGGCCGGAATTTGGTTCCATACTAACCAATCGACGATGGTGAATTTAGCGCCCAACATCATGCCAAGTGGGAACAGGTACATATTCACTACGGCGTGTTCAAAAACCAAACCGAAGAAAATAAAAATAGGTAGCCACATCGCGACCACTTTGCCGCTCACAGCAGTTGATGTCATAGCACCGACAACACCTAGACACACCATCCAGTTACACAAGATGCCTTTCACAAACACGGTGATCCAGCCATTAATACCGTGTTCGGCAAAGCCAAGAGTGCGAGCAGTAGACGCTTTGATAAACGCTTGCCCAACCGAGCTCGGCTCGATACTGAAATTCATGGTGAAGGTTAGCGCCACTAAAAAGGCGACGGCAACGGCACCGATTAAGTTACCTAGCCCAACCAAGCCCCAATTCCGTAGAACGCCCGCTTTGGTTACTCCGGCGCGTTTTTCAAACAAAGCTAAAGGCGCTAAAGCAAAAACACCCGTTAATAAATCAAAGCCCATTAGGTTCAAAATACAAAACCCCACAGGGAAGACCAGCGCGCCAACAATAGGCACTCCGGTTTGCACAGCCGCAGTAATAGCCACAGCGACAGCGATAGCAAGAATTGCCCCCGCCATAATGCCGCGAATCAGGGTATCGCGCGTTGACATGAAGATTTTGCTTTCGCCAGCGTCAATCATTGTTTGCACAAAATCGGCAGGTTTTACATAAGACATAATGGTCCTTATTGTCACCAAAGTTAAAATTAAAAAGGGAAATTGAATAGATAAAGGCTCCCAGCCATCGATGCTTCACCAAGAGAACTCGATGAACAAGGAACCTTTTTGCTATTGAATCTCATCGTCTCAAAAGCGGCTGTTAAGCCGCGACTTCGACCACACCGTCGGTGACTCGCACAGCATAAGCTTTCACGCTAAAGCGTTCATCTTCCATACATTGGCCTGTTATGAGATTGAAACGCTGCTTTTTAAGCGGGCTTGCTACCCAGAACTGCTCTTGATGTTGGCAAATAAAACCGCGTGACAACACATTGGCTCGAGCAAAGGGATCCATATTGCTTATCGCCATCACTTCTTGCGCCTCAGTCGGACGGAAGAGAGCCACTTGCTCACCATTCACCAGTGCACACACACCCGTTCCGGGAACAATGTCATTAATGTCACAGATGGCTTGAAATACTGTGTTATTGGCCATCGTTATTTCTCCAAGACAGGGGTAGAGATTGCCGAATCAGCAAGCGCAATGTGGAATATATCGCCTTTCGCTTCTGGGTGTTTTTCGCTATAAGTCGCAGGACGGTGCTGCTCACGAGCGCTGACGAACACGACGTTCTCATCTCGTAAATCAGAATTAATGAAGTGAGTAAAACGAGTTAATTGCTCAGGATGATTAAGCGTTTCTGTCCATTCACAGCGATAATCAACAATAAGCTTCGCCACATCCGCTTCGAGTTGATCGTTAATGCCCAACTTATCGTCCACAATCACTTCACGCAGGTAATCAACGCCACCTTCCAGGTTGTCTAGCCACACTGAGGTGCGTTGTAATTTATCGGCTGTGCGAATGTAGAACATCATGAAACGGTCGATGTATTTCAGTAGTGTTGCTTCATCTAAATCAGAGGCCAGCAGATCCGCATGTCGAGGCTTCATACCACCATTACCGCAGACATACATATTCCAACCCGCATCGGTCGCAATCAAGCCTAAATCTTTCCCTTGCGCTTCGGCACATTCGCGGGTGCAACCTGAGACACCAAACTTCATCTTATGTGGTGTACGGATACCTTTGTAGCGGTTTTCAATCAACACACCCAAACCGACGCTGTCTTGCACACCAAAACGACACCACGTACTACCGACACACGTTTTTGCCATGCGCAGAGCTTTGGCATAGGCTTGGCCTGTCTCGTATCCAGCATCAATCAGTTTGCGCCAAATCTCAGGTAAATCGTCTTTTTGAGCACCAAACAGACCAATGCGCTGCGCGCCCGTCACTTTGGTGTAAAGTTTGTATTCTTGAGCGACATTCGCCAGCACCGCAAGCGCTTGTGGTGTGACTTCACCACCCGCCATGCGTGGGATCACCGAATAAGTACCGTCTTTTTGCATGTTACCCAAGAAGTTATCATTGGTGTCTTGCAAACTGACCAGCGATGGCGAGAGCACATGATCCCCCCAACACGAGGCCAGAATCGAACCAATTGTTGGCTTACAGACTTCGCACCCATAACCGCGTCCATGTTTTGCCAACATCTCATCAAAACGTTTGATACCGTTAATGCGGATCAAATGGAACAGCTCTTGGCGTGAATACGCAAAGTGCTCACAAATGTCGTTTTTGACTTCCACACCCGATTTAGCCAATTCAGCATTCAGAACCGACGTCACTAAAGGCACGCAACCACCACAACCTGTTCCGGCCCCTGTCACCGCTTTAATCGCGCCGAGCGTATGATGACCATCGGCCACGGCTTGGGCAATTTTCGCTTTAGTCACATCAAAACAAGAACAGATCACAGCAGTATCAGGTAGTGAATCCGCGCCTAATGCCGGTTTTTCAGCGCCAGCATGCGCGGGTAGGATCAAGGTGTCTGGGTGTTTGGGTAGCTCAATATCATTGAGTTTGAGTTGCAGTAAATCGCCGTAATCTGACGTGTCGCCAACTAAAACTGCACCAAGCAGTTTTTTACCATCTTCAGAAACGATAATGCGCTTATAAACTTCATCTTCTTCATTTTGATAGACGTAGCTTTTACAACCCGGAGTTCGTCCATTGGCATCACCAATCGATCCCACCTTCACACCCAGCAGTTTGAGCTTGGCGCTCATGTCTGCACCACTAAATTGGCTCTCATTGCCCACAAGATGATCAACCGCAACCGTTGCCATTTTGTAACCAGGAGCGACCAGACCGAAGAAAGTTTGATTCCAAGAAGCACATTCGCCAATCGCATAAATATCAGGATCGGATGTTTGGCAGTGATCGTTAATGGCAACGCCACCACGCGGTGCGATGTCTAGACCCATATCACGAGCTAATTTGTCCTGAGGACGTATCCCTGCGGAAAATACGATAAAGTCAACTTCCAAATCCGAACCGTCGGCAAACTTCATGGTATTACGAGCGGTCTCGCCTTGAGCAACGATCTCTAGCGTATTTTTGCTAGTGTGAACTTGCACCCCCATCCGCTCAATTTTATTACGCAGTTGTAAACCGCCTTGCAAGTCAAGTTGCTCAGCCATTAATACCGGAGCAAACTCAATCACATGGGTTTGTACGCCCAACGCTTTCAGCGCGCCAGCCGCTTCAAGGCCAAGTAAACCACCGCCTATCACTACGCCACTTTTGCTCTTTTTCGCGCACGTTTCGATGGCCTTTAGATCTTCAATGGTGCGGTAGACAAAGCAGTCTTTACTTTCATTGCCTTTGATCGGCGGTACAAAGGGATAAGAGCCCGTCGCCAAGACTAATTTGTCATAGCTCACTTCACGGCCAGTATTTGAATAGACCACGCGCTTTTCGCGATTAATGTTAACCGCCCGCTCGCCCATCAAGACATTAATCGCATGCTTTTGATAGAAACCCGGCTTAACAAGCGAAAGCTCTTCAGCGGTATGGTGTGAAAAGTAGGAAGAAAGATGGACGCGATCGTAGGCAACACGCGGTTCCTCACAAAAAGCCGTGACATCAACAGCCGATGCCTCCATTTTTTCGACCAAATCTTCGATATAGCGATGGCCAACCATGCCATTACCGATAACAACCAGCTTCATCCTGCTCATATGGGTTCCTAATTATGGTAACGTTTCATTGAGCGAGATTTTTAATTATGAAAGAAAATGAATTACTGATGTAAATCAATTACAAACTCAAACTACCCTAAAGAGGTAGCCATAAAGAGGAGTATCAGAGAAAAATAAACACCTTACCGTGAATACTAGGGGCCGACAGGTATAGGAAGATAATTTATATAGTATGATCACTTCCAATCAAACCTGATCATTTACAACAAAACTTGTCAGTTTTCCTCTGTCAAAACACTTGGCAGAAGTTATATAAACAACTTAAACACGCTCATTATGCTTTAGAGTAGAAGCTTATGACGGCGTTGTTCCTCCCCCCTTTTAGGGGGAGGGAATTAATTTCGTGAGTATTGGGTATGCTATTTATGATGAGCGATATAGGTTGTTGGAATGTTTTTGCCCCTTTCTGCCTTAGACCTGTTACTCTCAAGATTCTTCACTATCGAAATTTGACCTGATTTTTCTAATGTAACACGATATGTTTAGTTGATTAATGTTCTGACTGACCTTGGATAATCAACTTGGGTTCAGACCACTCTATAAAGAGAAAAAAGAGACATCATATTGATGTCTCTATAGTTTTGACTAAGCTCTCACCGATACCGATTTGGTTCGAGTTTTTATAATGTCTGATATTGAAAACCAGACTATCAAGGCCACCGAACTGCTTATCAACATTACCTCTAGGATCGAAGGCTCCGAATATAGCGCCGACTCGAACAAGTAAGAGATCGCAGGAATCACAGATAGCATACAGACCGTAAGTACAGGCTTGGTAACCTCCATTCCTTTCTGAAGCAAAAAGAACGGTAGCACAAAACCAAAAACAGAAAGCCCGAACACCTCTGCCAGACCTACTTCCCCACCAAGGCTTGCACCCGTTGAGAAGGCCACGCCCGTGGCGACAACACCTGACAATAGAAAACGAAATGCCAAGATCTCATCAATAGACAAATCACCCATAAACTTTGCGTTCGACTTTAATGAAATTAGTGCAGCACCGATTCCGGCCAATGCAGCCAAAACCAAGCCCAGCAGCAACGCTGCATCCATCACGTTTGCCTTAACTGCAAACAATAGAGTTAGCAAAGCGATGGTGAAAGCCTGCGCCAACCTGCCTAAAGTTTCACGAGTAATCACAGACACTACAACCACGGCTACTGCCGACTCAAATAGAGCCGCGCTGGATGCTGGGATATAAGTCAAAGCCAAATGAAACGAGAAGAATGCTAGCAAGGTATATAAATTCATCTTAGCTAACGACAGTACCTTATCCCTAGTGAGATTCAGCTTTCTGGTAACCACCAGCTTGCACAGAAAAAATATCGAGCACAAGAAAAAGGAGGTCGCAGAGAAAATCATAATCTCCCCACTACTGAATTGGAAACTAACACGAGACAACGCAAATGCCTGTAGAGTCACCGAGGCCAAAATAAACACAAAACCCAACATATCTAATCCCTTATGCCGTATAAACCATCATGCTCCAAGATCTTTAGACGCATCAGAGTATTCTCAAACACATCCTTCGAGTCATGAGCAATATACGCGATCCCAAAGTCTCCAGTTGTAAGCTTAG